>JBEKLQ010000006.1:0-67616 GCA_050010115.1 Acidimicrobiales bacterium | reverse complement strand
CCGGCCTCTCCGGCATGATCATGAGGCTGTTGTGGCTAATGTGACTTATGTGACTTATATGACTTGGTGTTGCTCATGTGACTGAGGAGCCTGACGAGGGCAGCTCTTGACGAAACGGTAACGATTTCCCGCCAATCGTTGCGGTTCCGGGGCAAGTGTCGCTAGGGTGTTTAGTCACAACCACTGTCAATGACGGACGGTGCCGTGAGTCCAAGACGCTGTGACGTCGGACCCATCGGCTATCGCAGCCCCTAGGGCACGTAGTGTGCCCGGGCTATTGCGTGCACAGTTGCGCGCCGACCGGTACCGCCGTCCTGATTCCGGCCCAACCTATCCAGGGTCGAGAAGGAGCTGCGACAGCAACCAACCCAGGGCCGTCCCCGTCTGCACCTCGCATGGAGGCCATCACACCACCCGGTCCGTCCGCCCTTCCGGCGTCGGACCACGAGAGCATGCAACGAGACGGGATGCCCGCATCCAAGCACCCACCTGGAGCCCACCGGGGTTTCCGATCTCCTTAGGAGGAGCGCAGATGCGCAAGCACCCCCTGATCGCGCTGACCGCGTTCACGGCGCTCGGAGCGAGCGCCATTGCCGGGGCAAGTACCGGCACGTTGTCCAACACAGTGTTGAGCAGCTCACGGGTGAACCATGTGAGCAAGCCAACGCCCCAACAGGATCGCCAGCCGATCCTGTTCAGTGCTGCCCTCGCGTTGCCGCGAGAGCCGCAGGGACGCAACCTCGTGGCCGTCCATGATCCCAACCGCCCGGAGCACACGATTCTGAGCTCCCTGACAGGTCTACCCGTCGTGGCAGTACCGAAGCCCAAACCCAAGCCCAAGCCAGTCGTGATCGCCGTGGCACCCGCCCCGGCGCCAGCGCCGGTGCCGGTGCCGGTGCCCGTAGCTCCGCCTGTGGCGCCGACAACCACCACGGTGGTGGTGCCCAGCGCGCCTACCGGCGGCGTCTGGTATGAGCTTCGGGTGTGCGAATCCAGCGACAACTATGCCGAGGACACAGGCAACGGCTTCTACGGCGCCTACCAGTTCTCATTGTCGACCTGGTACGGCCTCGGCTTCACGGGTCTCCCGAGTGACGCATCGCCGGCCACTCAGGACCGGGCGGCCGCGGAGCTGCAAGCTGAATCTGGTTGGGGTCAATGGCCCTCCTGTTCGGCGCAACTCGGTCTTTGACCGATCGGTTGGCTCACCTGACCATCTCGTGACGGTGAGACTGCCATAAATATCACTGGTGACAGCCGGGTGCCACTCTGGCACCCGGCTGTCACGCGTCCGCTCGTCGGAGCGCAGGCTTGACTCGCGCTAGCGGAGCGGCGGCCGGCTCGGCCGGCTCGGCCGGCGTGCTCCGCCGGGCTGCCAGGCATGAGCGACGTTGACGAGCACGATCCCTCCCCACGCCACCATCAGACCGGGTAGATGGGCAAAGTTCGCTGCAATGGCAGTGAGCGGGATCCCGAGCGTGAGCGACGAGAGCGCCATGAACGTCCGGCCGCGCCGGCGTATCGGCCGGCTCGGCAGGCGGGCGGCGATCTCGTCGAGGCGCATGTCCACCCGAGTGTCGATCTCCGCCGACACCCGCTCCACCACAGATGTCACGAACGCCTTGTCGTATTCGTCCCCGAGCTCCTTGCGGGCGGCGAGCGTCGCGTGCCAATCCTCGTGGTCCGAACCACCGATCGCCATGTCACGAGAGTCGCGCCGCCTGGCCGCGACGTCAAGGGCCGGCCTCTAGGTGGCTGGTGTGAATCGAGGGGCCTTGCCGGCGTTAGAGCAGTCACCGCCTGCAGAAGTTCCGGAGGCTCGTGGCACCTGACCCCTCCCGCTTCCCTGCTGGCAGTCCGCTCGGACCGAACTGATCGGCTGGCTGACGAGGGATGCATGCGCACCTCCGATCGCACAAGAGGGCAGGCAGAAGGCCGACACTGGGTGATAGGTTCCCACTTCATCCGAGCCGAGACGAGCCCGACTTCGGAGTGAGAAAGGACTCTTATCGCGATGAGCGTTCGTCGCTGGTGCCTGGCATCGGCTGTAGTTGGCTTGACTTTGGCTGGACTGGCACAGCCAGCCGGGGCTGGCGTTCTCCAGACGGCCGTGGCCACGCCTGCTGTGTACAGCGCTTCTCCGTCCTCGCTCCCTCCCGGTGTGACCTCCCAGTTACTCGATATACAAGGAGCGAGCTTTTCAACCAAGACCAAGCTCTCCTTCGGGACCGGCGTCACCCTCGACAGCCTGGCCTACGATTCCTCCACGGAACTGTCCGCCGAGGTTGACGTGGCGACGGCTGCGCCGCTCGGCTATGTGAGCATCACGGCAACCAACCCCAAGGGGCAGACGGGCTCTTGTCAGTTGTGTTTCGCTGTCTCATCGACGCCCCAGGTCACCGAGGTCTTTCCGTCGGAGGTTTCGGCGGGCGATGTCGGTGACAGCCTCGACGTGTACGGCCAGAACTTCGAACCGGATGCCGCGGTGAGCTTCTCGCCCGGATCGGGAATCACGGTGACATCGACCACATACGTGTCGCCCGAGGAGGTTGACTTGACGGTCGACGTAGCCTCCACCACCCCACCGCAGTTCGACGACGTCATTGTCACGAATACCGGTGCAGCCACCAGCGGCACCTGCACCCAATGCCTCGAGGTCCTCTCCAATATCCCGGTGATCACGCAGGCTTCACCCTCATCGTTGCCACAGGGCTTCTCCAACCAAGACGTGTACCTCTATGGTGAGAATTTCGATCCTGGAATGTCGGTGACCGTGCCGGCGAAGTCTGGTGTGAAGCTCAACTCCGTAACTTACCAGGACAACTATGATGCGGTCATTAGCGTATCTGTAACGGCGAAAGCTTCTCTCTCATCGGTACCTCTTACCATCAAGACAGCCGAGGGAACCAGCACGTGCACCACGTGCTTCGCAGTGTCTGATACCCCAGCCCCCAGCTACGTCTCGGTCGAGAGTTCATACAGCTATGGCGGTGCGGCGAGCCTTCCTGATGGCGCGTCGGACCAGTACCTTGACGTCTCAGGTCAGAGTTTCATGCCAACGGCGAAAGTGACCGCTCCAATCGGATCCGGGATCACCGTCGGCGCAACCAGCTTCGAGTCCAGCACGCTTCTGGTCGCTGAGGTCTCCATTGCGTCGACGGCCCCAGAGATGTCCGACACTCTCACGGTCACGAACCCGGGTGGCCAGAGCTCGTCATGTACCACTTGCTTCGCGGTCTCCGACACCCCGCAAATCGGCTACGTCGCTCCATCGCAGCTAACCGCAGACACGGCGAACCAGGATCTTTACATCTACGGATCGGACTTCATCCCTGGTACCACGGTCAGCTTCCCCGTGGGCTCGGGCATCACGGTCGACAGCACCCGCTACGAGTCGCCGGGCCAGGTCATCGCCAACGTCGACGTCGCAGCGTCTGCACCGATCCAACAGGACACGATCACGATGACCAACCCGATCGGGGCAACGCCAGCTGGTTCATGCACCACGTGTTTCTCCGTGGTTTCGCAGTCAAGCGTCATCAGTGTGTCAGAGGTGTATCCCTATTCCCTACCAGACGGAGCGAGCTACCAGGATCTTACGATCTATGGGACTGCGTTCGTCCCGGGTGCGACCGTGACCGTCCCGGCGAAGTCCGACATTACAGTCAACTCGACCAGTTTTGAGTCCTCGACAGAGCTCATTGCAAGCATCTCAATTGCCACATCCGCACCCGAAAGGAGCGCTTCGGTAACGGTGACGGACCCAACCAGCGGCTCCCCGTCGGCGACGTGCACTGGCTGCTTGGTGATCTCTGACACGCCTGAAATTGATTACGTCGAGAGCAACAACTCGTTCGGGGGGGAATCACTTCCACCTGGCGCACGGAATCAAGACATCTACATCGGTGGGCAGGACTTCATGCCGGGAGCGGACGTGACTTTCCCCAAGGCCTCTGGCGTCAGCGTGAACACCGTTCACTACGAGAACCCCGGACTGATCGTGGCCAACGTCAATGTGTCCGCCAAAGCACCGGTTGCTGCCGCGACTGTAGCGGTGACCAATCCGACCGGAAAGCAGCGGGTCACGTCCTGCTCGACTTGCTTCGCGGTGTCGAACATTCCAGCTGTCTACGGTGCGGAGCCCAGTTCGCTCAGCGTCGGCACCGCTAATCAGGACCTGGACATCTATGGCAGCGACTACATGCCAGGTGCCACCGTGAGCTTCCCCACAGGCTCCGGGATAACCATCAACAGCACCCGCTACGAGTCACCAGGCAACATAATCGCCAACATCACCGTCAGCCCTTCGGCCCCTCAGCAAACAGACGAGATAACGGTGACCAATAAAGCGAGCGGTTCGCCATCCGGGTCCTGTCTCACGTGCTTGCAGATCACCTCGTGAGACCGAGGCCCCCAACGGTACCGACGGTGCCGTGAATTTGTGAATACCGGCCCGATCCAGTAGCGCGCACCGGTCGGTACAGCCGTGGGGCCGGCCTAGGCCCCCGGTTCCCGGCTCAGGCCGGCCCGGCTGATGGAGAAGTTCTCGATCAGGAACGAGGGCTGCTGCCCCTCGGCGAGATCGGCGAGCACCTCACCCCACACCGGCCCGAATTTGAAGCCGTGGCCCGACGTGCCGGCACCGATCACCACGCGGCCCACGCGGTCGATCACGAAGTGCTCATCGGCGGTGTTGTCGTAATAACAGCGCTCCGTCACCACCGGCTCCGGCTCGAACCCAGGGAGCACCCGCGCCGCCATGGTGGCGAGCACCTCGAGATCCCGAGCGTCGTCGTCCAGGGTGATCGGGCCCGGCGCCACCGCCGGGCCCGGATCGTGGACGCCGACCTTGTAGGTCCCGAGCGCCGGCACCGGGAGGCCGTAGCACGTCACCGGTGCCCGTTCGACGAAGGCCGGCAGTCCTGACACTGAGCCTGACATTGGGCGCAGGTAGGCCACTTGTTGCAACGTCGGCCGGAACATCCGAGCTGTGGCGAGCCCGGCGCTCTGCCCCATGACAGCGGACCACGGGCCGGCGCACAGGATCACGGCGTCGCAGTCGTAGGCGACCGAATTGCCGGCAATGCGCACCGAGTCCTCACGGTCCTCGATCGAAGACACAAGAACGTGCTCGAGGATCTCTCCGCCCGCCGACCGGGCCGAGTGCGCCAGCGCGCTCAGGACCTCGTCGGCTCGGAGCACGCCGGCGCCCGGCTCGAACACCGCTCGCCCCGATACGGCGATCCCCGGGAAGCGATCCGCCACGCTAACCTCGTCGAGGATCTCCAGAGCCGCGCCGCCGGCTGCCATGGCGGCGGCGACCTCGTCTACCTGATCGCCGAACGAGAGCAGACCGGTGGGCTCCAGCAACGAGCGCCCGGACTCGTCGCTCAACGCCTGCCACCCGCGGAAGGAGCGCCCCGCCATCTGCACATACAGCGCATCGGGGTACCCGGCGCGAAAGATCCGCGAAGTGCCTTTCGAACCGCCACGTTCGTGCCCGATCGTCTCACGCTCGAGACACAGCACGTCCCGCCCGCGCCGCGCCAGCTCCCTGGTCACCGCCAAGCCGACGAGGCCGGCGCCCACCACGATGTACTGGCGTCGCTCGACCATCGCCTCAGGCTAGGCGGGTCCTCGTGACCGATCACCGGTGTGACAGAGCCGGTGGGCTACAACTCGCTCAGGAGCGGGCGCCCCGGCAGGCCGTCGGGGCGCCTACCGTGCCGATTCCCGCCGGCGTTACGGCGACGGTGTCCGAGCCGGCCTCGACGGTCGCACTCACGGACGCCGACGGTGAGCCCGCCGGCGCCGTGGAGGCGAGCAGCCGCCCGGTCGAGGCGTCGGCGCATCCCAACAGCGTCGAGCCCCAGAGCCAGACGACGTCCCCGGTCTGGCTCAGATCGATCGTCTGCAAGGTCGCTGGCACACCCGTCGGTGCGCCCGAAGCACCCAACGCCGGGACCGTGTAGCGCCACAGTTGCGTGCTCATCCCGTCGCCGATCGAGGCCCACAACCCCGTCCGTCCAAGGGCGAGCGATTCGACGTCCGACCCGCTCTTCAGCTGCACCGACGACACGACCCGCCGGGAGGCGAGATCGAACAGCTCGATGCTCGCGGTGGCAGCCGGCGGCACCGCTCCCGGCGAGAAGAGGCTGACCGCCACGTATCGGAGGCCGGGCTCGACCGAGACGCGCTGGCCGATCGAGCCGCCGAACGATGCCAGGATGGTGGCCTGCAGCGAGTCCGGCGAGACGGCGAGCAGAGCCTCACCGGTCGAGGCAAGCAGCGACTGTGCGTAGGCCGGCCCTGACCTCGCGCCCGCACCCCCGAACAACGACAAGCCGTAACCGCGGCCCATCGAACGCGACCCGAGCACCCGCAGCGTCTGCAGGTCAAGGCGGTAGAGCGTGAGATCGTACGGAGCCGAGCCGCCCGGACCGGAGATGTCGAGCTGGGCGGTGCCCACGTAAAGCGAGCCGTCGGCAATCGCAAGGCTGCTCGTCAGCAACGCTGCCCGCTTGAAGTCAGCCGACACCCCGAGCACTTTGCCACTCGTGTCGATTCGGAGCACGCGCAGCTCGGTCTCCTCGGTCCCGCACGCCTGCAGCGCGTACAAGCCCGATGTTGCCGAGACGACGGAGCCGAACGTCCCCGCCTCCAACAAGTTGAACGTCCAGGCGCCCAAGTGGTCCGAAGCGACCCCAGCCGGCGAGGCCTGCGGGGCGACACAGCTGGCGGCGAGGCTGTGAACAGTCGCATGCCCGGAGGTCCGGGCGACGATCGCCGTCAGGCCGGTGGCACCCCCGGCGATCACCGCGCACGCCACCACCACGGTGAGAACCGTCATCGATGGGCGCCGGTGCGTCGAAAGCTTCGAAACGGTCGACGGACGCGCACCACGAGAGGCACGGTCCTTGGGGTTCACCGCCGTTGCTCCTTCCGCGCTTCGTCTCAGGTCCACTCTAACGAGACACCGCCCAGGCTTCTCTCCTTGCGGGGCAAGTTTCCGGATTGGATCTCGCCGGCGCCTCAACGAGAGCCGGCCAGGCTGTTCAGGCCCGGGGCGGGCCGGCCATGGTCCGGTCGAGCACCGCCGAGGCCGGCTCGTCATGATCGAAGGCCTCCAGCCACCACGTGGCGCCGGCGTTCTCGATCACGCGCAAGTAGTCGAGCGCCTCTGCGGTCCACTTCGGACCGAGCACGCCGCGCAGGACGAGGTCATGACGCCGGGGCGCTCCCAGCCGGACCACCTCTTCGCGGATCTTCCGCACTTCCGCCACGTCCGGCGAGACGCGGAGATCGCGGACCTCGGTCCACACCGGCAAGATCCCGTCGACATGGGCGGCTCGGCGCAGCGGGTTCCTCCGGGGCCAGCGGGCACTCACCCAGACCGGGATCCTGGGTCGTTGCAACGGCGTCGGAAGAAACGCCGCCGAGTCCACCTGCAGCCACTGTCCGTCATGGCGAACGGGCTTGCCCGACCAGAACTGCAAGAGCACGGCGATCGCTTCGTCGAGCAGCGCCGCACGCTCATCCTCCTCCTGCGCCCGCTCGGAGAACGCTGTCATCTCCCCGCTCCAGCCTTCGTCGCCGAGCCCGGTCCCGAAGATGAACCGGCCGCGCGAGAGGTGATCCACCGACGTCGTCTGACGGGCGACCACCCAAGGCCGCCGCCGGGCTAGGGGCGTGACCAGCGGGCCGAGACGAATCTTGGTCGTGACGGCTGCGACGGCTGCCAGCGCCACGAAGGCGTCACCGACCGGGACGCCCTCACCGCCATATACGTGGTCCCAGACGAACAAGCCGTCCCAACCCGCTTGCTCAGCCTGCCGCGCGACGTCGACGACACGAGCCGGATCGGCGAATTCGCCGTAGAGAGGGAGAAACAAGCCGTATTTCATCCGATGGACGTTAGGGCGCCCTCCGGCCGAAGTCACGCGGGACCGCGCGGGTGGCTCTAACGTCGACAGTGGTGCGCGCTCGCCTGACCCGTGCCGACCGGTGGGCGCTCGGGATCCTCGTCGTTGTGCCGGTCCTCGTGAACGTGCCCTGGGCGCTCGCCGGTCATCCCGTGCTCGACGGTGACAACCTCACGCAGAACTACCCGCTGCGCGTTCTCGTAGGCCAGCTGCTCGCCCACGGACGGCTGCCGCTGTGGGACCCGGGGATCTGGAGCGGCGTCCCGCTGCTTGCAGGGTGGAACGCAGGAGCGATGTTCCCCGGGACCTGGCTGTTCGCCGTCCTGCCTGGCGTCGTCTCTTTCGAGGTGAACATCGTGCTGGCGGGGATCGCCTGCGGCGTGGGCTTCCACCTGTTCCTGCGCCGGCAGGGCTGCTCACCGCTGGCTGCAGTGTTGGGGGCGGTCACCTGGAGCGAGATGGGTTTCGTGAGTGGGCAGCAGTGCCATCTCGGACTGATCGAGGGGACTGCGCTGGCACCATGGATCCTCCTTGCGATCGACGGCATGTTCCGGGTGGCCGGCGCTCGACGCCCGCCCGTCCGAGGCGGCGGCTGGTTGGCGGGATCCGGCCATTGGATCGCCCTGCTGGGAGCCTCCGCCGCCCTGGTCGTGCTCGCCGGCGACCCGAGAGCCGTCTCGAGCGATGCCATCATCGCCGTGTTGTACCTGGCGGCTCGGTGCTGGCGGGCGCCATCGGTCGCGAGGCGCGTCGTGACCGGCGTGGGAGCCGGCGCCGCCGTCGCCATCGCCATGTCGGCCGTGCAGTGGCTCCCGGGTCTCGTGTACCTGCACTCGTCGCAGCGGTCGGTGAGCACGCTGAGTCTTTTCGGGAGCGGTTCGCTCGGCTGGAGCGACCTTCCCCTGCTGGTGACGCCGTACCTGCTGGGCGGCAACGGCAATTTCGGCATGCCGAGCTACGCCGGACCGCTCAACATGCCCGAGGTCACCTACGCCGTCGGCATCCTGCCGCTCATCGCCCTGTTCGCGCTTGCGCCCCGGTGGCTCGGGCAGCTCACGCGGCGGGCCCGCCAGGGGTTCGCCCGGCTCCAGGGACACAACCAGCCGGGCGACAGCGCCCCAGCCTCCGAGCCTTCACGCAGTGGGCTTGGCGTCTGGTACGCCATGTTCGTCGTAGGAGCCGTGCTGTCGACCGGCACCGAGACTCCCCTCGGCCACCTGCTCGTCCACCTCCCCCTCTACGGCGGCCAGCGCCTCCAGAACCGCAACGCCGCCATCGGCGACTTCGCCCTCGCTGCCCTGCTGGCGGTGTTCGTGGACACCTTCCGACCGGCGGGCGCAGGAACCGGCGCCCGAGCGGGCGCAGGAACCGGCGCCCGAGCGGGCGCGAGCGAGCCGACGCGGGCTGAGCGGCGGGCCGGTGCGATCCCGGTGGCGGCAGTCCTCGGCCTCGTCGCGTCGATGTTCGCCTGGACCGCACCGGTGGAGCGGTGGCTCGGCGTCACCAGCATTCAGGCTGACCTGCCCACCCAGATGGCCGGCTACTACGCCGCCGCCGTCGTGATCGCCCTCGGCGGGCTTGTCGTGCTGTGGCGCTCGAGCTGGCCTTCGATCGACGGTTGGCGCCGCGCTGCCGCCACCGTCGTGGCCGCCGACCTGCTGCTGTTCGTCGCGATGGCCTCCTACCAGCCCATCCCGCTGTCGACGCTTGCCTCCTCCAACCCGGCCGCCAGCACCCTCAAGACTCACCTCGCCCCCGGAGCCCGCACCGCCATCGACGATCCGGACCAGCTGGCGCTCGACTTTCCGCCATTTCTCGTTGACGAACTGGGTGTGAACGACCTCGTCCTGTTGCACGCACTCGCCTCCGTGCAGGGCTACGGCTCGGCCGTGCCTGCCGCCTACGAAGCGGCCACCGGCTCCCACGACGTCGAGAACCTGCTCCCGTCCGCACTGCTCGGGCCCCTCTACGACGAGCTCGACCTCGGTGTCGTCGCCGTGGTGCCTGAGCAATTCGGCACGATCCTCCCGAGCGGCACGGCACCCCGGATCCCGCCCGGTCCCCCGCTGGCGGTGGGTACGAGCGCCGCCGACCGCCAGCCAGGCGACGTCGCCCGCGCCACCTACCCGCCCGCCGGTCCGTGGCGCCTCGTCGCGGCGGGCGTGCGGTGGGAACTGCCGGCGCCGACTCGGATCTCGGCGGTGACGGTGCTCTTCGACCCGCAGGAGGGGCCATCGCCCACCGGTGCGGTCGTCGTCACGGTGACTCTGGCGAACGGACGGACCGTTCGCGTCAGCGGGGCGCCAGAAGGAGAACGTGCGTCGCTCCCCCTTCCGTCGTCACAGATCGCCGCAGGCAGAGGGGCGCTGGCCGTCTCCGTGACCGACCCGGGCGCCTCCGCCACCAGTGAGCCGGTCGTCGGGGCGGTCGCCGTGACAGCTGACGCTGCGAGCGCGCCCCTCGCGCTGCACCAGCGGTCATCCGGCACGGTCACCTACGTGCTGAACGGCTGGCTGCAGGGGCTGCTGCAGCCACCACACTGGATCTATGTGGGCCGGATCGGCCCCCTGGTGCTGTACGGCGACACCAAGGCTCGGGGGGCGGCCTGGGTCGAGGCGCCGAGAGCGAGGGTCGCCTCGGCGCCGGCCGCGTCGGGGTCGGTCACCACCCTTACGGTCGCCTACTGGCAGGACCCCGTCGACGTGGTCGACTCCCCTGCCCCCGTGCTGCTCGTGCGGAGCGAGCAGTACTCTCCGGGGTGGACCGCCACGATCCAGCGCGTGGGAGCCGGAGGAAGCCTCGGGCCGGCCCACACTCGAACCGTCGTCCCTGTCGGCCTCCTGCAAGGGGTCGAGCTGCCGGCGGGCCACTACGAAGTCATCTGGCACTACCGATCTGCCCGGGCGGACGTCGGGCTTGGTGCCGGCGTGCTCGGTACGTTGGCGTGCGCGGTACTGGCCGTCGTCGGGCTCCGGCGCCGGCGCCGGCGCAGCAGCCCGCCCAGGCGCCGCCTCGCCCCCGAGATGCCGCCCGTGGCCGGCCGGTAGGCTCGCCCGCCGTGCGCTTCGTCATCTGGATCGGCACCGAGCAGCCGTGGGCTGAGGTCGCCGAGACCGCTCGAGTGGCCGATTCGACCGGGTGGGACGGCATCTACGTCGCTGACCACTTCATGCCGAACGAGCAGCCGCCCGGCCTCGGGCCCCGGCTCGAAGCCTGGACGGCGCTCAGCGCCATCGCCGCACTGACGGAGCGAGCCCGCCTCGGCGTCCTCGTCAGCGGGAACACCTACCGCCACCCGGCGATCCTCGCCAAGATGGCGGCGACGGCGGACCGCATCAGCAACGGGCGCCTCGTGCTCGGCCTCGGAGCGGGATGGCAGGTGAACGAGCACGACGCCTACGGGATCGAGTTGTACGAGATCCCCGAGCGCCTGGCCCGTCTCGACGAGGCCTGCGAGGTGGTGCGCCTGTTGCTGACCGAGGAGCGGTCGAACTTCGAGGGGCACTACTACCGACTCTCGGACGCCCCCTGCGAGCCGAAACCCATCCAGTCGCCCCTGCCGCTCCTGATCGGTGCGGCCGGCGAGCGGGTCTCGATGCGGATGGCCGCCCGCTGGGCTGACATCTGGAACTGCTGGGGTACCCCGGATCTGATCGCCCACAAGAAGGCGGTCTTCGAGGCTCACTGCGAGGCCGTGTCACGAGACCCGGCCTCGGTTGAGAGATCCACGCAGGCGCTCCTCCGTATGAGCGACGATCCCGCCCTGCTCGAGCGCTGGAGAGGACAGGGCCGCGGCATGCCGTCGCTCATCGGGACGCCGGCGGAGATCGGCGAGCACTTCGGCGAGTACGAGCGGCTGGGCATCGACGAGTTCGTCGTCGTGGACCGCGCCCTCGGCTCCGAGCTGTCCCGGCGCCTCGACAACATGGCGCAGTTGCTCGAAGAGGTCGCAGCGCCCTACCGGAGCTGAGAGCCGACCAGCGGCCCCGGCTCGGAGGCGTCACGTCACCGGCTCAGCGCCACAACGAATCGAGATCCGCCGCCACGGACGCCGCCCCGACCGGCACGGTGGCCTCGCCGGCCTGGTTCTCGACCAGTCCCCCGATCGCACCAAGACCGGCAGTCAGCCGAGCCGGAACCTGCTCGGCGAGCTCGACCGTCGCCAAAAGGTCGCGATCGAGGAACCTGCTCGCCGGCGCGTAACTGTGCCGATCGTTGCGGGAGCGCCGGTGGTGGGGCATCCGGAGCGGTGTGTACAGGTTGAGCTGGTCCCGGGCTCGGGTGGCGGCTACGTAGAACAGCCGGCGCTCCTCGGCCAAGCCGGCCGGCGTGGTGAGCGCCATGTCCGAGGGGAAGGCGCCGTCGACGAGGTGAGGCAGGTGCACCGCCAGCCATTCGAGGCCCTTGGCCGAGTGCACCGTCGAGATCACGACGTAGTCCTCGTCGAGATGCGGCGGCCCGGCGAAGTCACCGGTCGAAGCTGGTGGGTCGAGCGTGATCTCCCCGAGCCACGTCCCCAGGTCGCCGACCTCTGCGGCCGCCGACGCCAACCGGGCAAGGTCGCCGTTGCGGGCCTCGCCGGCGGTGTAGTGAGACAGCACCAACGGCTCGAGCGCCCGGCACACGGCGTCAACCCGCTCGCTCACGCTGCCGGCCGCCCTCGCCGAAGCAACGAGCGCAAGTGTCTCGCCCAGCACCACACGGGCTTTCGGTGGGGCGGCCGCAACGGCCTCGGACCACTCGGCCCCGGCCCAACCTTCCTGGGGCGCCAACCGCTGGACGAGGTCGCGTGCCCGGGACGGGCCGATGCCGTCGTGCAGCCTGAGCAGCCGGAACCACGCCAGCTCGTCGGCGGGGTTGTCGAGGAGCCGCAACGTGGCCACGAAATCCTTCACGTGGGCAGCCTCCACAAAACGCAGCCCCCCGAACTTCCGGTACGGCACCCGCCGAGCCGTCAGCTCCAATTCGATGAGGTCGCTGTGGTGGGCCGCCCGCACGAGGACCGCCTGGTCCCGCAGCCGCATCCCCTCCTCATGGAGCGTGAGGATCCGGTCCGTCACGGCGCGGGCCTCGCTCGGGGCATCGTGGCACCGCAACAGGACCGGGCGCCGCCCGCCGGCCCGGGTCCCGCGCAGCACCAGCCGGAGACCGGGATCGCTCGGCCGGACGACGTTGGCCAGGTCGAGCACCGGCTGGAGCGAGCGGAAGTTGCGCTCGAGCGCCACGACCGTCGCCTCGGGCATCGACGTCGCCAGATCGTGCAGATAGCGCGAGTCGGAGCCCCGGAACCCGTAGATGGCCTGGGCGTCGTCCCCGACGACGGTGAGCCCACGGCCACCTGGTCGCAGCAACCGCACGATGTCCACTTGCAGGGCGTTCACATCCTGGTACTCGTCGACAAGGACATGGTCGTACATGGCGACGATCCGTTCACCGATGGGCTCGTCGGCAAGAGCCGCTCGGAAGTACAGCAGCAAGTCGTCGAAGTCGAGCTGGCCGTTCGTGCGCTTGCGGGCGACGTAGGACCGGAACAGTCCGGCGATGGCGTCGGTGTGCGGCTCACACCAGGGGAAGTCGTTCGCCAGCACCTCGCTCAGGCTCCGGCGCGTGTTCACGCAACGGGAGTAGACGTCGACGAGCGTCGACGACTTGGGCGCCCTCACCTCGCCGGTGCCGGCACGCTCGCCCTCCCGCAGCAGATCGAGCACGTCCGCAGCATCAGCGGGGTCCAGCACCGAGAAACCCACCGGTAACCCCAGCACCTCGGCGTACGCCGAGATCATGAAGTGCGCCACCGAGTGGAACGTCCCGCCACGAAGCCGACGGCCGAGCTCGCTGTGGCCGCTCAGGGAGGCAGCCCGGGCCAGCATGTCGTCGGCCGCCCGGCGCGTGAAACTCAACAGCAGCACCCGCTCCGGCGGCACGCCGCGCTCCAGCAGGTGCGCCACCCGAGCCGTGAGCGTCCGTGTCTTACCCGTGCCCGCCCCGGCCACGATGACGAGTGGCCCTTCTCCGTGGGCGACGGCGGCGAGCTGGGCTTCGTCGAGGCCGTCGTCCCAGGATGCAGCACCGAACATGCGTTCGATGTTAGCGCACCGCTCGATCCTCGTATGCTGTCGCATGGCACACCCGTACTGGCCCCTGTTCGACCTCGTCGTCCGCACCCCGCGACTCGAGCTGCGCTTCCCCACCGATGAGATGTGCGTCGAGCTCGCGAGCATCGCCAGCCCCGAGATGTTCCCCGACGGGGAGATCCACTTCGTCTCCGACTGGCTGTCCGACCCGAGCCCGGTGCGTGAGCGCAAGTCGATGCAGTGGTGGTGGCGGCAGCGCGCCAACTTCTCGCCCGAGGCGTGGCAGCTCGAGATGGCCGTCATCGTCGACGGGCACCCGGTCGGCGTCCAGGAGCTGAACGCCGAGAAGTTCGTCGTACAGCGGTCCGTCCACACCGGCTCGTGGCTGGCCGCCTCCCACCAGGGTCACGGGCTCGGCACAGAGATGCGCGCGGCCATCTTGCACCTGGCGTTCGCCGGCCTCGGCGCCCACGAAGCCCTGAGCGGCGCCTTCCTCGACAACGTGCGGTCGATCCGCGTGTCGCGTCGCCTCGGTTACGAGGACAACGGCCAGCAGATGGGCCTCCGGGCCGGCTCGACCCAGGCGGTGCACCAGAACTTCCGGATGACGAGGGAGCGTTTTGATCAGCGGAGACGGGCCGACATCACCATCGAGAACCTCGAGCCCTGCCTCGAGCTGTTCGGCCTCGGTCCTGACCTCGAGCCGCTCGTGACGTCGGCGGCCGGCGGCCCCGCCGACGCCTCGCCCTGATGCCGGTCGGCGATCCGTGCCAAGGTGTACCCGTGCCAAGGTGTACCCGTGCGGACGAGCGTGACCGACCACCCGACGGCAGACCGGGCTGAGGCTGCCCGGTGACGGTGCTGCTCGACGGCGCCTCGCTGTCGCTCGGCGACGTGGTGGCGGTAGCCGAGCACGGTGAGGACGCAGCCCTGGCCGCCGTCGCCCGTCAGCAGATGCTGGCGCACCGGGAGGTCGTCATGGAGGTGCTGGCTCGGGGCGAGCCCGTCTACGGCCTGACGACGGGGGTGGCTGAGCGTAAGCGCGTGACGCTGCGTCCCTCTGACCAGGCCCGTTTCAACCGCTCACTGCTCCGCACGCACCGGATGGCCCAGGGGCCTCCCGCATCGCCCGCCATCGTGCGGGCGACCATGCTCGTCCTCGCGAACGGGTTCGCCACCGGTGTGACCGGCGTGCGTCCCGAGCTCGCCGACCTCGTGATCTCCGCCCTCAATGAGGGCGTCGTCCCGGTGGTGCGATCGCTCGGCTCGGTCGGCCAGGCCGACCTCGGCCCGCTGGCGGACCTGGCGGATGCGGTGGTCGAGTGGGGCGACTTCGAGCTCGCCCCGAACGAGAGCCTGGCTCTCATCGACACGAACGCCTTCTCCACGGCCTGCTCGGCCCTGGCGCTCGCCCACGGCTTGCAGCTCCTCGACGCGCTGGACGTCGCCGCCGCCCTCGACTTCGAGGCTTACGCCGCAAACGTGACGGCGCTCCACCCCATCGTCGGGGAGACGAGGCCGTCTCCCGGCCTGCAGGCGACGCTGTCAAACCTGCACGGCCTGCTCGCCGGCAGCGTGCTCTGGGAGAAGGGCACCGCCCGGAACCTGCAGGACCCCCTCACGTTCCGGTGTGTACCTCAATTTCACGGTGCTGCCCGGGACGCGCTCGGCTACGCCCGAGCGACGGTCGAACGCGAGCTCAACAACTCCCAGGGCAACCCGGTCGTCGTCCTTGCCGAGCGGGCGATCATCTCGGTCGGCAACTTCGACCCGGTCGCCATGTCGGCCTCGCTCGACTTCGCCAGGATCGGCCTCGCGCCGGCCATCACCTCGGCCGCCGAGCGCACGGTGAAGCTGCTCCAGAGCCCCTTTTCAGGGCTGGCAGCGGGTCTCGCCGAGGATCCGGAGACCGGTGACGACGGTCTCGCCGAGTTCGCCGTCGCTTCCCAGTCGCTCGCCGCCGAGGCGCGCCTGCTCGCCCATCCCGTCTCCTTCGAGCTGGCCAGCTCGAGCAAGGCAGAGGGGATCGAGGACCGGACGACGATGGCCCCGCTCTCCGCCCGCCGGCTTGCCGAGGTCGTCGAGCTCGCTACCCGGGTCGTCGCCGTGGAGCTCGTCGTCGCCGCCCAGGCGATCGACCTCCGTTCGCTCGGGCGGCTCGGGAAGGGGACCGAGAGGGCGTATCGCTCGGTCCGTGAGCTCATCGCCTCCACCCACGCTCCGTCGCCGCTGCCGGAGGATCTCGAGCCGCTCGTCGTGGCCGTGCGCGCCGGCACGCTGTCGGCCATCATCGAGAACGGCACGAGCTCCTGAAAGGGCAAGCATGGCGGCCTATCTCCTGAAACGTGTCGGCCTCTCGATCGTCACGCTGTTCCTCTTGAGCATCGTCGTGTTCTACGCCGGCCAGGTGCTCCCCGGCGACCCGGGTCGCTTCATCCTCGGGCCGCTCGCCGCCCACAGCGCCGTCCTCACCCTCGATCGCCAACTCGGAGTCGAGCGGCCGCTCGTGGACCAGTACTGGACCTGGATCTCCGGCTTCGTCCACGGGAACATGGGGACCTCGTACGAGTACCAGGCGCCCGTGGAGCCCTACATCACCAGCGCGGCGGTTCAGTCGCTCAAGCTCGCGAGCGTTGCGTTCGTCATCGTCGTCCCGCTCAGCATCCTCGGCGGCGTGGTGGCGGCGCTCAAGGCGGGCGGTCCTATCGACCGGATCATCTCGATCGGCGGCCTGTCCGGTTCGACGTTGCCCGAGTTCGTGTCCGGAATCATCCTCCTCGAGATCTTCGCCGTGGCCTTCCACGTCCTGCCGGCGACGGCCACGTCTCCAATGGGATCCTCGGTCGTCACACAGCTCGACCATTTGATCCTGCCGGCGATCCCGCTCGTGCTCGTCCTGTTCGGTTACGTGAGCCGCATGGCGCGTGCCGGCACGATCGAGGCGCTCGCCTCCGACTACGCCCGCACCGCCGCCTTGAAAGGCCTCCGCCGTTCGGTCGTCATCCGGCGGCACGTGCTGCGCAACGCCCTCCTCCCGACGATCACGGTCATCGCCACCCAGATGGGCTACCTCATCGGCGGCCTCGTCGTAGTGGAGACGCTGTTCAACTACCAGGGCATCGGAAGCCTCGTGCTCGGTGCTGTGAACTCGAAGGACTTCCCGATGCTCGAGGCTGGCGTCCTGTTGATCGGCGTGGTCTACATGCTCGCCACTCTCCTCGCCGACATCTCCTACTCGCTGCTCAACCCGCGCATCCGCCTCGGAGGCGGCGAATGATCCCGGGGCGGCTCAGCGACACGGTCGGCGTCATTCCCCCCACCGAGATGCGCGTGCTCGAGGCGGCCGGCCCGAAATCCCCGCGTACGGTCTCCCAGCAGCTGCTGCGCTCCCCGACGTTCCTCATCGGCGCCGCCATCGTCGTGTTCTGGATCGTGTGTGCCGTGTTCGGGAACAGCTTCGCCCCCCACAACCCCCTCGCCCAGCAGCTCTTGGCGACGAACGCCACACTGTCGGGCGCCCACCTGTTCGGGACGGACCAGCTCGGGCGCGACGTGCTCTCCCGGGTGATCGTCGGCGCCCACAACATCCTCGTCATCGCGCCGATGGCCACGTTGCTGGGCACGGCGCTCGGCACGGCGCTCGGCCTCGTCATGGGGTACTTCGGCGGTACCGTGGACGCCGTCGTCGGCAGGCTCGTCGAGACTGTGCTCGCCCTTCCCGTCATCATCGTCGCGGTCCTCTTCGTCCGGGCGCTCGGGCCGTCGATCCCGACACTCGTCGTCGTGATCGGCTTCGTGTTCGCGCCGCTCATCGCACGCACCGTGCGTGCCGCCGTGCTCGTCGAGCGCGACCTCGACTACGTCGCAGCCGCCCACCTCCGAGGTGACAAGGCGCCGCACATCATGTTCGTGGAGATCCTGCCGAACGTCCTGCCGCCCATCCTCGTGGAGTTCACGGTCCGGATCGGCTACGCCATCTTCACGGTTGCCACGTTGTCGTTTCTCGGCCTCGGGCCGCCACCGCCCACTCCGGACTGGGGCGCCGGCATCGCCGCCAACTACTCGGTGATCTCGGCCGGATACTGGTGGGAGACGCTCTTCCCCGCCCTTGCCATCGCCTCGCTCGTCGTCGCCGTGAACCTGATCGCCGACGGAGTCGAGTCGGTGCTCGCCCAATGACGGCACCGGCGGCGCCGATCGAGCACGCTCAGCCGGTCACCTCGCCCGGCGACGCCCTCGTCGTCGACCACGTCGACGTCACCTACCGCGTCCGCGGACACGATCGCCTGGCGGTGCGCGATGTGTCGTTTCGCGTCGGCCGCGGTGAGTCCTTCGGGCTCGTCGGTGAGTCCGGATCCGGCAAGTCCACGCTGGCGCTCGGCATCGAGCGGTACCTCCCGAGAAACGGCCGCGTCAGCGCCGGATCGATCTCGGTCAACGGGTGCGACGTCCTCGCCATGGGTCCCGAGGCCCTCCGGGAGCTCCGCGCCAAGACGGTCTCGATGGTCTACCAGGAGCCCGGCACGGCACTGAACCCGTCTATCCGGGTCGGCAGGCAGGTGGCGGAGGTCTTCGAAGTCGCCGGCCTCCACAGCTCCGAGGCGTTCGAGCGAGCCGAGGCGATGCTCGCCAAGGTACAGATCTCCGACCCGGGCCGGGTGATGCGCCGCTACCCCCACCAGCTGTCCGGTGGCATGGCCCAGCGGGTTGTCGTCGCCATGGCGCTCGCGAGTGACCCGTCCCTCCTCATCCTCGACGAGCCGACGACGGCGCTCGATGCAACCGTCGAGGCCGAGGTCCTCGATCTCGTGGCGGGGCTCCGTTCCGAGCTCGACTCCTCGGTGTTGTTCATCAGCCACAACCTCGCCGTCATCGCGAAGATGTGCGAACGCGTGGGCGTCCTCTACGCCGGCGAGCTCGTCGAGGAAGGGCCTGCTCGGCACGTGTTCGACCACCCCCGTCACCCCTACACGGTCGGCTTGCTCCGCTGCATCCCCCGCGGCGGGCTCCGGAAGGACCATGGGCGACTGGACACGATCCCCGGGTTTCTTCCTTCGCCTGGCGCCCAACGGGTCGGCTGCATCTTCGCCTCACGCTGCGCGCTCGCCGACGACCGCTGCCGGTCGGAAGCGCCGCCGATGACCGACCTCGGCGACGGCCGGCGGGTGAGCTGCTTCCACCACGACGAGGCGGCCGGGCTGCCCCGCTCGACTCCGGTCGACCTCGCCCTGCCACAGCGCAGCGGCCCTCCTGAATCCGTCGTGCGGCTCGGCTCGGTGTCAAAGACGTTCACCACCCGCGGCGAGCGGGTGCAAGCGCTCGTCGACGTCGACCTCGAGCTCCACCGGGGGGAGACCCTCGGGCTGGTGGGCGAGTCCGGAAGTGGCAAGACGACGCTCGCCCGTGCGCTGCTCGGGCTGATCGTGCCGGATCCGGGGTCATCGATCGAGCTCAACGGGGAACCGGTGGCGGCAGACGTGCGGGGGCGCAACCGTGAGGAGCTGAAGACGCTGCAGATCGTGTTCCAGAACCCCGACTCGGCGCTCAACCGGCGTCACAGCGTCCGCAGGCTGATCGGGCGGGCCGTCACGAAGCTTGCCGGCCTCTCCGGCGAGGCCCGGCGACTGCGGGTGATCGAGCTCGTCGAGTCCGTGCGGATGGAAGAGCGCCATCTCGTCCTCCGCCCGAGCCAGCTCTCGGGCGGCCTGAAGCAGCGGGTGGCGATCGCTCGTGCGTTCGGTGGCGAGCCGCGCGTCGTGGTCTGCGACGAGCCGACGTCCGCCCTCGACGTGTCGGTCCAGGCGGCGATCCTCAACCTGCTCGTCGACCTGCAGGTGGCCGAGCAGGTCACGTACCTGTTCATCTCCCACGACCTGCGGGTCGTGGGCTACCTCTCGGACCGGATCGCCGTGATGTACCTCGGGCGGCTCATGGAGGTGGGGTCGGCCGAGATCGTCTTCACCGGTCCCCACCACCCCTACACCGAGGCGCTCGTGTCGTCTGTCCCTACCATCGATGGGGTACCCCCCACCCGGATCCGCCTCTCGGGCGAGATCCCGAGTACCGCATCACCGCCTCCCGGCTGCGTCTTCCACACGCGCTGCCCCCGAGTGCTCGACGGTGGGATCTGCGAGCGCGCCGAGCCGCCGCTCGTCGAGGTGGAGCCCGGGCACCTCATGAGGTGCCACATCGGCGTCGAGGAGCTCCGCCGGCTTCAGGCGCCGGCTGCCGACAACCACTGAGCGATCCTGCTCGAGCGTCGAGCCATAGGAACAACCCTTCGGGCCTACACTTCGTCCACCCGGGGACACCTCGGCGCAAATGCGACTATTACCATCGGTTTAGTGATATAACTGGCCGCCACATCCCAGCCCTCCAAAGATGCAGCCGAGAAGGGGAGCTCTCTGATGGACAAGATCGACCAGAAGGCGCTCGGCAAGCTGCGGCAAGGCCGCGGTGAGATCGAGAACCACGTGATCGACGAATTCGCCGCCGGGCACATCTCGCGACGCGAGTTCATCCGGCGCGGCACCGTCGTCGGGATGTCCATCCCGTTGCTCGGCGCCATCGCCACCGCCTGCGGCAGCACGAGTCCGGCGGCGCCGACGACCAAGGCACCGAACGGCTCATCCGGCGCCACGATCAGGGCCGGGATCGTCGTCCCGACGGGCGACATCAACCCGGTCACCGTGTCCGACCAGGGCGGCCTCGACATGCTCGCCCAGACCGGTGAGTACCTCTGCTTGTCCGACCAGCACCTCAACCTTCGCAGCGTGCTCGCCACGAGCTGGAGCTCCAACTCGGCCGCGGACGTGTGGACCTTCAACCTGCGCAGCGGCGTCAAGTTCCACACGGGCCAGCCGATGACGGCCGACGACGTCGTCTACACCTACAAGCTCCAGTCGAAACCGACCGGCAAGTCGAACGCCCTCTCCGCCTTCGGCGGCGTGCTCACGCCGGCCGGTGTGAAGAAGACCGGCGACCTCACGGTGGAGTTCAGCCTCGAAGCCCCGAACGGGAACTTCCCGTATTTGTGCTCGTCCGACAACTACAACATGATCATCCTGCCGAACAACTACGACCCGTCGAAATGGCAGTCGTCGTTCGTCGGGACCGGGCCGTTCGTCCTGAAGAGCTACACGCCGAAGGTGGGCGCCACCTTCACCCGGAACGAGGACTACTGGGGCACGAAAGCGCTGCCGGCGAAGACCGAGTTCACGTTCTACACGGACCAGCCCCCTCAGATCACCGCCTTGCAGGCAGGCGAGATCGACGTCATCGGCCAGTTCTCCGTGAGCGGCGGGGAGGCGCTCCTCGCCGGTGGCTACAACGTCATCAAGCTGCGCTCGAGCGCCCACCGGGAGCTCTCCATGCGCTGCGACCAGGAGCCGTTCACCGACCCCCGCGTGCGGCGTGCCGTGGCGCTCTGCCTCAACCGGCCCAACACTGTGGCGGCGTTGTTCAAGGGCTACGCGGACGTGGGCAACGACAGCCCTTTCGCCCCCGTGTTCCCGTCGACGAACACCACCGTGGCCCAGCGCAGCCAGAACCTCACAGAGGCGAAGTCGTTGCTGACGGCGGCGGGGCACCCGAAGGGTTTCTCGACGCAGCTCACGACGGAGAACTTCCTCGAGATCCCGCAGTTCGCCCAGATCATCGAGCAGGCTGCCGCCGCCATCGGGGTCGACGTCAAACTCAAGGTCGAGTCGTCGGACGCGTACTACGGCGATGCCGTCTTCGGGAAGTCCGACTGGCTGGATGCCATCATGAGCCTCGTCGACTACGGGCACCGCAGCGTCCCGAACGTCTTCCTCACCGCCCCGCTCCAGAGCACCGGGACCTGGAACGCCGCTCACTTCAAGAACACCCAGTACGACAAGCTCTCGGCGCAGTACGTGGCGGCGGTCGACCTGAGCACGCAGCGCACGATCGCCGGCGAGATCGAGACTCTGTTGCTGACCGAGTCGCCGATCATCTATGGGTACTTCTACAACTACCTGACAGCGACATCCAAGACCGTGACCGGCGTGTACCCGACCGCCATCGGGCACCTGTTCCTCTACGGGGCTTCGAAGAGCTGAGAAGAGCTGAGGAGAGCCGCCGCTCCGTGAGCACCATGCCGTTAGCACCACCGCTCGGGTCAGACGGGCCGACCGTCTGGAGCCGTGATGCGCCGATGAGGCGGGCGCTCGAGGATCTCGTCTCCGGTCTCGTGCCGAACGGGGCGCTGCTCCCGCCCGCGGCGCTCGGCAAGGTCACGAGCGTCCTGGCGCTGCATCGGCAGCTGTGGGAGCCGTTCGTCCTAGACGCCGGCTCATGCCCAGGCGGGGACCGGTGGAACGTCAAGCTGTACGAGAACGTGTTCTTCGACGTGTGGCTGCTCGCCTGGCAACCGAACCACGCGACCGACTGGCACGACCACGGCGGCTCCGCCGGATCATTCGCCGTCGCCAGCGGGACGCTCCGCGAGCAGTTCCGCAGGCTCGGCACGAGGCGGCTGTCGAGGCGCGAGCTCGAGGCAGGGGCTTACGCGAGCTTCGGGCCCGCCCACGTGCACGACGTGCGCCACCACGGGGACGGCCCGGCCTTCAGCATCCATGCCTACTCGCCACCGCTCGTGGCGATGACCTACTACGACCTCGGCCCGTTCGGCTTGATGGCACGAGAGACCGTCGGCGTCGACTCGCCGGAAGGCGAGCGAACGGTGTCCCCGACACGGCCCGGGCCGAAGGTCTCCCGCCGCCTCGGACGCCCGGCTCCCTGGTCGGTCGGGGACCTGCTCGACGAGGCCCGCGACACCCTCGACCGCGTGAGTCCCGAGGCGGCCTTCGCGGAGATCGCCGCCGGGGCGGCGCTCGTCGACATCCGCCCTCCGGAGCAGCGCGCCCTGGAAGGCGAAGTCCCCGGCGCGTTCGTCATCGGCCGCAACGTGCTCGAGTGGCGGCTCGACCCGAGGAGCGACGCGTCGATCCCCGAGCTTGCCCGTTACGACCAGCGGATCATCGTGATGTGCTCCGAGGGCTACGCGTCGAGCCTGGCAGCGGTGACGTTGCGGCGAATCGGCCTCTCCCTCGCCACCGATCTGGACGGCGGCTTCCAGGCTTGGAAGGCAGCGGGCCTCCCCACACGGGAGCCTGCCTGAGGGCACCTCGGGCACCTCGGGCACCTCGGGCACCTCGGGCACCTCGGGCACCTCGGGCACCTCGGGCACCTCGGGCACCTACCCGCCGGCTCGCCGAAGGCCGAGGGCGGCTGCGTCCTCCCAGTAGCGCGGGTAGGTCTTGGCGACGCAGCCCGGGTCCCGGATCGTCACGCCAGCGACGACGGCGGCGAGCGACGACAGCGCCATCGCCATGCGATGGTCGTCGTAGGTGTCGACGACGCCGCCGTGCAGCCGGTGGCCGCCATGGACGACGAGAGTGTCGTCGCCGTCATCTTCGAGGCTGGCTCCGAGGCTCGTGAGCTCGCGGGCGATGGCCGTGACGCGGTCGGTCTCGTGACCGCGGGAGACCGACACGTGCCTCAGCGTCGTCGTACCTGACGCGAGCACCCCGAGCACCGCCAACGTCGGCACTTGATCCGGCATGAGGGCGACGTCCACGTCGACGCCCCGGAGCTCCCCGGGCCGAGCCACGGTCACTCCCCCACCCGGGTTGCCGCTCACCTCGCCGCCCATCTCCTCGAAGACCGCCACGATGCCCGAATCCGGCTGCCGGGTGGCGACGGCATTTGCCACCATGACGTTGCCGCCTGTCGCCATGGCGAGCGCGAACAGATGGGCAGCCGCGCTGGCGTCGTACTCGACGATCTCGTCGCGGGCGCGATAGTGGCGTCCTGCTGTCACGACAAAGTGGGCGTCGTCTGGGGCAGCGACCGCCGCACCCCACCGGCTCATCGCCTCCACGGTGAGATCCACGTACCCGGCCGCCCCCAGGTTGACGACCTCGAGCTCGAGGTCGTGCTCGGCGTAGGGCGCGACCAGCAGCAGGCTCGTGGCGAATTGCGAGCTCTCAGCCGCATCGACCCGGATCCTGCCGCCGGGCAGGCCGCCCGACGAGATGCGCAGCGGCGGCCGGCCGCCATCGGTCTCGATGGTGGCCCCGAGGCTCTCGAGCGCCTGCAGCAGCGGGAGGATCGGCCGTTGGCGAAGCGGCCCCGCACCATCGAGGACGACCGGTCCGGGCGCCAGCAGCGCCACGGCCGCCAGCCACCGAAGCGTCGTCCCCGAGAGCCCGGCCGAGACGACATCATCGGGCGTGCTGAGGTGGCCTGCGGTGCCGGCGACTTCGATGCGATCGTCGCCGATGTCCCGGACCCCGGCTCCGAATGCCGCCAGACCAGCCATCATGACGGCCGTGTCGTCGCTCCGCAGCACGCTGCCGAGCCGGCTCGTGCCCTCGGCGAGCGCGGCGATCACGAGCAGGCGATTCGTCACGCTCTTGCTCGATGGAGCCGCCAGCACGCCCGAGAGCGGGCCTGCAGGCACGATCTCGACCGCGTCGAGGCCCATGACGCCGGTCGTCGTCATTCGGGGGCGTTCCCGGCGGACCCGGCGGACCCGGCGGTCCCGGCGGCCCCGGAGGTCCCGGGGGTCCCGCCCGGGGCCGTGCCCGGCCGGAACCGCGTCTGGTCGCTGAGGCGGCCCTCCGGCGAGCGATGGGGCGGACGCGCAGGCATGGTGAGGGTCTCGGAGAGGTGGCGGCGCTCGCCCGACCACGGCGCCCGGGGAGCGACCACACGATCGGCGAGCCGGTAGGCGATCGACTCGTAGTTGACCCGCCACCCTTGGAAGTGCGGCCACGCCTCGGCCGGCGTTCGCTCGGTCACGAAGCCCGTCGTCGCCAACACATCGACGGCGTACTCGAACTCCTCGAAGCTGAGCTGCAAGGGCGTATCCGGCAGCGGGTCGGCGTCGAACGACCATCGGAGCGTGGCGGCGATCCGCCGGAGCGCAGTGAAACCCATCCGCAGGCACATCCGCGCTTCGCTCGGCGCAGCTTCCGGGCAGAGGGACAGCTGCATCGCGCAGGAGTCCAGCACGGCCAGCAACGCCAGCACCCACGAGTACCAGGGCTCGGGCGAGCGAAAGTACAGCAGCACCGGGTAACTCGTGTGGCTCTCGGCAACCTCCGCAGACCAGAGCTCCCAATCCCGGTAGAGCTGCGGCAGGGCGTCGATCGTCTGGATCAGCTGGTGCCGGGCGAGCAGCTCGGGACCCCAGGCGGGAAGACCGGCACGAGCCTCCATCAACGTCACGAGTGCCTCGCGGCGGTTGAACGCCTGGTAGATCGCCGGCAGGTACCCGATCTGGAGGGCGATGGCGACGGCGCCGGTGGCAGCGGCCATGACCGTGAGGATGTCGTTCGTCGGGCCACCCACATGGGCGAGGCCGATCGTGAAGAGCGACGATCCGGCCTCGCGCAGCGCCACCACGTACGGTCCGGCATAGGGCCACACCGCCAGCGAATACCCGATCAGAAACAGTCCGAGGAACACCGCCAGTTGCGTCAACAGGATCAGCGGGCCGATCGTGGCGAGGAGGGAGTCCTTGTGCTCGAAGTCCTTGAACGGCCTCGAGATCATCACGACCACGAAACGCACCGAGCGGGAGGTCAAAGCGCCGATCAACTGAAAGTGCGAGTTGCCCCGCGGCATGACGAGCGTCGACACCATGCTCGCCCCGGTGACCAGGACGAGGGTGAGCCCGAGGGCGATGCGGAGCGGTCCCACGCCGCAAGCTTGGCACCTGCCGGCTGCGCGTCCGGTCCTCGCTCCCGCTCGCCGTGAATTGATCGGCGAGGTGATGCCACAATCCCTGCATGGCTGACGACCCTCACATCACCGTGTACGGCACCCAGTGGTGCGGCGACTGCAAGCGGGCCAAGCAGTTCTTCGGCGAGCAACGAGTCCACTACCAGTTCGTCGACGTCGACGTGGACGAGGCGGGCCTGGCCTACGTGGAGCAGGTGAACGACGGGAAACGGATTATCCCGGTCATCCTGTGGCCCGACGGGTCGACGCTGGTCGAGCCGTCGAACTCCGATCTCGCCCAGAAGCTCGGAATCCCGACGATGGCGTCACGCTCGTTCTACGACCTCATCGTCATCGGGAGTGGCCCGGCCGGCCTCACTGCAGCGCTGTACGCCGCCAGGGAAGGGCTCGACACGCTCGTCATCGAACGCGGTGGCGTCGGCGGCCAAGCCGGGATCACGGAGCGCCTCGACAACTTCCCCGGCTTCCCGGAAGGCGTGACGGGGTCGGAGTTCGCCGACCGCCTGCGGAAGCAGGCCGAGCGGTTCGGCGTCGAGATCCTGGGCGCGTCGGAGGCGACCGGCATCACGATGGACGGCAACTACCGGCGCGTCGTCACCGCGGACGGCTCGGAGTACGGGTCCTACGCCTTGTTGGCGTCGCTCGGTTCGACCTACCGCCGGCTGGGCGTCCCCGGCGAGGAGGACTTCATCGGTGCCGGTGTTCACTTCTGTGCCACCTGCGACGGCGCCTTCTACCGCGGGCAGGACGTGCTCGTCGTAGGCGGAGGCAACTCAGCAGGTGAGGAAGGCCTGTTCCTGACGAGATTCGCCAGCCATGTCACGATCGCCACGCGCGACCCGGAGCTGACGGCCTCCAAGGTCGTGGTGGAGAAGATCGCCGAGCACCCTGACATGGACGTGCTCACCGACGTCGTGACCGTCGAGCTGCTCGGCGAGGGCCACCTCCAGACCGTGGTCATGGAGGACACGCACACGGGCGAGCGCCGGGAGCTCCACCCTGGTGGCATGTTCGTGTTCATCGGGCTCTCGCCGAACACCGAGCTCGTGCAAGGTCTCATCGAGCTGGACGCCCAGGGCTTCATCATCACCGACGCCGGCCTGCAGACGAGCGTCCCCGGCATCTTCGCGGCGGGCGACTGCCGGGCGGGGAGCACTAAGCAAGCGGCGTCAGCCGCCGGCGAGGGCGCCGCAGCAGCGATCGCCATCCGCCGGTACCTCGAGCCGCTCGCCGGGGGTATGCCGCTCGTGGAGGCGGCCGGGCCGGCGATGACGATTGTGTGAGCGGCGCGGGGCGGCTACTTCGCTCGCTTGGGCTTCGGAGGCGCGTCGCCCGGAGAATTCACGGCGGCCAGCACGTTGACGAGCATCCCCTGGGCGAAGAACTCCTCCACGTCCTCGGGCCCCGCAAGGACGTTGTCCTCCACGAAGCGCCAGAGGCCAGCGAACATGATTTGCACCTCGGCCCGGACGTCTTCGTCGGAGCACGACGCTGCGCAGGCCTGCACCTGGAGCGGCAAGAGCACCCCCTCGACCGCCAGCGCCTTCCAAGCCTGGAACATCGCCTTCAGGTTGCCGACGTCGCCTGGTTCGATCGTCTCGGCCAGCTGCTGCCTGAATCGACGAAACCCTCGCCCCACCGTGACGAGGAACAACCGCCGCTTCGTGCCGAACAGCTGGAAGACATAAGACTGCGACACGCCCACCTGGGCGGCGATCGTCGCCACGCTGCCACCCGCCAGACCCCGAGCGGCGAACTCCGTCATCGCCACCTCGAGGATGGCGTCCTGCCGGTCGGCAGCTGATTGGCGAGGCGATCGCCGGCGATTGCTCGATCGAGGCGGGAGTGGATCAGCGGGCATCGACCTAACTTATCGCTTACTAACAATTCTCGAAATTCGAACACCCCACGATCAGACCGGCGGAGGCCGAGCGATCAGACCGGCGGAGGCCGAGCGATCAGACCGGCGGAGGCCGAGCGATCAGATCAGCTCGCGCAGCGAACCGATCACCCGCATCCGCGCGTCGCTGCCATCGAGTTGGCCGCCTTCCTCGAGCGTCCACAACATGGACAAAACGGCCTTCACGTAGCCCCAAGCAGCCAGCCGCTCACGGTCGATGCCGGTCACGTGTGACATCACCGCAAGCCGGCGGCGAAGGATCGCATCAGGGTCTGAGACGGCGCTGAAACCGGGCATCGGGTTGTAGAGCATCGCGGCGGTGTCGTACCCCGCGTCCCCGAAGTAACCCTTCGGGTCGATCACCACCCACCCCCTCCCTTCGTCAGCCAGCACGTTGTCGTGGTGGAGGTCGCCGTGCAGCAACACGTTCGGTGCCCGGTCGGCGAGCAGCTCCTGGAACACCCTGCGCGCTGTCACCGAGGCGTAGCGCAAGTCGCGGACGCCGCTGGCGATATCGGCGAGCTGACCCACCAGGTCTTTCGAGGCGGCTGCCGAGCCATACGGCCCGCGGTCGAACTGCTCGAAGGCGTCCTCCAGCTCACCCAGCGGCGGCAACCCGCAAGTCGGGTCGGTAGGCTGCCAGAAGTCGAGCATCGCCGAGCCGAGGATCTCGGTGGCCGCGTCGTCGTCCTCTTCCCAGGCGGCAGCGAGAGGAGTCCCCGGTATCGAGCGCACCAGCAGGATCGCACCGGCATCGGAGTCCTCATCAACTACTCGCGCCGCTGAAGGGCCGGCCAGCCGGAGCGCGCGCGCTTCGCGGGCGGTGCCCTCGCCGCCGGTCGGAACCGGAGGCCCGATCTTCAGCACGAGGGCGACACCGTCTTCCCGCTCCGCAGCGACGACGTAGTTGTAGGACAACGGGAACGTCTCGCCCAAGCTGAGGCCCCACCGATCCGCCAGCGTGGCGACCACCTCGGGCAGCCCGTCCAGCCACCGAGCCCACTCGCGCCCGCCAGCCGAGATGATCCGGCGTCGGAACTGCTCGGGAAGATCCAGTTGGGTGGCCACACCCGGACGCTACCGATCAACCCGCCGCGGGCGGCAGGGGCCCGTCTAGATTCGGACGATGACCCCGAACCCGGTTGCAGCGGACGGGCACCGGTTGACGCTGATGGCCGTGCACGCTCATCCTGACGACGAAGCCACCTCCACCGGCGGCGCGCTCGCCCGCTACGCCGCCGAAGGCATCCGCACCATCGTCGTGACCTGCACTGACGGTGAGCTCGGCAATGCCCCCAATGGTGCTGCCCCAGGCGATCCCGGCCACGACGAGGAACTGGTGAAGCAGCACCGCCGCGCAGAGCTGGAGCGCAGCTGCGAGTTGCTCGGGGTGAGCGATCTCGAGCTGCTCGGCTATCACGACTCCGGGATGATGGGCTGGCCCCAGAATGACGCGCCGCACGCGTTCTGGAACACACCGGTGACCGAAGCCGCCGAGCGCCTGGTGTCGCTCATGGAGAAGTACCGGCCCGACGTGGTGCTGACCTATGACGAGAACGGCTTCTACGGGCACCCCGACCACATCCAGGCGAACCGCGTCACCGTCGCCGCGGTCTCGGAGACCGGCATCCCGCGGAAGCTGTACTACCCGGTGATCCCGCTGTCCGCGATGACGGGTTTCGCGGAGGCGTTGCTCAGCGCCGGCGTCGAGCCACCTCGAGAAGCCACCGACGCGCTCGACTTCGGAACGCCGGACGAGCTGATCGCGGCGTACATCGACTGCACGGCCTACGCCGAGACGAAGTTCCGCGCCCTCGAGGCTCACGGCAGTCAGACAGACAACAGTTTCTTCCTCGACCTCGGGCTGGAGTTGTTCAAGCAGGTGTTCTCGACGGAGGCCTACGTGCGGGCTCGTGACACCACCGGACACGCAACGCCCGAAGACGACCTGTTCGCCGGGCTTCGCTGAGCATCCATGCACATCTTCGTTTCGAGCGACATGGAGGGGACGGCCGGGATCGTCGACTGGGCGCAGTGCCGGGGTCCCGGGCCGGAGTACGAGATCGGCCGGCGCCTCTTGCTCGACGAGGTGAACGCGGCGATCTCCGGTGCCGTGGCCGGCGGCGCCACGAGCGTCGTGGTGAACGACTCGCACGGTGTCATGGCGAACCTCCCACCCGGAGAGCTCGCAGCGGAGGCGCGGTACATCTCGGGCCGCCACAAGCCGCTGTACATGATGCAAGGGCTGGACTCCTCCTTCGACGCCGTGTTCTTCGTGTCGTACCACGGGTCGATGGGATCGAACGGAGTGCTCTCGCACACCTACAACCCGAGGGCTGTGTCGGCCGTCCGGTTGAACGGCACCGTTGTCGGGGAGGCCGGCATCAACTCCCTTGTGGCCCTCGGTCACGGGGTGCCCGTCGCGCTCGTGACCGGCGACCAGGTGACCATCGCCGAGACCTCCGCCGTGCTGCCCGACACCCAGGCAGTCACCGTCAAGGAGGCGATCACACGCTGGTCGGCCGACAGCTTGCACCCGGCGGCTGCCTGCCGGGCGATCTACGCCGGGGCGCAGCAGGCCGTCGAGGCTGTGGCGCGAGGTGAGCTAGGGCCACCGCCGATCGAGCTCCCGGCGCGCCTTCAAGTCGACTGGCTGACGGCCGACATGGCGGAGATGGCGACCTGGATCGGCGGGGTCACCCGCACGGGGGACCGCACCGTCGAGATCGGTGGAGATGACCCGATCGGGATCTATCGGAGTTTCGTGGCCGCGATCGCCATCACACGCTCGATCGTCGAGACCTGAGCCGCCTCAGCCGGCGACCTCGATGCGCTCAGGGTGGGAGTAGATCGTGCAGCGTGCGTCCCGCAGGAAGCCAACCAACGTGATCCCCTCCTCTTCTGCCAGCGTGGCGGCGAGGTTGCTGGCCGCCGAGACGGCGGCTACGACGCCGATGCCCGCCCGGAGCGCCTTCTGAACGATCTCGAAGGAGGTCCGACCGCTCACGAGCAGGACCGCGCCGGTGAGCGGGAACCGCCGTTCCAGCAGCGCCCAGCCGATCACCTTGTCGACGGCGTTGTGCCGACCGATGTCCTCCCGTGCTGCCAGCAGCTCGCCTTCGAAACTGAACAGCCCGGCAGCATGCAGACCCCCGGTGGACCGGAAGTCCTTCTGTACCGATGACAACGTCGCCGGCAGGCCCAGCAACGTCGGCCAGCGCAGGGACGCCTCGCTCTCGATCGGAGGGTGCCCGAGTAGGCGTAGGGCGTCGATCGAGGCCGAGCCGCAGATCCCGCACGATGCCGAGGTGGGCATGAGCCGCTCGACGACCCTGGCGCCCTCGGTGTGAAGGTCGACAGTGATGATGTTGTAGCGCTGGGCCCCGTCGACGTCGGGGTCGGTGCAGTAACGGATCGACCGGATCGCTTCGGGCCCGTCGATGACGCCTTCGGCCAACAGCCACCCGGCGGCGAGCTCGAAGTCGTGACCCGGTGTCCGCATGGTGATACTCAGGATGCGAGGTTCCGACTCGGTGGAGAGCCGGAGCTCGAGTGGCTCCTCGACCGCCAGCTCGTCCGGGCGCCGCACGAGCGCGCCATCAGCCTGCTCCCAGACGAGGCGCGAGGCCGTCATCGCCCCGCCGCATCAGGTACACCGGCGGCCACCGCTGAGCCGAGCACGCCGTCGGCCACGAGATCGATTAGGTCTGCCACGACGACATCACGCGACTGTTCGGTGAGCGACACCGCACGCGACCCTGCGAGATGCACCATTCCGACCACACCGTAGGCCCATGTCTCGGCCGGCCGAGCGTCCAGACCGGCTTCCGCCAGCCGCTCGGCGATTGTTGCGGTGAGCACGGCGGCCACACTGTCGACCACGCCGGCCACTGCCGTGCTCGACAGGGGAGCCCACTGGGTCAAGAACCCGTACAGCGCTGGGTCGTCCTCGATGAACTCGACGTAGCAGCGGACGGCGGCGGCGATGCGCTCGCGAGGCGGTCCCGGGAGCGCCAACTCCTGTGAGAGCCGGCCGACCAGCTCGTGGGCAAAACGGTCCGCCACCGCCCCCAGCAACCCGTCCCGGTCGCCGAAGTGACGGTAGAGGATCGGCTTGGTGATGCCGGCCTCGGCGGCCATGGCCTCCATGGACACCGAGGCGCCGTCTCGCCGGATGACGTTCAGCGCGGCCGCCAGCAGCTCCGACCTGCGCCCTGCTCTCCGATCCGATCGAGGCATTGCACTCAACTGTAACTCATGGTAACGTTACTGGCTGGTAACATTTCCTCGGGACCGAGACAAAACGACCAAGCAGGAGGCACCCGCGAATGCCCGCTCCGACCATCTCCATCGAGCAGCGAGTCAACCGCCTCAGCGCCGCCGCAGGCAAGCGCGTCGTGGAACCGGACGTCGAGGTGACCGGAGCAGTCGGAGACGGCCAGCTGCTGCCCGACGAGCTGCTCACGATCGCCGGCCTTGACCTCGACCTCACGTCGGCACAGCGAGCGACGCTCTCGCGCGAGGAGATCGCCTCGGTCACGGCGGCGGGTATCCGGTTCGAGGCGGTGCTGGAGGCGGGTTTCTCGGCGCACGTGGCGACGGCCAGGGACTTGACCGATCCCCGGCTGACCTTCATCCTCCACGAGGTCGGTGAAGAGACCCGGCACCAGCGGCTGTTCCAGCGTCTGCTCATCCAGCTGCAGCCGAAGGCAAGGCAACCGGTCCCGTTCAAGGTGATGAGGCTCGGCTACCGGGCGGCGATCGAGGCGACGATCGGCAACCCGGGCCTGTTCTATGTGCTCGTGCTCGCCGGCGAGGAGATCCCCGACCTCTTTCAGAAGCTGGCCTCCGAGCACCCCGACACGGATCCGTTCATCCGCGACGTCAACCGCTACCACCGTATGGAGGAGGCCCGCCACCTCTCGTTCGCCCGGGCGGTCTTCCCCGAGGTGTGGGAGCGGGCGAGTGCGCTCGACCGGGCGCTCGTGCGCCATGTCGCCCCCCGGCTCATCCGGTTCATGTTCGACTCCATGGTCCACGCCGGCGTCTACGAGACCGTCGGCCTCCCTGGGTTCGCTACCTGGCGGAGGGTGAACCGGACGGCGGAGCGGAGGCAGTTTCGCTTCCAGGCCACCCGGCCAATCCTGCAAGTGCTGATGGATCACGGGGCGGTACGGCCCGGTCGGGTCCCTGTTGGCTGGCGCGCCCTCGCCGGCGTGACGAGGACAGACGAACCGTTGGAGGCAACCGTCGCTTGCTGAGCTGCGCCGGCGCCGCCGACGCGCCACAGTGGAGATCGCCTGCAACCTTTCCTCCCTTCCGGGGGTGTTGGTTTATAGACGAGTTGAGAGGTCTCCATGGCCACAGCCGAGGAGTTCGAACTGCTGTACCAGGCCAGCCGTGATCGGCTAGCTGGTCAGCTCTACGCACTTACCGGGGACGAGCAAGGCGCCTTCGATCTCGTCCAGGAAGCGTTCGTCCGGACTTGGGCGAGATGGGATCGGATCAGTAGCTACGACGATCCGGAGGCGTTCGTCCGCCGGGTGGCATTCAACCTGGCGAAGTCGCAGTGGCGCAGGGTCAGGCGGACCCTGCTCCGCAGCTCGCCTCCCGATGCCGGCAGCGTCGATCCGGACCCGTCGTCCCGCCGGGATCTGGTCACAGCGCTTCTCACCCTGTCCACCCACGAGCGAGAGGTCATCGTGCTGCACTACCTCGCAGGCCAGACCATCGACGAGATCGCCACGGACCTGAAGGTCCCGTCCGGCACGGTCAAGTCGTGGCTGTCCCGCGGCAGAGCACGGCTCGCCGACCGCCTCGCCGTGCGCGACCCGGAGGAGATGACCCAACATGGGTGAGGGCTCGAATGACTGGCTCGAGGAGCGGCTGCTGCCGCTCCGGTCGGCGCCGGTTGGGGGCGATGGCGGCGATGGCGGCGGCTCTGATGGCGGCGATGGCGGCGGTGGCGGTCGGTGGGCGAGCGCCGACGAGCTGAGAGCACGCTCCGCACGGCAGCGGCGTCGGCTGTTCGCCATGATCTCCGGCGGCACGTGCGTCACGCTGGCCGTGGTCCTCGTCGTTGCGCTACTCCTGGTACCTGGCTCGGGCCATGCTCCCATCGCCCGGGGACCTGGCTCCGCCGGGATCTCGAAACTCGCCGGCCCCGACGGCTCGATCCACCTGGTGGCGTCGTTGAACGGCACCGCCCGGTCACACAGCGCCGCTGACAGCTCGGCGGTGGCGGCGGCAGAGCAGACATTCGCTCTGGCGCTCACGCGTGAGGAGGCGGTGAGCGCCGGTGACGGCAACGTCCTGCTCTCACCGCTCAGCGCAGACGTCGACCTCGCCATGCTGGAGCTCGGCTCCGCCGGAGCCACGGCGCAGCAGATCGCGACGGCTCTGCAGTCGGCCGGTCTGTCGAATAGCGCTCAGGCGATCGGGTGGGGTGATCTCGTGCAGAGCCTCACCAGCGGTCAGTCTCCCGGTGAGCTGCACCTGGCGAACTCGCTCTGGATAGCCCAGCACGTCGCTGTCGAGGCAGCCTTCCTGAAGGCGTGCGCCTCGAGCTTCGGGGACGACAGCTACCAGGCCGACTTCGAGTCTGCAGAAGCCACCCAGGCCATCAACGCCTGGGTCGACCAGCAGACGGCCGGCCGGATCAAGCAGCTGTTCACTGCCGGTGAGATCCCGAAAATCACCGAGATCGTGCTGGCTAACGCGCTTCACTTCCACGCAGCCTGGACGAAAGGTCTGTTCCTCCAAGCGACCGTGGCGAACGAGGCCTTCTACCCGTCCACGGGGCGGGCCGTCTCGGTTCCCATGATCCTCGACCCGCAAGGCACGTTCGAGGCCGGTGTGGCATCGGACTATGCGGCGGTCCAACTCCCCTACACGAACGGGCGCTACGCCGCCCTGCTGGTGGAGCCGACGGCGGGAACGGTGGCGTCGTTGCTGACGTCGCTCACACCCAGTCGCTTGTCGAGCATCGTCTCCGGGCTCAAGTCCGAGTTCGTCAACTTCTCGATGCCGAATCTGACGCTCTCATCGCGGCCGCTTTTGAACGCGCCGCTGGCGGCGCTCGGCATGGGCCCGGTGTTCTCGAATGCCGACTTCTCGCCGATGCTCGGGCCTGTCGGAACGACCAATCAAGCGCTCGCACTGGTCCAACAGGCCGTCACACTCGACGTGAATCGATGGGGAACCGACGCTGCGGCCGCCACCGCCTCGGTGGTCACGCCAGTCGCAGCGCACAGGGTGGCGGCGACGATCTCGTTCAATCACCCCTACTTGTTCCTCATCCGGGACACCAAGACCGGCACGATCCTGTTCTCGAGCATTGTCAACAACCCCGCCGCCGGATAGCAGCGGAACCTGGTGCCCCCGGCCGGCGGAGCCGCCCTTCAGGCCGGTAGCCCGTACGCCTCCCGGGCGTACTCACGCGCCATCCGCTCAGTGTTGAAGAACGACCCGTTCAGCGCGATGGCGTTGCGCCGGACCGCCAAGAAACCCTCCGGATCACCAAAGAACGCCGGCGCCACCACCGCGCCGAGCTTCGAGTACAACGCCTCGGCGTCGCGCTGGCGGGGCTCGGCGTGGGCAGGGGCGGGGGCGGGGGCGGGGGCGGGGACGGCGTGGACGGCGGGGGCGGCGGGGGCGGCGGGGACGGCGGGGACGGCGGGGAGGGCGGGGACGGCGTTCGGCGCGGCACCGGCACCCGCGCCACCCGCACCCGCGGCACCCGCAGCCACGCCATCCGCACCGCCATCGCCCACGGCCCAACCGGTGACGCCTTCGACCCAGCCCTCGATCCACCACCCGTCGAGGATGCTCAGGCTCGGGACGCCGTTCAGTGCCGCTTTCATCCCGCTCGTTCCCGACGCCTCGAGCGGCGCCTCTGGAACGTTCAGCCACACGTCCGCGCCGGCGCACAGCAGCGCAGCGAGGGCGACGTCGTAGTTCGCGAGAAACACCACCCGCACCGCCCCGGTCATCTGCTGCTCCAGTGCGACGAGCGAGGCGATCAGGTCCTTGCCCTCCTGGTCGCGGGGGTGTGCCTTGCCGCTGGCGAGGATCTGCAGCGGGCCGTGCTCGGCGGCGATGGCGGCGAGCCGGTCCAGGTCCGAGAACAGCAACGTCGCTCGCTTGTAGGGGGTGACGCGCCGAGCGAGGCCGAGTGTGAGGGCAGCTGGGTCGAGCTTGGCGCCGTTGCGCACGGCCACCTCGGCGAGCAATGCCCGCTTGGAGGCGGCGTGGGCAGCGGCGATCTCCGGCAGCGGGATGCCGGACGCGTAGCGGAGCAAGGCGTTGTCGCGCCGCCAGCCGCGCAGGTGCTGGTCGAACAGCTCCGAGATGCTGGGTGCAGCCCAGGTCGCCACGTGCACCCCGTTCGTCACCGACCGGACGTCGGCCCCGGGCAGCATCGCCTGGGCGACGTCGCGGTGGCGGCGAGAGACGCCGTTCACGTACCGCGACAGGGACACGCCGAGCTCGGTCATGTTGAGAACCCCCGATCCGAGCAGGCCGAGACTGTCCAGGAGGCCGGCCCGGTCAGGTCCGAGCACCTCGGCCACCAAAGCCGCCCCGAAGCGATCGTGCCCTGCCGGCACCGGCGTGTGCGTCGTGAACACGCAACGCTCCCGCACCGCCGCCAGGTGCTGTTCGCCGGGCTTGCCGTCCGCCGCCCCCATCTGCTCCTCCAGCAGCCGGAGCGTGAGCAACGAGGAGTGGCCTTCGTTCATGTGGTACGTGGCTGGGTCGCAGCCCAGCTTGCGCAGCATGGCGACTCCCCCGATCCCGAGCACCGTCTCCTGCCGCAGCCGATGCTCGTTGTCGCCGCCGTACAGCTGGTCGGTGATGGTCCGATCGGCGGGATCGTTCTCCGGCAGGTCGGTGTCGAGGTACAGGATCGGCACGACGCCACCCCCGGCGCCCCGCACGTCGAGCTTCCACGCACCCACGACGACCTGGTGCCCTCCGATGTCCAGCTTCACCCGGGCATCGAGGCGCTCGAGCAGCGGCTCGGGGTCGAAGGACACCGCTTCCTCGACCTGGCGACCATCGTCGATCACCTGGCGGAAGTAGCCTTCGCTGTACAGCAACGTCACGGCCACGACCGGTAACCCCAGGTCGGCCGCCGACCGCAGGTAGTCACCCGCCAGGACCCCGAGACCGCCGCTATAGGTCGGCAGCGCCTCGTCGATCGCCACTTCCATCGTGAAGTACGCGACCCGTCGGGCCGCGTTCGAGTCCGGGTCCGCCGGTGGGTCAGCCATTCGCGGCATCCTACGGGGCAGGCACCGCCGCTCCCGACGGGGCCCCGGGCTCCCGCTCGGCTTCCACGACATTGATCTCGACGATCGTGCGAGCGGCCGCCGCAGCGGCCTCCGCCAGCAGCAGGGCGCTCAGCGCGTCACCGAGCAGATTGGCGTTGCCGCGTGAGGCCACGTCGTCGGCGAGCTTGGCGAGCTCGGCGCCGAGCTCGGCGACCTCGCTCGGCACTGCCACGGCGTATGCCATCGCCGTGGCGATCGCTTCGTCCCGGACGGAAGCTTCGGTCTCGGGAGGCAGCCGGCGCGCCGCCAGGACGGCGCCGTACGCCCGGGCATCCTCCTCGGCGAGCTCCACCGCCCGGTGGCGCACCCGGTCGGCCGCAGCCGCGATGGCCGGGGCCGAGTCCAGCTTCGCCTCGGAGTAGCGCGCCGCCATCCCGCACAGTCCGGCCGCCAGCGCCAAGGCGAGGGCGGCCGCCGATCCACCGCCCGGGGCCGGCGAGCGGGCCGAAAGGGCCTCGAGCAGCGAACCGATGCTCTGGTCGGGCAACGATCCCGCCGCCGCGTCAGGTGCCAGCGGCTGCGCTGCGTCGCTCACGACAGCCCGATGATCTCGCCGTCGTCATCGAGATCGATGTGGAACGCGGCCGGGTCCGAGCCGAGTCCGGGCATCGTGCGCATATCGCCGCAGATCGGGTACACAAAACCCGCCCCAACCGACGCCCGCACCTCTCTCACCGGCAAACGCCACCCGGTCGGCGCGCCTTTCAAGGTCGGGTCGGACGAGAGCGACAAGTGCGTCTTGGCGATGCACACCGGCAGGTGACCGAAACCGTTGCTCTCGTAGTTGTCGAGCTGCCGCGATGCGGCGGGCGAGTAGTCAACGCCGTCGGCGCCGTAGACCTTCGTGGCGACGGTCTCGATCTTCTCGCGTAGCGACGCCTCGTCCGGGTACAGCATCGTGAACGAGCTCGGCTTGTCGGCAGCCTCGACGACCGCTTCGGCGAGCGCCACGGCTCCCCGGCCACCATCGGCGAAGTTCGTCGTGACGACGCTGCGCACGCCGAGCGACGCGGCGATCTCCTCGATCACTCGGTACTCGGAGGGCTGGTCCTCGGCGAACGCGTTGACGGCGACGACCGGGGTCACGCCCCGTGCGAGCACGTTCTCCACGTGCTTGCGCAGGTTCGCCCCGCCGGCATGCACGTCGTCGGGGTTCTCCTCCAGCAGTGCCGGCGGCAGCGGCCGGCCGGCGACGATCCGGTACTTGCCGGAGTGGGTCTTCAGAGCCCGGACCGTCGTCACGATGACGACCGCGTCCGGTACGAGGCCCGACACCCTGCACTTGAGGTTGAAGAAGCGCTCCGCTCCCATGTCCGCCCCGAAACCCGCCTCCGTGATCAAGTAGTCCGCGCACTTACGGCCGATCAGATCGGCGATGATGGACGAGTTGCCGTGGGCGATGTTGCCGAAGGGCCCGGAATGCACGAGCACCGGCGTGTTCTCGAGGGTCTGCAGCAGGTTCGGCTTGATCGCCTCGCGCATGATGACCGCCATGGCCCCGGCCGCTCTCAGCTGCTCGGCGGTGACGGGCTCGCCGCCCTTTGTGTAGCCGACGACGATCCGCCCGAGCCTCGCCCGCATGTCGCTGAGCGACGTCGACAGCGCCAGGATGGCCATCACCTCCGAGGCGGCCGTGATGTCGACGCCCGTCTGCCTCGTAACGCCGTCCTCCCGCGAGCCGAGCCCGATCACGATGTTGCGTAGAGCCCGGTCGTTCACGTCGAGTACCCGGCGCCAGGTGATGTCGTTGAGGTCGAGACCGAGCTCGTTCCCTCGGAAGAGGTGGCTGTCGAGCATCGCCGAACAGAGGTTGTGCGCTGCCGTGACGGCGTGCATGTCGCCGGTCAGGTGCAGGTTGAGGGCGTTGGCCGGAACTGCCTGGCTGTAACCACCGCCGGCGGCACCGCCTTTGATGCCGAACGTCGGCCCCATGGACGCCTGCCGGATAGCGATGACGCCACGTTTGCCGATCAGGGGCATCGCCTGCCCGAGGCCGATCGTGGTCGTCGTCTTGCCCTCTCCGAGCGGGGTCGGGGTGATAGCGGTGACGAGCACGTACTTGGCCGCTGGCCGATCAGCCAGTTCGTCGATGGCCGAAAGCCGGATCTTCGCGACGTAGTCGCCGTAGTGCTCGAGAAGGTGGCCCCCGACTCCCATCGACGCGGCGATGTCGTCGATGGGCTTGAGCGACGCCTGGCGAGCGATCTCCTGGGTGGTGAGCATTCCACGACATTGCCACAGCGCCCGAGAGAAGACGAAGCGGTACCATCCCGCCAGTTCCTAGTCATGCCCGAGGAGGCGTCGATGGCGACCGGACACTACGACTTCATCATCGTCGGCGGGGGATCGGCGGGGAGCGCCCTCGCCAACCGACTGACCGCCGACGGCTCGAATCGCGTGCTCGTGCTCGAAGCCGGCCGGCCCGACTACCGCTTTGACGTCTTCATCCACATGCCGGCGGCCTTGACGTTCCCGATCGGGAGCCGGTTCTACGACTGGAAGTACGAGTCCGAGCCCGAGCCCCACATGAACAGCCGCCGCATCTACCACGCCCGGGGCAAGGTGCTCGGCGGCTCGAGCAGCATCAACGGAATGATCTTCCAACGGGGCAACCCGCTCGACTACGAGCGGTGGGCCGCCGATCCCGGGATGGAGGCATGGGACTACGCCCACTGCCTGCCGTACTTCAAGCGAATGGAGACATGCCTGGCGGGCGCCGACGAGTTCCGGGGGGACAGCGGACCGCTCGTGCTCGAGCGCGGACCGGCGACGAACCCGCTGTTCTCGGCGTTCTTCGAAGCCGTGCAGCAAGCTGGATATCCGTTGACGTCGGATGTGAACGGGTACCGGCAGGAGGGTTTCGCTGCGTTCGACCGCAACATCAACCGAGGCCGCAGGCTGAGCGCCGCCCGGGCTTATCTGCACCCGGTGATGCGCCGCCCGAACCTGGACGTCGAGACGCGAGCGTTCGTGACTCGCATCCTGTTCGAAGGCGCCCGGGCCGTCGGCGTCGAGTACCGGCAGGGGCGAGGACCGCTCACTCAAGTGCGCGCCGGCGAGGTCATCGTGTGTGGAGGCGCCATCAACTCGCCACAGCTGCTGCAGCTGTCGGGCGTTGGGGCGGCCGCTGAATTGCAAGCGCTCGGCATCGACGTCGTCGCCGACGTGCCCGCTGTCGGCGAGAACCTGCAGGACCATCTCGAGGTGTACATCCAGTACGCCTGCAAGCAGCCCGTGTCGATGGCGCCGGCCGTCAAGTTGCGCAACCGGCCGTGGATCGGCCTCAACTGGCTGCTGTTCCGGAAGGGGCCCGGGGCGACGAACCACTTCGAGGGTGGTGGTTTCGTGCGGAGCAACGAGGACGTGAAGTACCCGAACCTCATGTTCCACTTCCTCCCGATTGCCATCCGCTACGACGGCTCGGCGCCGGCTGCCGGGCACGGGTACCAGGTGCATATCGGGCCGATGTACTCCGACTCGCGGGGCTCGGTGAAGATCCGCTCGACTGACCCGACGGTGCACCCGGCACTGCGCTTCAACTACATCTCGACGGACCAGGACCGACGCGAGTGGGTGGAGGCGATCCGGATCGCCCGCGACATCTTGAACCAGCCGGCCATGGACGATTTCAACGCCGGCGAGCTGTCGCCGGGGTCCCGGGTCTCGACGGACGCCGAGATCCTGGAGTGGGTCGCCCGTGACGGCGAGACCGCCCTCCACCCGTCGTGCACGTGCCGCCTCGGTACCGACGAGACCTCGGTCGTGGACCCGTCGTCGATGCAGGTGCACGGGCTCTCCGGGTTGAGGGTCGTCGACGCCTCGGTCATGCGGTACGTCACGAACGGCAACATCTACGCGCCCGTGATGATGATCGCCGAGAAGTCGGCCGACCTCATCCTCGGCAACACTCCCCTCGCCCCCGAGCACGTCGAGTTCTACCGGCACGGCGCCAACGGGCAACAGGGTGCGCCGGCGGGTCCCACTCAGACCCGCAGGAAGCGAGCCACGCGGGCCGCCAGGCAGGCCGGCGGTGAGGCCGGCGGTGACGGACGAGCCACGCGGGCCGGCGGTGAGGCCAGCGGTGAAGCCAGCGGTGAGGGACGAGCCGCGCGGGCCGCCAGGCAGGCCGGCGGTGAGGGACGAGCCACGCGGGCCGGCGGTGAGGCCGGCGGTGAGGGACGAGCCACGCGGGCCGGCAGGCGGGCCACCGGTGAGGCCAGCGGTGAGGGACGAGCCGCGCGGGCCGGCGGTGAGGCCAGCGGTGAAGCCAGCGGTGAGGAGCCAGCCACGCGGGCCGGCGGTGAGGCCGGCGGTGAGGAGCCAGCCACGCGGGCCGGCGGTGAGGCCGGCGGTGAGGGGGCCGCCGGTGAGGAGCCAGCCACGCGGGCCGGCGGTGAGGGGGCCGGCGATGAGGAGGCCGGCGGCGATGCGTGATCACCTGGTGTACATCGGAGGCTCGTGGCTGCCCGGCGCTTCGGGGCAGGCGCCGGCCGTCAGCCCCTCTTCGGGAGAGACCTTCGCCACTGTCGCCGTCGGCGACGCGCCTCAGGCCGCCCTGGCGGTCGAAGCCGCCGCTGCGGCCTGGCCGGAATGGGCGGCAGCTTCCGCCTTCGACCGGGCGCGGGTGTGCTCCGAGCTGGCTGCGGCGGTACTGGCGCGGCGCGACGACCTGGCGAGAGCCCTCACCGAGGACCAGGGCAAGCCGCTCGTCGCCGAGGCGTACGACGAGGTCGACGAGCTCGCCGTCTACTTCACGATGGCCGGTGAGGATGCCAAGCGCCTCGACGGCGCCATCCCACCGTCGGTGTCGGCGGGCCGGCGGGTGCTCACGATGCGGGTCCCGCTCGGCGTGGTGGCCGTCGTCTCGCCGTGGAACTGGCCTTACACGATGGGTGCCGAAGTGTTCGCTCCTGCGCTCGCCGCCGGGAACACCGTGGTCTGGGTGCCGGCGCCGACGACGACCGCCTGTTCCGCTCTGCTGGTCGAGGTCCTGGCCGAGGCGCTGGCGTCCGCCGGTGCGCCGGCTGGGGTGCTGAACTTCGCCAGTGGCCCGGGCCCGGTTGTGGGCGACGCCGTCGTGGGGCACCGGCTCGTCGCCGGGGTCGGCTTCGTGGGATCGGTCGAGACCGGCGCTCGCGTCGCTGCACGAGCCGCCGGGAAGACCCAGCTGCTGGAGCTCGGCGGCAATGGCCCGATGGTCGTGTTGGAGGATGCCGACCTGGATCTCGCGACCGAGGCTGCCCTCGAAGCCGCTTACCTGTGCGCGGGGCAGAGCTGTACCGCTGGGGAGCGGTTTCTCGTACATAGGGCAGTACGGGCCGAATTCGTCGAGCGCGTGGTCGCCGCCACCGAGTCCCGGGTCCGGCTCGGCGATCCGTTCGACGAAGCCACCACGATGGGACCGCTCAACAACGAGGCGACGGCCGCGAAGTTCGATCGCCACGTGGCCGACGCTGTCGCGGCCGGCGCCCGCGTGTGCTGCGGGGGCCGGAGGGCGCCCGGCCTACCGACCGAGCTGTACGCCGAGCCAACGGTCATCGACGGAGTCACCCCGGAGATGGTGATCGCCAGGGAGGAGACCTTCGGGCCCGTCGTGCCAGTGATCGAGGTGTCGTCCATGGCCGAGGCGCTGACCCTGACGAACGCCTCCCCGTTCGGGCTCACCGCAGCGGTGTTCACCGGCAACCTCGAGCGCGGGCTGTCGTTCGCCGAAGCAGCCCGTGCCGGCTGGGTGAACGTGAACGCCTCGACCAACCTGTGGGAGTCGCACCTGCCCTTCGGCGGGCGGTCCGGGTCGGTCAGCGGCCGCGGCCGGGTCGGTGGTCGGTACCTCGTGGAGGCGTTCACGGAGCCGAAGACCGTCGTGTTCCCTGCGCCGGCGCGCGCTGGCGGATCGTAGAGCCCGCCTGGTCACAACAACTCGGTCATTGCCCGAATTGTCGTGACGCCGGCGCTCAGGGTCAGACGGTGTACGCGGTTTGTTCCGACTGTCGGAACAAAACGCGTACACCGTCGCGACACGCCATTCGCACGATGGCCCCGACGCCCCGCCCCCCGCCCCCCGACGGCCCACACGATCACGGCCATTGGCGGTACCGTAAAAGCCCACACGCACACACCGGAACGAGGAGACACCTCATGGGGGAAGCTGCGGAAGCTGCGGAATCTGGGGAAGCTGCGGGCGGGGACAGGCCCGAGGACATCGTCGGGACCGCATACGACCCGCTCATCGAAGCCCGGGTGCTCGCCGAAGGGGCATCGGCAGCCAAGCTGCCACTCCGCCTGATCGGGGGCCTCGCAGTACGCGTGCTCTGCCCGGACTTTCCGCCGCGGCTCCGGCGCGATCAGGACATCGACTTCGCCTGCCTCGGCAAGGAACGCAAGCAGGTCATGGCGTACCTCGAAGAGAGCGGCTGCCAGCCGGACAAGCGCTTCAACAACCTGAACGGCGACCGCCAGATGTACTTCAACGCCCCATCGGGGCGGCCGATCGACGTGATGGTCGACCGGCTGACGATGTGCCACACGCTCGACTTCCGCCCTGGCTTCACCGTGCTGCCTCTCACCCTCGACGTGGTCGACCTGTTGCTCACGAAGCTGCAGATCGTCGAGATGAACGAGAAGGATGCCCGCGACATCTTCCATTTGCTGTCGGCCTTTCCCGTCAGTGGGGACAGCCCCGGGGAAGGGACGCCCGTGATCGACCGGGAACGGTTCTGCAAGGTGCTGAGCTCGGACTGGGGTTGGTGGCGCACCGTCACAGGCAACCTGTCCAAGCTCTCGCTGCTCGCGGCCGACCACCCGGACCTGTTGCCGCCCGGTGCTCGCCACGAGCCCTTGCACACGGCGCAGCGGTTGCTCGACCTGGCTGACGCCGCGCCGAAGTCGCTGCAGTGGAAGCTACGGGCGAAAGTCGGCGAGAAGATGCGCTGGTACGAGCTGCCCGAAGAAGTCGACCACTGACATGCCGCCCGGGCACCGGCGCAGGCACCGACGCGCTCAACGGCTAGGGACAGGCCTCCCCATAAAAACCCAGTTCCACATTGTGAACCTTCCTTGACCAGGCCCCCTGGCGGTGGTACCTGTGTGGGAGAAGGGGAGGGCGCCCCATGAAGATCTTCTTCGCGACGGACATCCATGGTTCTGAGGTGTGCTGGAAGAAGTTTCTCAATTCCGCGGCCTTCTACAACGTCGACATGGTCATCCTCGGCGGCGACGTGACCGGCAAGGTCATGGTGCCGATCGTCCAGCACACGGGCTACTGGCAGGTCGTCTTGTCAGGCGAGACGCACCGGCTCGAGAGCGAGGCCGAGGTTGCGGCGATCGAGACCCAGATCCGCAACCGGGGCTACTACCCCACCAGGTTGGTGCCCGACGAGCTGGCTGAGCTGAACGAAGAGGACGGCTCGATCGACCGCCGGTTCACGGCGGAGATGATCTCGACCCTCGACCGGTGGCTGGACATGGCCGATTCCAAGCTGCGCGGCGGCGACATCCCCTGCATCGTCAACGGCGGGAACGACGACACCTTCGACATCGATGCCGTCGTCGAGGCGTCCCCCTGCGTCACGTTCGCGGAGGGCAAGGTCGTCGACCTCGAGGGTTTCTCGCTGTGCTCGATGGGCTACACGAACCCGACGCCCTGGGACACCTTCCGCGAGGCTCCGGAGGAGGACCTCGCCAAGCGAATCGACAACGTCGTGAGCCAGGTCCCGGACATGGGTCGGGCCATCTTCAACTTCCACGCGCCGCCGTACGGGTCGGGGCTCGACGAAGCGCCGGCCCTCGACGCCAACCTGCGCCCGATGCACGGCGGTGCGGTGATGAAGCCGGTCGGCTCGACGGCCGTGCGGGATGCCATCGTCCGACACCAGCCGATGCTCTCGATCCACGGCCACATCCACGAGAGCCGGGGAATCAAGAAGCTGGGAAGGACGCTCGCCATCAACCCGGGGAGCGTCTATGCCGACGGCGTACTGCAGGGGGCGGTCATCGATCTGAACTCGAAGAAGGGCAAGGTCGCGAAGTACATCCTGGTGAACGGTTGAGCTGAGCGTCGTTCTGACGGCAACGGACAGAAGGGGGACCATGTCAACGGTCGAAGAGGCAAAGGGCCTGGGGGCGGCGGCGGGGGGAGCCGAGGCTCCCACCTTGTTCCTGAGAAAGGCGACCGGCCTCGTCCGAGGCTGGTCGGTCCGGGACTCGATCATCTACGCGTGCCTGTCCACGAACGTCGTCACGCTCGGCATCGTGGAGTTCGCCTACAACTCCTTCATCCCGCGAGGGCAGCTGCTCACGTCCATCCTGATATCGGGCGTGTGGGTGTCGTTCCTCGTCATCACCTACGCCGGCCTCATCGTCACGATCCCTCGTGCAGGCGGTGACTACGTCTGGCAGAGCCGAATCCTCGGGCAGCCGCTCGGCTTCGTCATGTCGGCGACGGGGTGGTGGTTCATCTTGTGGCTGTGGGCCCCGATCTACGGGGCGATCCTCTCCGAGGAGCTGTTCCAGCCACTCTCTGCGACACTCGGTCATCAGGGATTGGCGAACTGGTTCGCATCGAAGAACGGCGTGTTCGTCGTCTGCCTGATCACGATCGCTCTCGCCGGATTGCTCGTCTCGATCGGGATGGCCGGCTACGCGAGGGTGCAGAAATGGTGCTTCGCGGGTGGTCTGCTCGGGTTCACGGTCATGGTCGTACTGCTGCTCGTTTCGAGCCACGGAAGCTTCGTGGCCTCCGTGAACCAGTACGGTCACTCGCTCTTCAAGGTCCCGAACGCCTACGCGGCAACGAACACCGCCGGTGCGAAGGCCGGCAACAGCTGGGTCTTCTCATTCGGTCCGCTCGGTCCGAGCATGCTGCTGGTGCCGATGATGATGTTCTACCTGTTGTGGCCGAACTGGGGCTCGACGCTGTACGGGGAGGTCCGCGGCGCCAGCGACTTCAGGCGGGTCTTCACGGGAATGTTCACGGGGCTTTGGATCACTGTCTTCCTCTCAGTGATCTTCCTTCTGCTCGCTGACAAGACCTCCGGTTGGAGCTTCTACAACAACGCCAACGCTGAATGGGCGAACGGCGCCGGACTGTTCGGCATCTTCCCCTACCCGGCGATGATGGCCAGCTGGCTCGTTCACAATCAGCTGTTCCAAGTGGTGTTGATCTTGTTGATGGCCCTCTGGTTCATCGGGTGGGTCGGGACGCTGTTCCTGTCCTCCAGCCGGGTGATCTTCGCCGCCGCCTTCGACCGCATCCTGCCCGATGCAGCCGCATCGGTCTCGGAGAAGCGCCACGTGCCGATGGCCTCGCTCGTGCTCATGTTGTTGCCGGCGGTGGGGCTCTCTGCGCTGTACGCCTACTGGGGGAACTTCCACACCTACACCCTGGACGCGACGCTCGTCATCGCCGTGACGTACCTGTTCTCGTCGTTCGCTGCGTTCATCCTGCCCTGGCGCAAGCCCGATCTCTGGCAGGCGTCGGCAGCCAGCCGGATCAAGGTCCTCGGGGTCCCGATCGTCCCCGTGGCGGCGCTCATCACGATGGGGCTGATCATCTTCAACCTTTACGAGTGGATCACGAACAGCGCCTACGGCGTGAACAACAAGGACTCGTACTACTTCATGGGCATCATGTACCTGCTGGCGATCCTGCTCTACGTGACCGCCCGGATCGTGCGCAGCCGCCAAGGCATCAACCTCGGGTTGATCAACAAGGAGATCCCCGTCGAGTAGCCGCTCGGCAGGGCAAGAGCCGGCCGAGCGGCATTGCTGCCGGCCGGCGTGCGCGGTCGCGAAACCTCCGACAACGCTATAATTATCGTTAGTTTCTTGCGGGATCGGACCCGTGAAGGCGGGGTTCTGGGCCGCTTAAACGGGAGGTGACGGCGATGAGAAGCGTCGTGGATAAGGCCATCGCATTCGTGGCTGTGGTCGCTTTCGCTCCGGTGTTTGCTGTCAGCGGAGTGGCGGCTGCGGCAGGGTCCCCGTGGACCGCTGGCACGGTATTCATCGCCGAGCAGGGTCTGCACACCGGCTACGGACATCTCTGGGACCTACCGCCCGGAGGTAGCCCGGGCGTCCTGCAGAGCGGAAGCATCCAGGATGTCGCCGTTAATGCCGCCGGCGACTATTTCTGGACTGACTGCAACGGCTTCGTCGCAGAGCAGCCTGCGGGCGGCTCCGCGGAGACTTTGGCGTCGGGCTACAGCTGCCCGACAGGGATCGCCGTTGACTCCGCCGGCGATGTCTTCTTCGGCGCGTTCGGGGGTCCGAGCGGCGAGCCGGCCGGCCTGTACGAGATCCCATCGGGTGGTTCGCCAGAGCTCATCGCAAGCGGAGCAGGAGAGATTCAAAGTATCGCCATCGATGGCAACGGTGACATCTGGGGAGCTGACGGCAGCGACAACCTCGTCCTCATGCCGCACGGGACGACCACCCTCGTATCCGTGAATGTGCCGACCTACGGCGGCGGGATCAACGCCGTTCGGCTCGACGACGCCAATGACCTCTACTTCTCCACGGCTTCCGGTGACGATGCCGTGCAGCTCCCGGTCGGCGGAGGAGCTCCGATCACCTACGGTACGGGCCTGGGCTACTCCCAGGGGGTCGTCGTCAACGGGTCCGGCGACGTCTACATCGGGCAGCCGGGCATAGGTGAAGTCGTCGAGGTCCCCGCAGTAGGTTCCCAGTCCGTCGTGGCATCCGGCCTCGACTCGCCGCAAGGTCTAGCCGTCTGGCCACCAACGACGCCGGGCGTCCGGGGCGCATCCTCGACGACCCTGACGTCATCGAGCCCGTCCACGGTCACCACCGAGCGATCGGTCACGGTCAAGGCGACGGTGACCCCCGCCGGAGGACTGGGCTCCGTCCAATTCTCCGACAACGGAAGGCCCATCGGTACTCCGGTCGTGACCAACGCGACAGGCGTGGCCAAGGTCTCGACGACCCTGCCCAAGGGCAGTGATCAGGTCACGGCCGCGTACTTGGGCGACGCCGCCAACGCAGCCTCACCGGTCTCGAACCCGCTGTCCTTCACTGCTACGCCGATCAAGACCACGACAGTGCTCTCGACTCCTGGCGGCACCACCGTCCCCGGCGATCAGCCGGTGAGCGTGAGCGCCACCGTCACCGGGCACGGTGGAACCCCTACGGGCTACGTCGAATTCAAGCTGAACGGCAAGGTGACCGGCCCGGCTGAGCTCACGGGCACACCAGCGACGGCGACAGTGGACATCTCGCTTCCCCCTGGTACGTCGAAGGTGAGCGCCACCTACGAGGGCGATTCCGTCTTCGCGGTGTCGAACGCCAAACCCCTCACGTTCACAGCGATACCGCCGTACACCCCAAGTGTCACCGCCACAGTCTCCTACGGGAAGACAAGGCCCAATGGGTCGGAATCGGTCAAGATCAAGGTCGAGGTCGAGGGCGTCAAGGGCAACGGCAACGGCGTCCCGACAGGGACCGTGAGCGCCGACCAGGGGTTCACCTGCGGAGCGCTGAGTCCTGGCACCGGCATTCACACGTTGAGCGCCACCGCCACCTGCTCGGCAGTCGTTCCCAGCGGTACGTCCGAGGACGTGCTACTCAGCTACAGCGGGGACAGCACCTATGACCCGGGGAGCACGACTGCCTACGTCGAGAACGGTGGAGGGGATTAGCCTCGCGGAGCGACAGCTACGTCGGCCGGATGATCAGAACGCCGCCGTCCGCAACGACTTGCGTGCAGCGGTGGCCACTCGCAAGTCCCGATCGTCGGCAAGCTCCCGCAGTGTGAACCTCGACACCGCCTTGTTCGAGGCGAGCGCCACGCGTACCTGCCAGTCGCGGTCATTGGCCAGCTTGGACACGACGAGCTCCGGTGCCGCCGGCAGCGCCGCCACTGCCGCACGCACGCGTGGCAGCTGATCGCTGGCAAGCGACTTCAGCAGCCATAGCGGCGTCGAGGTGTTCCCCGCCAGCTCGACCCGGACGTGCCACGATCCGTCGCGGTACAGAGCGGACAGGGCGGAGGTCGGGGTCGCCGGGTTGGACGCAACCGCCACTCGGACGATCAGCGCCGGGTCCGAGGCGAGGCGCTCCAGCGACTCGGCCGGCACGCTCGGGGCCCGGGCAGCAAGTGCCCGGAGGTAGGGCGCTTCGTCATGCACCAGCGCCAACGCTCCCGCGTCCCCGAGAACTGTGAGCACCGTCTCCTCGACCCGACGCCAGCGTGCACGAACGTCGAAGTACGCGTCGGAGGCCGGCGAAGTGAGCGCTGCCTCCATGAGAGTGCACGCCTCCGACCACTCCAGTATCAGCAGATCGTCCAACCCGAGTCTCCTCTTCGGCCGGCTCCGCCCTTCCCGGGGCACCTCCCGGCGGAGCCCTCTGGTGCTCCAGGGTACGCCACAGGACGTAATCGACACGCTGCAACTCGCAGACGAACAGCCTGAGCGGCGAGAATCATGTCCATGAGCGAATCGAGTGGGCCCTCGGGCAGCAGCACCCAGGCAAGGGCCGTCATCGTCGGCGCCGGGATCGTCGGCAACAGCCTCGTCTACCACCTTGGCCGGCTGGGCTGGCGTGACCTGATCCTCATCGACAAGGGCCCGATGCCCAACCCCGGGGGCTCCACCGGGCACGCCTCGAACTTCATCTTCCCGATCGACTACTCGAAGATGATGACGGAGCTCACCGCCGACAGCACCGCTCAGTTCAAGGAGCTCGGCGTCCACATCGAGTCCGGCGGGATCGAAGTGGCGCGGACCGAAGAGCGGCAGGAGGAGTTCCGCCGGCGGGCCTCGGTTGCCAAAGCCTGGGGCATCCCGGTCGAGATCATCCCCCCGGCGGCCGTGACCGAGCTCGTGCCGTACCTGGACCCGAACGTCATCCTCGGCGGCCTGTACTTCCCCACCTGCGGTGTGGTCGACTCGCTCAGGGCCGGCACGATCATGCGCGAGCGCGCCCAGGAGATGGGAGCGCTCGAGGTCCGCGCCAACACCGAGGTCCTCGGCATCGACGTCAGCCCGTCGGAGGGCGGCTCGCCTGCCCGGGTCCGGCGCGTTCGCACCACCAAGGGCGACATCGACACCGAGATCGTCGTCGTCTGCTGCGGAGTCTGGAGCCCTCGCATCGCCGCCATGGCCGGCGCCCATATCCCGCTCACACCGATCGTCCACCAGATGATCAGCGTCGGCCCCATCCCACTGTTCGCCGGAACGCAGGGCGAGATCGCCTACCCGATCATCCGCGACGTCGACACCAACATGTACGAGCGCCAGCACGGCGGTGACGTCGAAGTCGGCTCGTACGCCCACCGGCCGATCATCGTCGCTCCCGATGAGATCCTCTCCAACGAGGAGGCGTCCCGCTCCCCCACCGAGCTCCCCTTCACCCAGGACGACTTCGACCCGCAGCTCGCCGAAGCGCTCGAGCTCATGCCGGATCTCCTCGGGGACGAGTCGGTCGGCATCCGCTATGCCATCAACGGCCTGATCTCGATGACCCCCGACGGGCACCCAATCCTGGGCGAGTCACCGATCGTGAAGGGCGTCTGGTCCGCCGCCGCCAGCTGGATCAAGGAAGGCCCGGGCATCGGTCGCGCCGTCGCCGAGTGGATGAACGGCGAGATCCCGGAGATCGACATCCATGAGGCGGACGCGGCGCGTTTCTACCCGTTCCAGACCACACACCGGCACGTCACGTCGCGGGCGAGCGAGTCCTTCAACAAGATGTACGGCATCGTGCACCCCGCCGAGCAGTGGCAGGAAGAGCGCGACCTCCGAGTCCCACCGATGCACGAGCGTGAGCACGAGCTGCAGGCCTTCTGCTTCCAGACGGCGGGTTGGGAGCGGCCGTTCTGGTACGAATCCAACGGGTCGCTGCTCGAGCGCTATGGCGACCGTGTCATGCCCCGCGAGGCTGAATGGGAGTCCCGGTGGTGGTCGCCGGTGATCAATGCCGAGCATCTCGCCATGCGCGACGCCTGTGGTCTCGTCGACCTCTCGGCCTTCTGCGTCTTCGACGTGACCGGGCCCGGGGCACTGGACGCGCTGCAGCACATCGCCGTCGCCCAGCTCGACGTCGCCCCGAGCCGCGTCGTGTACACGCCGTTCTTGGATACCCATGGGGGCTTCCGGGCGGACCTGACGATCATGCGGCTCGGGTCCGACCACTTCCGCGTGGTCACCGGCGGCGCCAACGGGATGTCCGACCGGAAATGGATCACCGACCGGCTGCCTGCCGACGGGTCGGCGCAGCTCGCCGACTTGACCTCCGCCTGGACGACGATCGGTCTGTGGGGACCGAACGCCCGCCGGGTGCTCCAAGCCACGACGGCCGCTGACGTCTCCAACGAGGTGTTCGCATTCGCCACGTGCCGCAACCTCGAGGTCGCCGGCGTGGTGGTGCTCGCGTCGCGGATCTCCTACGTAGGCGAGCTCGGCTGGGAGATCTACGTCCCGATGGAACAAGGTCGGCTCGTCTGGGACACGCTGTACGCGGCTGGTCAGCCGCACGGCCTCGTGCCAGTCGGCATCGGGGTCTACGGCACCACGGGCCGGCTCGAGAAGGGCTACCGATCGTACGGCGCCGAGCTGACGCCGGACTACAACATCGTCGAGGCCGACATGGCCCGCCCGAGCGTGAAACGCCAGGACTTCGTCGGCAAACAGGCCTACCTCGGCCAGCGGGCGACCCCGCCGGTCGCCACGTTGTGCACGCTCACCGTGGATGACCACCGGGCGGCCGACGGGCGCCTCCGCTACATGCTGGGGGGCGAGCCGATCGTAGGCGCCGGCGGCGAGCGCATCACTGACTCGAAGGGCCGCCCGTCGTACGTCACAAGCGCCGGCTCGGCACCATCGCTCGGCAAGCACCTGCTGATGGCGTACCTCCCGACGGACATCGCAGTCGTCGGCACGCAGCTCGCCGTCGAGTACATGAGCGAGCGGTTCCCCGTGACGGTGGCAGTGGCCGGCTCCACCCCGATGTTCGACCCGGACAACGAACGGGTGAAGTCGTAGATGGAGATCCTCGTCTGCATCAAACGAGTCCCGATGGTGGGCGGCCGCATCTCGGTCACTCCCGACGGTCTCGGAATCGACACCCACCTCCTCTCCTTCACCATCTCCCCCCACGAAGAGTGCGCCGTCGAAGAGGCCGTCCGCCTCGTCGAGCGAGAGGGCGGCACGGCGACAGTGCTCACACTCGGGCCGACGGAGGCATCCGAGCAGTTGCGGGACTCCGTCGCCGTCGGAGCAGGCGCTGCCATGCTCCTCGAAACCGACCGCCCCGACTGGGGTCCCATCGCCACGGCCGACGCGATCGCCGAGATCGCCCGCCGCCAGCAGGCCGAGAAAGGCAAGCCCTTCGATCTGCTCATCTTCGGGAACGAGGCCGCCGACACCTGCGACTACCAGGTGGCCGTACGCGTCGCCCACCTGCTGGGCTTACCGTGCGCGACCGGCATCAAGAGCCTGGCCGTTGCCGAGGGACTCGGCCACGCCCGCGCCGGCCGGGAGTACCGGGGCGTCTCTGAAGTGTTCCAGCTCCCGTTGCCGGCGGTCATCAGCGTGAAGGAAGGGATCAACCTCCCTCGCTACCCGTCGCTCCCCGGGCGGATGCGGGCGAAGAAGGCGTCCGTCGAGGTGCTCGAGCCCGGCTGGCACCCTGACGGTTTCACGACCGAGCGGCTGCGCGTTCCGGCGTCGGAGCGCCGTCAGGCGACCGTCCTCGGGAGGGGCACCGAGGCGGTTCCGGCACTCGTCGAGCTGATCGAGCAGCTGGGGGTGCTGTCGTGACGGCGCTGTGCTTCGTCGAGCTCGACGCCGGCGAGCCGATCGACGCCTCGCTTCGGGCGGTCACCTTCGCCCGGTCGCTGCCCGGCGACGGCAGCGTGATCGCCGCCGTGCCAGCGATGCCGAACACGTCCGGCGCCGCCGTGCCAGCGATGCCGAACACGTCCGGCGCCGCCGCGCTCGGGAGCTCCGGCGCCGCCGCGCTCGGGAGCTCCGGCGTCGCCGCGCTCGGGAGCTTCGGCGTCGCCGACGTCCGCGCCGTGGTGTTTCCCGAGTCAAACGGTTACGCGCCGCTCGCCTGGGCGAAGGCCCTTGCGCAGCTCGCCGAGGCTGCGGACGCGCTGGCCGTCGTGGCCGCAGGCACCGACCATGGCAACGAGGTCATGGCTCACCTCGGCGCTCTGACCGGCCTGCCGATGGTCGCCAACTGTTTCGAGGCGTCGCCAGACGGCACGGCGCTTCGCCTGAGCCGCCAGCGTTGGGCGGGCAGTCTCATCGAGGACGCCACCCTCGACGCGCCCCGAGCGCTCCTGACCGTAGCCACCGACGCCGTAGCGCCAGCCCCGGCACCCGCCGCTGCGAACGCGACGATCCAGCCGTTCGAGCCCGACCTCGCCGGCGCCGATCTCGCCGTTCAGGCGATCGAGTCGCGCGACTCCGCCGGCGGTGTCTCGCTCGCCAACGCACGGGTGGTCGTGAGCGGGGGGCGTGGGATTGGGGGGGTGGAGGGTTTCTTGGTGGTCGAGCAGCTGGCGTCGTTGCTCGGCGGCGCCGTCGGCGTCTCCCGGGCCGTGACGAGCCTCGGGTGGCGACCGCATTCCGAGCAGGTCGGCCAGACCGGCACCAGGGTCTCGCCGGACCTCTACCTCGCCTGCGGCATCAGCGGCGCCATCCAGCACCTGGCCGGGTGCCAGAACGCCAAGGTCATGGTGGCGATCAACACCGACGCCGACGCCCCGATCATGTCCTGGGCCGACTACGCCATCATCGGCGACGTGAACGCCGTCCTGCCGGCGCTCGCCGAGGCGTTGCAAGCCCGTCGCAGTTCGCGGGCGTGAGCGGCACGTCGGATGAGCCGGTCGTGCGGCGCAAGGTGATCGTCTCGGGGCGCGTGCAGGGTGTCTGGTTCCGGGAGACCTGCCGGACCGAGGCCGTGGCGCGGGCGGTCAGCGGCTACGTCCGCAACCTCGAGGACGGCACGGTCGAGGCGGTGTTCGAAGGGTCACGCGGCGCCGTGGAGGAGATGGTCGCCTGGTGCCGCCTCGGGCCGACGAACGCCAGGGTGGACTCAGTCGTCAGTAGCGAGCAGCACCCCATCGAGGAGCGGGCTTTCCACGTCTACTGAGGCGCCGGCGGCGCCGGCGGCGTCGGCGGCGTCCCTCGTTGGCCGCTGCTTGAGGCGCCACACCACGGTCAGGCCGATCGCCGAGGCGACGAGGCACGACACCCCACCGACGCCCAAACCGATACGACCCCCGCCCATCGCGGCCACCCAACCCATCAACGGGCCGCCGATCGGTGTCGAACCAAGAAACGCCACCGCCCACAACGACATCACCCTCCCCCGCATCGAGGGATCCGAATCCAGCTGGAGCGTCGTGTTGCCCGTGGCGCTGAGCGACACGCTCGCCCATCCCACGACGGCCAGCGCACCGATCTCCACGGCGAGGATCGGCGCCACGGCGGCGATGAGGATCGTCGCACCGAACACGGCGGCAGCGATCGACACCGGCCGCAGACCGGTCCGGCCCCGCGCCGCCGTGATGAGGCCTCCGAACACCGCCCCTACGCCCATCGAGGCGGTCAGGAAGCCGTAGGTCTCCGGGCCGCCGTGGAACGTCTGCTTGGCGACGACTGGCAACAGGACCTGGAACTCGTAGGCAAGCATGCCGATGATGCCCATCATGATGAGCAGGGTGAGCAGCCGGGGCTCGCTCGCGACATAACGAAACCCTTCCCGCAGCTGACCTTTCGCCCGCACGACAGGAACGCTCGGCTCAAGCTTGGTCTTGTCCAGCGTGACGAGCGACGTGACGACTGCCACGAAGCTCGCTGCATTGATGAGAAAGCACACCCCGACGCCGACGGTGGCGATGAGGATGCCGGCGATCGCCGGACCGACCACTCGCGCGGCGTTGAAGAGAGTCGAGTTGAGGCTGACGGCGTTACGGAGCTCGTCGTGCCCCACCATTTCCTGGATGAAGGTCTGGCGAATAGGGTTCTCGAAGGTGTTGTTGACGCCGAGGATGACCGACAGGACCACGATCTCGGAGTACGTGATCACTCCGGTGACCGTCAGCACACCGAGGATCAGCGCCTGGACGCCCATCGCCGCCTGCAGGACGACCATGAACCGGCGCTTGTCCACCCGATCGGCGATGACGCCGCCATAGGGCCCGAGCAACAACACGGGCAACGTCTGGGCCCCGACCGTCAAGCCGAGATCGAGGCTCGAGTGCGTCAGCACGTAGACGAGCCAGGTGAGCGCTATCGACTGCATCCACGTGCCGACGAGCGAGACGGCCTGGCCGGAGTAGTAGCGGCGGTAGTTCGGGACGCGGAGGGACGAGAAGGTCCGGCGTCCCACGGCGACGACTCGGCGGGTCAATGTCGCACTTTGCCCGGCGTCGCATCCAGCAGTCGCTCCGCCAGTTTCTCCAGCGCGGGGATGGCGGCGTTGACCGCTCGCCGCTCGGCGCTGTCCAGCAGTTCCAGCTGCCGCGACAGCAAGTCCATCCGCTCGGACCGGATGCGGTCGTGCAGCTCCCGGCCAGCCGGGGTCACCTCGGCGCGGGCGACCCTGCGGTCGGTGTCGTCACCGAGTCGCCCCAACAGCTCGAGGTCCTCGAGCTTGGCGACGACCCTGGAGAGCATCGTCGGGTTGAGGCCGGCCATCGTGGCCAGCTCGGACAGCTTGATCGGGCCACACCGCGCGACGGTGGCGAGCACGTCGACCTCGGTCGTCGTGAGGCTGCCGGCTGCTGCCGTCGGCTTGAGGCGCCTGGCGAGACGCGCCACGGCGATCCGGAGCCTCGCCGCGGTCTCGGGGTCGTCGTCGTGCACGACCGGCGCCGGCGCCGCTGGGGGTGACCCGCGGCGCCCTGTCAGTAGTCGGGCCACGCTCGATCTCGGTTCCGCACCGATGGCCGCTGGCCCTCGGTCCGATGTCGGCACATCCTTCACCACTCAGCTCACCCCAACTTAGTTGCTTGCTAGCAAGCATTCTACCGAGGGGTGAGGAGGGTCGTGCAGGCCCAGTTCAACGAGCGTTCTCCGAGCGTTCTCTTGGAGGACTCAAGTAAGAGAGCCTCATGACCGACATAGGATTGACGGCTTGCGATCGACGTGCGGGAGCAGGGAGCAGTGGCAGCCTGGTATTCCTACGAGGCTGAGCATCGCCAACTCGACAGCGAGCCCTTGGAGAAACTGATGACAACTGAGAGGGCGGGGCGCAGCTTCCAGGATGAACCGGCGTCGCACGGTCGGCCCGTCATATCCTGGCTCATGACCACCAACCAGCCTGCCGTCGGCTCGTGGCGGGTGGACACCTTTGCCACCTGCTCCGCAGCAGGTGAACACATCGGACCGCTCGGGCGTCCGGCCCGTTCATGAAAACCCCTCCGAAGACAAGCTGGGTCGCCAAGGACGGGGCGTTCGAGACGAAGCTCAGGGGCCGGCAACTGCTTGCCGACCCTCATCTCAACCGGGGAGTGGCGTTCACCGAGGAGGAGCGGAGTGCCCTCGGGCTGGTGGGCTTACTGCCCCCGCGAGTCCTGACGCTGGGCGAGCAGGAGGACCGGGCACTCGATCAGTACAACTCACAACCGACCGACATGGCGAAGAACGTCTTCCTGGCCCTGCTGCAGGACCGCAACGAGGTGCTCTTCTACCGGCTCGTGTCCGACCACCTGACCGAGATGATGCCGATCGTCTACACGCCGACGGTCGGCGACGCCATCGCCCACTACAGCCACGAGTACCGCCGACCGAAAGGCGTCTTCCTCTCGGTCAACCGGCCGGAAGACATCGAGGCATCGCTCGCCGCCACCGGTCTCGGCGCCGATGACGTCGACTTGATCATCGCGACTGACGGTGAGTCGATCCTCGGGATGGGCGACTGGGGCGTGGGCGGCATCAACATCTCGCTCGGCAAGCTCGCCATCTACGTCCTCGGCGGGATCGATCCGAGACGGGCGATCGCCGTGATGCTGGACGTGGGCACCAACCGGCAGTCGTTGCTCGACGACGCGCTCTACCTCGGGAACCGGCACACGCGGGTCACCGGCGAGGCGTACGACGCGTTCATCGACGCCTATGTCTCAGCGGCCACCCACCTGTTCCCGAATGCTCTCTTGCACTGGGAGGACCTCGGGCCCTCGAATGCACGCCGCATCGTGGAGCAGTACCAGGACCTGGCGCTGACGTTCAACGACGACATGCAGGGCACCGGGTCGATCGCGCTGGCGGCGATCCTGGCGGGACTGAAGTTCTCCCAGTCGCGGCTCAAGGATCAGCGAGTCGTGATCTTCGGGTCCGGGACTGCCGGAATCGGGATCGCCGACCGAGTGCGTGACGCCATGGTGACCGACGGGTTGGATCCGGGGGAGGCGACGCGACGTTTCTGGTGCATCGGGCGTCACGGGTTGCTCATCGACTCGCTGGACTCACTGCGTGACTTCCAGCGGCCGTACGCCCGGGACGGCGAGGACCTCGAGGGGTTGGCGACCGACGAAGCCGGTCAGGTCGGGCTGCTCGAAGTCGTGCACCACGTCCAGCCGACGGTTCTGATCGGAACTTCGGGCCAGCCCGGCGTGTTCACCGAGGACGCCGTCCGGGCCATGGCCGCAGGGTGTGAGCGGCCGATCATCCTCCCGCTGTCGAACCCGACGGAGTTGTCCGAGGCCGACCCAGCTGACGTCGTGAGATGGACCGGTGGCCGAGCGCTCGTCGCCACCGGCAGCCCGTTCGACCCGGTCACGTACATCTGGACGACGTACATGATCTCTCAGGCCAACAACGCCTTGATGTTCCCCGGCCTCGGGCTCGGTGCGATCACGGTCCAGGCCGAGCGCATCACGGACCACATGCTGCATGCCGCGGCTGCTGCCGTGGCCGATCAGGCGATGCGGACCGTGCCTGGGGGCGCTGCAGGGTCCGCGCCGGAGTCGGGGTCGCCGTTGTTGCCCGAGATCGAATCGTTGCGCGACACCTCGCTCGCAGTGGCAGCAGCCGTGGCGACGGCGGCAGTGAAAGATGGCGTCGCCCGCAAGCCGTTGCCTGATCCGCTCGAAGAGACGATCCGCTCGTCGATGTGGGAAGCCGAGTACCGACCGATCCGGGCGGTCTAGGAACTCCTGCCAAATCTGGGCCGAGGGCGGGATCGGGGAGCAGAAGATCGCGCTGGGCGGGTTTCCTTCCGATCGTGAGGAGTACCCGGTCCCGCCGCTCGAGGTGCTGGTGCGCCGCCGCGAGGAGCGCCAGAACGACTGAGTCGGGCGGATCGACGCCACGGCTGGCCGCCAGGCTCAGCGCGCTGGAGCGACCTCAGCCGGCGTGCGACCGAGCCGGGCGTCCGCCTCCCCCGCCGATCCGCTGGGCAAGCTCTTCGAGCGAACCGAGCGAATGCCCTTCGACGAACTCGTCGACATAGGGCATCGCCGCCGCCATGCCACGAGCGATCGGTGTGTAGCCAGGCGAGGCCTTCAGCGGGTTGACCCAGATCACTCGGTAGGCGACCCGCTGCAATCGGGCCATCTCGGTGGCGAGCGCGTCCGGGTCGCCACGGTCCCAGCCGTCGGACAGGATCACGACCACGGCGCCCCGTGCCATGCCCCGGATTCCCCAGCGGTCGTTGAACTCCTTCAGGCCGGCGCCGAGCCGTGTGCCGCCGTACCAGTCCTCCACTGCCCGGCTGACGTCGGCGAGCGCCAGATCCGGATCACGCCAGGACAGGGGGCGGGTCACCCGCGTGAGACGCGTCCCCAGCACGAACACCTCGACAAGGCCGGTCGCCCTCGAGCAGACCGATGCGTGCGCGAACCGAAGAAACCCCCTCGCGTACACCTCCATCGACCCCGACACATCCACCAGGTACACGATCCGACGCGGCCGCTCGGACGGCGCCCGCCAGGCACGCTTGATCGGTTCGCCGTCGGTGACCAATGCTCGGCGCACGGTGCGCCCGAGGTCCGGCTCGCCGCGCTGGTGCTTGTCGGGTGACCGGCGCCGTGATCGCCTCGGCATGCTCGAATGGCGCAGGTAGGTGAGGAGCCGGCGGGCCTCGGCCCAATCGGCCTCGGAGTAGGCGGCGAAATCCTGCTGCCGCAGGATCTCGACCGGGCTGTATCGCATCGAGAGCGTCGGAGAATCGTCGCCGTCGCCGTCATCGGGATTGACGGCGTCCGAACCGTCGTCGCCCTCTTCGGAGTCGAGCTGCAGCGTGACGCTGACGGTCCTGCGCGGCGCGGTCCAGCCCGGCCGATCGCCCCAGTACTGGGCGAAGGCCCGGTCGTACGCCGGGACGTCCTCGGGCCGGTGCACCAATGTCGCCCGGCCGGCCCAGTACACACTGCTGCGCCGATCGAGACCGACCTCGCCGAGTGCGCTGGCAAAAGCGATCACGCTGCCAACCGGAACGTCGAGCCCCAGACCTCGTACCACTTGGGCGAAGCCGACGACGATGCGCTCGGCCTGCGTTGCCAGGTCGGCGTCGCCGGTCGTGGTGGGCGCGGGCGCGCCGACGGCGTCGCCGGCTGCGGCCGGCCCGGGCGGCTCAGCCACCCCGGAGCACGGCAGCCCGCACGAGCTCGCCGATGCTGGACGCTCGCACCCGCTGCTGATCCTCCTGGTACTTGAGGACCGCCCCGAGCGTCGCTCCGACCGTCGCCTCGTCGAGCTGCTCGCGGCCAAGGGCGGCAACCGCCGCAGCCCAGTCGATCGTCTCGGCGACTCCGGGCGGTTTGTACAGCCCCATCGAGCGGAGTGCAGCGACAGCAGCCGCGATCTGACGAGCGAGCCGCGGCAGCGCCTGCGGAGCCCGAAGCCGCACGATCTCCACTTCGCGCTCGAAGTCGGGGTGTTCCACCCAGTGGTAGAGGCACCGCCGCTTCAGGGCGTCGTGCACGTCGCGTGTCCGGTTCGACGTCAGCACCACCACCGGTGGCACGTCGGCCCGGATGGTGCCGAGCTCGGGAACCGTGACTGCGTACTCCGAGAGGATCTCCAGCAGGTACGCCTCGAACTCGTCGTCCGCTCGGTCGATCTCGTCCACGAGCAGCACCGGTGGTGGCCCAATCGTCGGCTCGAGCGCCCGGAGCAACGGCCTCCGGACAAGAAACCGGCTGTCGTACAGCTCGTCCTCCGCCTCCCGCGCCGACTCCCCCGTCGCCTCGACAGCCCGGAGGTGGAGCAGCTGGCGGGCATAGTCCCACTCGTATGCGGCCTGAGAGAGGTCGATCCCCTCATAGCACTGCAGCCGGAGCAGCTCACCACCCGTCCAACTGGCTAGGACCTTGGCGACCTCGGTCTTGCCTACTCCCGCTTCGCCCTCGAGGAGCAGCGGGCGGTGCAGCACGAGCGCGAGGAAGATAGACGTGGCGAGGCCTTCGTCGGCGAGGTACCCGTGGGCGGCAAGCGCTGCCATCACATCGTCGACGCTCTGAGGCTTGGCTCCTGTGGCATCCGTCACGCCGCCAAGGTTACGGGTTCGAGCCGGGGCGGCCGCGCCCTTGAGCTCTGCCGGTGTCACGCTCAGTTTGCACAGTGCAAAGCTGCCGTGACAGCGGCGCCTCCAGACGGCTCCGGCCGCGCCCTCGAGCTCTGCCGGTGTCACGCTCAGTTTGCACAGTGCAAAGCTGCCGTGACAGCGGCGCCTCCGGACGGCGCCAGACGGCGCAAAGCTGCCGTGACAGCGGCGCCTCCAGGCGGCGCCAGACGGCGCCGGACGGCGCCGGCGCTGCCGTGTCGGTCTCCGGAAGACGGCCGTTCCCGTCAGGAACGAGCGCCCGCCTCGTCGAGGGCCCGGCCGACGAGCACCTCGGCCAGATGGCGCCGGTACTCCGCAGTCGCCCGCACGTCGCTCGGCGGGTCGATCCCATCGGACGCATGAGCGGCCGCCTCCGCCGGAGTGGCGCCACTGGCCAGCGCTGCCTCGGCGCCGTGGGCCCTCACCGGCGTATCCGCCATGTTCACCAACGCGACCCGGCTCGCCCCGTTGCAGACGGCGGCGACGCCGACGATGGCCCAGTCCTGGGCTCGCCGGGTGAACTTCTGGAACGACCACCCGGCCCCGGCAATCTTGGGCACACGGATCTCGGTCAGGATCTCGTCGGATGCGAGCACCGTCTGCAAGAAACCCACGAAGAACTCGTCCGCCGCCACGACCCGCTCGCCGGAGGGCCCCACCACAGCGAAACTGGCCCCGAGAGCCAGGCAGGCGGCCGGAAGATCCGATGCCGGGTCGCCGTGCGCGATCGAACCGCCGATAGTGCCACGGTGGCGTACCTGCGGATCACCGATCTGGCCGGCTACGTGGCCGAGGATCGGGGCCTCGGCCTGCACGATGTCGTTCGTCGACACGTCCACATGGCGAGTCAACGCCCCCACGGCGATGTGATCACCACGGTCCCGGACATACGACAACTCCCGGACACGCCCGAGGTCGACGAGCACCGAGGGCGCCGCCAGGCGGAGCTTCATCAGTGGCAGCAGCGAGTGCCCGCCTGCGATCAGCTTGGCGTCCTCGCCGAAGGCTGACAGCAAGCCGAGAGCGTCCTCGACGCTGGAGGCTCGCCGGTAGTCAAAGGCTGCGGGGATCATGACTGCTCCTCACTGGCTGCGTTGGCTGCGTTGGAAGATGCCGAGCCGCTCCGACCGCCGGCGGCGACGATGGCACGCCAGACCCGTTCGGGAGTCGCCGGCATGGTGATGTCGTCGATGCCGTACTCCGAGAGGGCATCGACAATGGCGTTGATCACAGCGGGCGCCGAACCGATCGTCCCGGCCTCGCCGATTCCCTTCACGCCGAGCAGGTTCGTAGGGCTCGGCGTGACGGTGGAGCCGAGCTCGAAGCTCGGCAGCTCGGAGGCCGCCGGCACCAGGTAGTCGATGAGCGAGCTCGTGAGCAGGTTCCCCTCCTCGTCGTAGACCGCTTCCTCCCAGAGTGCCTGGGCTATGCCTTGGACGATGCCGCCGTGGATCTGGCCCTCGACGATGAGCGGGTTCACCTGGTTGCCGCAGTCGTCGACGGCGATGTACCGCTGGAGATCGACGTCGCCGGTCTCGGTGTCCACCTCGACGACGCAGATGTGCGTCCCGAACGGGAACGTGAAGTTCGGCGGATCGAAGTGCGACGACGCCTCGAGGTTCGGCTCCATCCCGTCGGGGAGGTTGTGGGCGGTGAAGGCCTCAAAGGCGACTGCCCCGAGGGCGATCTGCTTGTCCGGCGACCCCTTGACACTGAACACTCCGCCCGAGAGCGTCAGATCCTCCGACGCTGCCTCGAGCAGGTGGGCGGCGATCTGGCGCGCCTTGTCGATGACCCGGTCCGTGGCGATCGCCACGGCGACGCCGCCGACCGAGAGCGACCGCGAGCCGTAGGTGTCCAGTCCGTACGGCGCGATCGCCGTGTCCGAGTGCAGCACGTCGACGTCATCGGGGCTGATGCCGAACCGGTCGGCGACGATCATGGACCACGACGTCTCGTGCCCTTGCCCGTGCGGGGCGGTCCCGGTGACCACCTGGACCTTGCCGGTGGGCAGCAACCTCACAGTCGCCGCCTCCCAGCCGCCGGCCGAGTAGTTGAGCGAAGCCAGCACCTTCGAGGGAGCCAGGCCGCACATCTCCATGTACGAGGAGATGCCGATCCCGAGCTGGCGCGTTGAGCCGTCGGCCCGCCGGCGTGCCTGCTCGGCCCGAAGCTCCTCGATGCCGGCGATCTGGAGCGACTTGTCGAGGGCGAGCTCGTACTGGCCGCTGTCGTAGACGAGGCCGGAGCTCGACGAGTACGGGAACTGCTCGGCCTTGATGTAGTTACGGCGGCGGATCTCGGTGGTGTCGACGCCAACCTCGGCCGCCAGCGAATCGATGGCCCGCTCGATCGCGAAGGTGGCCTCGGGCCGCCCGGCGCCTCGATAGGCGTCGGTCGGCGTCTTCGTCGTGAAGACCGAAGTGCACGTGAACGAGTACACGGGCACGTCGTAGACGCCGCCGTAGAGGAAGGCACCGAGCAACGGGATGCCCGGTGTCACGAGCTGGAGGTAGGCACCCATGTCGGCGAGCAGCTCGACGCGAACGGCCGTAATGCGACCGTCGGCGTCAGCCGCCAGCTCGATGTCCTGGATCTGCCCGCGACCCTGGATCGTGGCCTGGCTGTTCTCGCTTCGCTCCTCGATCCACCGGACGGGGCGCCGCAGCCGCTTGGCGAGCACGACGGAGAGGATCTCTTCGGCGTAGACGTTGAGTTTTGATCCGAAACCGCCTCCGACCGCCGGGGCGATCACCCGCAGTTTCGTCTCGGCAACGCCCGTCGTGATGGCCAACATGACCTTCAAGATGTGCGGGATCTGAGTTGCCGAGTAGACCGTGTACTCGCCGCCGAACGGCTGCGGCACGACGACGACGCCCCGCGGTTCGATGGCGACCGGGATCAAGCGCTGTTGGATGTAGCGGCGCTTGACTGTGTGGGCGGCTTCGGCAAAGGCGCGGGCGACCGCGTCGGGGTCGGGGACGAGTGCCCAGGTGTAGCTCGTGTTCGTGCCGAGATCATCGTGGATCACGACGCGATCGGACCGCGCGTCCTCGAGGTCGACGACCGCCGGCAGCGGGTCGTACTCGACTACGACGGCGTCGGCAGCGTCCTTGGCTTGGTACTCGGTCTCGGCGACGACCACGGCCACGGCATCGCCGAGGTAGCACACCTTGTCGACGGCGAGGGGGAGGTGCGTCGGGCTCTTCATGTCGGCGGTGACCGGCCAGGCACAAGGCATGGGGGCGGCCCAGTCGTCCTTCAGCTCGGCGCCGGTGAAGGCGGCGACCACTCCCGGCATCGCCTTGGCGGGGCCGAGGTCGATCGAGGCGATCCTCGCGTGTGCCACGGTGCTGCGGATGAGGGCGAGGTGCAACGTGCCGGGCACCTGGAGATCGGCGACGAAACGTGCCTCGCCGGTCAACAACGCCGCGTCCTCCCGGCGGAGCATTCGCGTGCCGAAGACGCCCCCGGCCGCCGGCGCGTTCTCGACCGCGGTCATGACGCTGCTCCTGCGGCCACCGCGGACTCCGATTTCGCATCTGCCGCCGCCAGCACTGCCCGCACGATGTTGTGGTAGCCGGTGCAGCGACAGAGGTTGCCTTCAAGCGACTCGCGGACCTCGTCCTCGTCGGGGTGCGGGTGCTCACGCAGCAGCGAGACCGTCGCCATCACCATCCCGGGCGTGCAGAAGCCGCACTGGAGCCCGTGCTCCTGCTTGAACGCTGCCTGGATCGGGTGGAGCTCGCCACCGTCGGCCAGTCCCTCGATCGTGGTCACCTCGGTCCCGTCAGCCTGGACGGCGAGCATCGTGCAGGACTTCACGGACTCGCCGTCGACGAGCACCGTGCAGGACCCGCAGGACGACGTGTCGCAACCGATGTTCGTCCCGGTCAGTCCGAGCTCGTCACGTAAATAGTGGACGAGCAGCAGACGTGGTTCCACGTCGCTCACCCGAGCCTCTCCGTTGACCGTCAACTCGATCTGCATTGCCCCTCCTTAGACGAGTGGCTCAGATCTAGCACCGGACGGACTCAGGTGCCATGGCTTCCCGTCGCCGGACTGAGATCACGCCGTCGGACGCGCAGCCTCGTCGATCTGCTCGAGCAGCTCCCGGCGCCACTGCTCGGTCTCCCGCAACTGGTTGAACGTGAACACGTGAAGTCCCTCGACAACCGAGGCGGGATCGGCCAGCATCGGGCCCAACCGATCGAGCAGCCGGGACGGGCTGTAGCCGCCGGGCGCTCCGAACCGCAAGAGCCACGAGCCATGCCCCTTCAGAAACCGCGCCGAATCCTCCACACCGATCTTCGACGCCATGGCCACGAGCTTCGTCCGCTCGACGGGGCCGGCGAGGCCCAAGCGGAGCGGCAACGTCACGCCCCGCGCCCGCACGCGGTGAACCCAGTGCTTCAGGATCGCCGGGTCGAAGCACAAGTTGCTGACGATGTAGGTCGCGTAGCGCCGCTTGTCCCACATCGCCTGGATGGTGACGTCGTCGTCGATGAGGGGGTGGGTCTCTGGGTAGCCGGTTATGCCGACGCGTGGGAACGGACGGCCGAGCGCCTCGAGCTCGGTGAGCAGCGCCAGGGCGCTGTCGAACGGGCCAGCCGGCGGGTCGGCGTCGCCGGCGGGCACGAACACGTCCTCGATGCCTTGCTCGGTCAGGCGGGCAACGATGTCACGGAGATGAGCGGCGTCTTGCACGAGGCGGGCCGAGACATGGGGGACCACGCGATAGCCGTCGTCGGCGAGGCGCCCTGCCAGCTCCAGGGTCGTGTCGAGCCCTTTTGTCGGCGAGGCGGTGACCGCAATGGTCATGTCGAGTGGGACCCACTCGAGCACCGACTGCTCGACACCTGACGTGGGGATCACCTCGTAGCGGGCGGCACGGATGGCGCTCGCCGCGGCCTTCAGCCGGCCGCGCGTCATCGGACGAGGCGGGTGGCTGCCGGCACTGCGGTGGGGCGCCGAGCGCGGTCGATGAGCTGCTCGAGCTCGTGCTCGAGCCCGGCGGTGCCGACGTCGACGACGAGCAGCGGGAGCCCGAACATCTCAGCGATCTCGCGCGCTCCGGTCTCGAGCTCAGGCGCCGGTCGCTGCGCCAGCCAGACGACACGGCGGTAGTTGGCGAAGTAGTCCGACCACAGCTCGGGGTGCCGGTCGAGGCCGAGCTCGGCGATGACGCTCCTGCGGAAGCTCCGGATGAGGAAGTCGGTGAGCAGGTACGTGCCCGGCTCCTCGTCGAACAACTGGCGGACCCGGGCGGCGCCGGCGAACACGTCGTAACAGTGCAGCCCTGCCATTCGAGGCAGCCCGAGGCGGTCGCACACCATGTCAAGCGCCCCGTAGGTGCCGCAATCGGCGTAGGCGACGGCGACAGCGAAGCCCTGCGACTGCAGATCACGGGCCATGGCCTCGACCTCGCCGGCGATGGAATACGGGCGGTCGTGCAGCAGTGATGGCAGGCAGTGCACCTCGACCGCGAAGCCTCGCCGGCTGGCAACCTCCCGGATTTGGGCGCCGAGGGCGCCGCAAGCGACGAGGGCGACCTTGGCACCGGCCGGCTCGGCGGCGGAGGCCGCCGCTCCGCTGGGCGCGGCACCGGCCGGCGGCGCCAGCTCGTCAGACTCGCTTCCCTCCGGCCGGGAAGGCCAGTTGCTCGACGAAACGATCATTGAAATCGGCACGATCCGACAGTTCGACATACGTCACCTCCTCCAGCAGCGCCATCGCCCCTGCCCGCTCTCGGACACTGAGCAACGCCATCTTCGCCCCTTCGCCGGCGACGTTGCCGGCGCTGACGACCCGGAGCAACGGCAGGGGCGGCACGAGCCCGAGCCGCACGGCGCTCGCCGGCGAGAGGTAGCTGCCGAACGAGCCCGCCAGCAGCACCTGCTGGACATCGCCCGGCTGGATGCCGGCGTCCTCCAGCAGCAGATGCCAGCCCGTCGCGATCGCAGCCTTGGCGAACTGCAGCTCGCGCACATCGCGCTGCGACAGGTAGATCGACTCCTCCGGATCGCCACGCCAGTCCAGGACGAACACGCGCTCGGCACCCACCTGTGTCAGCCGGTCGGCGATACCCGGAGCGATCGACGCCGCCTCGTCCTCTGGGACGAACCGCCCCGAGGTGTCGAGGAGGCCGAGCCCGACGAGCTCCGCGACTGCATCGACCAGCCCGGAACCGCACAGCCCGGTCGCATCGACGTCTCCGATGACCCGCAGGGCCACCTCGGACGTAGTCATCTTCACACCCTCGATCGCCCCGGCAGACGCCCGCATCCCGCAACGGATGGCTGCACCTTCGAACGCGGGGCCGGCAGGCGCGGCGGTGGCCAGCAGGTCATCGTTGTTGCCGAGCACGATCTCGCAGTTCGTCCCGATGTCGATGAACAGCCGCGTCCGCGGGTCCCGGTCCATACCGGACGCCAGCAGTCCGGCGATGATGTCGCCGCCGACGTAGGCACCGAGAGCGGGGAACATCACGGCACGGGCGCCGGGGTGCACGGCGATACCGAGCGACGACGCCAGCAGCTCGGGCCAACGGCGAGCAGTCATGATGAACGGAGCCATGCCGAGCGGCTCGGGATCCACGCCGAGCACGATGTGTGTCATCGTGGCGTTCCCGGCGATCGCCACCTCGTACACCTCAGCAGGGTCGACGCCGCCCTCGGTGCACACGGCCTGGGCCAGCTCGTCCAGTACCCCATGGGCGAGCTTGGTCAGCCGCTCGAGCGCTCGCGGATCCATCATGATCGCGCTGATCCGGGTGATGACGTCAGCACCGAATGTCTGCTGAGGGTTGAGCATCGACTGCACGGCGACGGGCATGCCGGTGGACAGATCCAGCAATGTAGCGACGACCGTCGTCGTGCCGAGGTCGAAGGCGATGGCGTACAAGTGCTCGCTCGTGTCGCCCGGCTCGACATCGACGAGCACGTCGTCCACGATCACTGCCGTCACGCCCTCGGCACTCGCCCGCAGCACCTTGCCAACCTGCCGGAGGGCGTGCAGGTCGATGCGGAGCTCCAGATCGTCGAGCGCAGCGAGCACGCGCTCGACGTCGCTCTGCTGGTCCGACAACGACGGCTCGGAC
>JBEKLQ010000005.1:0-79614 GCA_050010115.1 Acidimicrobiales bacterium | reverse complement strand
GACGCCCCGCTCAGCCCGCGGCCTCTCGACCGCTGACCGGGGCCTGCTACCGGGCTCTCCGGCGATTACCCGGACGGGACTCGCACCCGCTGGCCTTGTCCAGTTTCCAGGACGCAACATGCAATAACCTTATCTACAGGCGTCTCAGACATTCACTAGGTCCGAACTCGAACCGGGTCTCCCTATATAGTCGCCCCAACGATCCGCCGACTCGATCTCCACGATGCGCTCCGCCAAAGTCTGGCAACTTCGACGCCACCTGGCATAAGCCGCTTCGATGCTCTCCGGAGTTGCGGGTGGCCCTGGCGAGCCTATGAGCCTCGGATTCCTCTCATGTGCCTTATGCCGTAATTCCCGTTCGGCAAACAGCTTCATATAGAACTCGATGTGAGTTTCTCGCCGGAAGAATACGATCAGTGCTTCGATATCCTCATCTATCTGAGACCGAGCAAGCTCTTTCCTGTGAACCATGAACACTTGATACAGAACCCAACGCAACAGTGAGTAGAGAGTGAGCACCGGGTACTGCGGATCGTGCGGAATCGAGAAATCGTCTCCGGCAAGCACGGTTTGCAATCTTGGCAGGAGTGCGAGGAGTGACTCAGCAATCGACTCTTGTTCCTCCTCATCTTGTGTTGATGTCATGAGCTGGAGGAGTTGGGTCACGAGAGATATCGCAGTCAGCTGATCTGAAGCGATATCTGAGAGGGACTTGTTCAGGTGGTCCTTCAGGGTTGGTATCCGTCGATCCCAGCACGGACTCCTGTCTCCAACAAGGAGAAGCCCTGCAAGCTCTATATAGGCCGACCTTTCGCGCCTCGCGTAGTTGTTGTCGCCATCCACGCCAAGGTGCCTCTGAAGCGTCTTCCGTCGTGCCGTGAGCGTCCCACTCCAGCCGTAGAAGTTGAGAGTGCCGCCAAGCACCCGGCGATACGTCGGGTTACTGATCTCATAGTGCACGCAGCACTTGATCACCGAGTAGGCGGCTGTCGTGCGTGTGTGGGCTGCGTTGCGAAGCATCTCGCTCGCAACGACCGGTAAAGCGAGGATCGTGTCGCAGGCGGCGACTTTCTCCTCATCGATGCCGCTTCCCAGGCGCAGCTTCTCCAGTTCGCCTCTGATCGCGAGGTGCCGCCGCTCGCTGTCGGTTGGCTGCGATGAAGTTTCGCTCTGCGGCACTGTGTGGGCTGCTCCGGGTTCGGCTCCCCCGAAAACTACCCCGATCGCCCTCAATCTCGCACGAAATCGGGCTTTCAGCCGTCAGGAACTGCGGGCAAAGGTTGGTCGACGCTGGTTCGGACTTCGTTTCCACTGAGGTCCAAGCCCAGACGCCGAGCTAATAGTCCACGACAAGAAAGGGCAAGACATGCATAACCAGTTGATTCCCCACCCAGGGGGTGGCAGACGGGCGGTGGAGGTCGCCGGCACGCGACTCTCAAGGCGCGTGGAGCGACGTCACGCCGAACTCGAGGGCGCAACGTTGCTGCGGGCCGCCGCGGTCCGAGGCGAGGCGATCGTCGCCAGCGAGAAGGGTGACGAGATCGACTACCTCGTTTGGAAGGCCATGAAGGGACACGCAGACTTGGTCAGGTGGGCCAACCACTTGGCAGGCGATGACATCATCCTCGCCGATGAGCTCCGCTTCTTCAAGGACACGGCTCGGTTGGGCAAGGGCGAGATCATCGCCGACGTAATCGACACGTTCCGCAGGTTGTGAGGCCGAGATGATCGAACTGACCGTCCTCATCGGAGTGCTGATCGTTGTGCTCGTCCCCCTGGTCTACCTGCTGGGCTTCCGGATGGGCGGCGAGCACTGGCAATCAGAGATCGTTCAAGTCCGAGCGGAGGGAGCACGAGCGGCCCGCCAGATGCACGATCTGACAAGAGGCGCGCTCGTCGCCATGCAGGAGTACGCGGAACAGCGAGGAGCCGAAGGGGTTCGCCATTGATAGCCAAGGTAGGCGAAGCCTTGCTCTTCGTCTTGGCGGTGGCCGTCGTGGCCCGGGTGGTTTTCGGACTGCTCGGGCCACTTCTGCCTGTGCTTGTTTTGTTGCTCGTTGTTGGGGCGATTCTGACCCGTATCTTTCGAGGCCCACGTTCGGGCGGTGGACTTTTCCACAAATAATGGCAGTCTGACTGCACATTGCTATTGACAATCGTCAATGGACCTGAGATATCGGAGGAGAGGGGCGGTGGCCGACAGCAACTGCCGATCTGGCGCTGAGCTGCCGTCCCCTCTCCATGACCGTGGTCAACACGACCACTGATCTTCTAATCAACGAACAAAGGAGGTGCCAGGTGCCAGACCAGATCATCAGAGTCACTGCTCGCCCGCGAGCCGATGGAATCGACATTGAACGGTTGGCTCTGGCCCTCCTTGAGTTGGCGGCCCAACTTCCCGAAAGCAAGAGAACGCACAAGTCGAAGCGCAGCACAAGACGGACTGCTGACTCCGGCCGAGACGCCGAGCCACGCGAAAACGAGGGAGCAGCGTGAGCGCCGCGCTGCTCGGGGTCGAGCTGGTCGCCTTGGCCGTGTCCCTTCTTCTGATGCGCGCCGCCGAGTCCACCCGTCAGCGGCGATCGCTGGTGGCTTATCAGCTGAAGTTCCCACGAGGGCTCGAACCAGAAGGCGTGGAGGCCTTCCTGGGCGGACTCTCCGGACTACTCCTACCGTGGTGGAAGCGCTGGTTGGCTAGCCCTTACGTCAGTCTTGAGGTTCACGCCTCGTCCTCCGGCATCAGTCACTTCTTGCTGGCACCCGCCGGCTGGGCATCGGCCGTGGAAGGCACGCTCCAAGCCTCGTTACCGTCGGTGCGCTACGAGTCCGTCGACTTGCCGTTCGCCGTTCTGACCATCGGCGCGGAATACAAGCTCAGCGACCACCGTCGGTCGGTGAGGATGGAATCCAGCAGTATGAACGCCAAGCTGCTCCGCCCGGCCAGTACGCAACAACAGGGACAGTTCCAGCTCCTCGATCCAAATCTGCTGCAGAGCGCCGAAGCGGTGTCGGCCCTGAAGGAGAAGCAGTCCCATCCCCTGCTCCTGACGGTGCCGCGCATCGGAGTCGCCAGTGACGACGTGCGACGTGCTCGAAGGTTGCTGCGTGATGTCGAGACCGCTTGGCATGAGAGCCGAGCGCCCGGAGTGCATCTCGGGAGGCGCACGGCTTCGGAGGCCGCCGTCGCGAAACGGATGATCGAACGCCGAGCGCCGCTCGTCTCGTGGCCCGCCACCTTCAACAGTCAAGAACTTTCAGGCCTAATCAGGTGGCCGATCGAGGCAGTGGCTGTGCCTGGCCTGGCCCTCGGTGGTTGCCGCCTGGTGGCGGCCTCGCCGGCGATCCCGAGGACGGGCACGGCGATCGGCGACAGCAACTTCCCGGGTGATCCACGGCCGTTGGCGCTCGATACCCAAGCTCGTCTGCGTCATGTCCAGGTACTCGGACCTACCGGAACTGGTAAGAGCACGCTACTGGTGAACATGGCCGTGCAGGACCTGGAGGCTGGTCGGGGCGTTGTTCTACTCGACCCGAAAGGTGACTTGGTGCAGTCGGTCCTGGAGCGGATGCCGCCAAAGCGCCGCGCTGACGTGATCGTTCTCGATCCAGCGGACACCAGTCGACCGGTGGGCCTCAATCCCCTCGAATCCGTCGACGTCGACCATGCCGAGGTTGTCGTCGAGAATCTGGTTGGACTATTCAAGAGCTTGTACCGCCACTCCTGGGGACCGCGGCTCGATGACATCCTGCGCGCCGCTCTGCTCACATTGGCCACATCGAAAGGCACGACGCTCTGCGAGGTGCCGCTGATCCTCACCGACCCTGGCTACCGGCGCCGCTTGGTGGGTGGCCTTGACGACCCGGTGGGTCTAGAGAGTTTCTGGGGTTGGTATGAGGCACTCAGCGACCCCGAGCGCGCCATGGCTGTCGGGCCTGTGCTCAACAAGGTCCGTGCCTTTATCATGCGTCCGCGGGTCCGGAACATCATCGGCCAAAGTCAGCCGAAGCTGAACCTGCGCGACGTTCTGGAGGACGGCAAGGTGCTGCTCGTCTCGCTGGCCTCCGGTCTGCTCGGCGATGAAGCCGCCGCTTTGCTCGGAGCCTTGGTGGTGGCCGAGCTGTGGAACGCCACGCAGGGCCGAGCTGCTCAGCATTCGGACAACCGACGCCCGGTGATGGCCTACCTCGACGAGTGGCAGAACTTCCTGCACCTGCCGACACCGATGGCCTCGGTGCTGGCCGAAGCGCGGGGACTCGGGCTAGGCATGGTGCTCGCTCACCAACATCTTGGGCAGCTCCCAGCAGAAGCCCAACATGCCGTGCTGGCCAACGCCCGATCCAAGGTCGTGTTCCAGCTGCCCGCCGGTGATGCCCGTCTGATCGCTCGGGAGTTGGGCGGCGTTCTCACGGCCGACGACCTCCAAGGGCTCGGCGCCTACGAGGTGGCTGCACAACTCTTCGCCGCAGGTACCACTCAGCCGGTAGCCACCGCCAGGACACGCCCGATGGGCGAAGCGACTGGGTCAGCCGACGACGTTCGGGCGTCCTCCCGGGAGCAGTACGGTGTCGCTCGGGGTGAGGTCGAGAAGCAACTTCGCAGCCGCCAACACGCTCGGGTAGACGCCCCAACAGGTCGCCGTCAGCGCCACGGAGGCGGCTCGTGATGGCCGCTTTCACTTCTCCGGTCGGGTGGAGTCGCCACTTACGTTCTACCTGCTCAGAGCTGTCAGAGCGATCAGATTCGCGAACGAATCTCCTATACAAAATCTGGTTAACGGGGAAGCTCTCGTGAGCAAGCGGACATACGTCACCACTGCTCGGCTAACAGCCCTCAGAGCACAGCTCCGTCCTATCGAGTGGTCACTCCTGAACGACGTCGGACGACTTAACGTGGCCTCTGGCCAACAGCTCCGACGACTGCACTACGACGACTCGGACACCGGGCGACGCATGGCTAGGCACGACTTCACCAACCTCGTGGAACGACGCGTGATCGCTCGTCTCGGCCGGAGCATCGGTGGTCGTCGTGCCGGATCAGAGGGCTGGACCTACGCCTTGGACGTGGCCGGTAAGCGCCTCCTCAATCCCGCTCAGCGGCGTCAGTGGGAGCCTTGGACTCCGGACAGCCATCACCTTCGTCACGCCCTTGCGGTCAGCGAGGTGTACGTCCAACTACGGGAGCTCGAGCGCCTCGGGACTATCGAACTGGAACGCTTCGACGCTGAGCCAAGGTGCTGGCGGTTCTTCCACGGACCGGGGGGAGCACCGCTCGTGCTCAAGCCTGACGCCTTTGTCGCCACCGCCACCGCCGACTACCTCGACAGCTGGTTCATCGAACTCGACCGCGGCACCGAACCGATGACCATCATCGTCGCCAAGACCAAGACCTACTGCCGCTACTGGCAATCGGGCCGCGAGCAAAGCTCCGAAGGTGTCTTCCCGACCGTCCTCTTCGTTGTTCCCGACGGCAACCGCAAGGCTCAGCTTCTTGACGCTCTCTCTCAACTTCCCGCCGAGCACTCTCGACTCTTCCAGGTAACAACAGCCGACTCGGCCGTCCGATCGATGGCCTCGGGAGAACTCATCAACAACGTCCCGAAGGAGGTGACCTCATGAACCAACTGACATCAGCAACGCTTTCCCACGGCTACTGCCGCCGCCGCACTCCCGCCTGGGGCAACATCCCTAGGGGCGAAATCATCACCGGGGACGCGTTGACCGTGCTTCGTCAACTGCCGTCGTCGAGCATCGACGTAGTCCTGACCAGCCCGGCCTACTTCCGACTACGGGACTATCAGATCGACGGTCAGATGGGCATGGAGTCGACCGTCTCGGACTGGGTCGAGCACCTCGTAGCCGTCTGCGACGAGCTGGCACGTGTGATGAAGGGAACCGGCAGCTTGTGGCTGAACCTAGGCGACAGCTACAGCCGACACCCTCGCTTCGGCGCGCCACCGAAGTCTTTCTTGTTGGGTCCCGAGCGGTTGGTGACAGCTTTGTCGGCCCGAGGCTGGATCGTGCGCAACAAAGTAGTGTGGTTCAAGCCGAACCCGATGCCGGCCAGCGTGACCGACCGTCTCAACACCACTTGGGAGCCGATCTTCCTGCTGGTGCGCTCACCTCGCCCGTTCTTCGACCTGGACTCGATCCGCGAACCGCATCGTTCGAAGAGGTCTCCGATAACCACGCCACCGGTCGGCAACAAGTACGACGGCGGCAAGCGCCCTCCATGGGCGGGACCACTCGCCGGAAGCAATGACGGGTTGTTGAGGGCCAGAGCGGAAGGCCGCAGCGGTCACCCCCGCGGCAAGAACCCTGGCGACGTCTGGCGAGTGGCGACCGCCAAGTTTGTCGGACAGCACTTCGCCACCTTCCCGACCGCCTTGATCGAGCGTCCTCTCAAGGCCACCTGCCCGGAGCGGGTCTGTGTCTCCTGCGGTTCTCCGTGGTACCGGACCGAGCATCGGTTGCAGCCGAGTTGTCGCTGCAAGGGTGCTTGGCGACCGGGACTGGTGCTGGACCCGTTCATGGGATCGGGAACAACGGCCATCGTCGCTGAGCGCCTCGGCCGGGACTGGTTAGGGATCGAGTTGAAGCCGGACTACGTGGAGATGGCGATGGAACGCATTCATGCGGAGCGAGCCAGACGGGAGGAGGTGATGAACAACAAGCAAAGGAGGAACGACAAGTGAGCGAGGGAGAACAACAACGAGAACAGGAACCAGCGAGCCGTGAGCAGGAACCGAAGGACAGTCCGAAGGTCTGGATCGCCAGCCTCAGCGACTACAACGCCGGCCATCTCCACGGTGCCTGGGTCGAGGCTGATCAGGAGCCGGACGACATCTGGGCTGGGATCAACGAAGTGCTGCGCTCTTCGAAGGAGCCTGGTGCCGAGGAGTGGGCCGTCTTCGACTACGAGGGCTTCGGGCCACTACGGCTGTCGGAGTACGAGACAGTCGAGCGGATCAGCCGCCTGGGGCGAGGTATCGGCGAGCATGGTGAAGCGTTTGCCGCGTTCGCCAACTTCCTCGGGGGTGAGGACGAGCTCCTGGATCAGTTCGAGGACTGCTACAGCGGGCAGTGGGAGTCGGCGGTCGATTGCGTCGAGGAGTTCCTGGAGGACGCCGGCATCGATCGCATCCTCGATGACGCTGTTCCCGGCTATCTCCGTGACTACGTACGGGTCGACACCGAGGCCCTGGCCCGGGATATGGAGTTCGAGGGCTCGCTGCTGTCGGTGGAGACAGAGGGCGGTGTGTTCCTGTTCCACCCACCGTGATCCTCAAGCCACTCGTCGGTGGCCTGCGGCTTCAACCGAAGGAGATTCCAACCGGGGATCGCCGGCCGCACCACACCGAGGAGGACGTGACCATGAGTCATGTTGCTGTACTCGAAGCTGTCCACCAAGGAGGGATTCTGTGAAGACCCTCGCAATCAAGTTGGAGGACGGCAGTCATGCTCAGCTGACGGCTATCGCCCAGCTCGAAGGACAACCCGTGACCGCGCTCATCAAGCAAGCGATCGAGGAGCTCATCGAAACGAAGCGTCACCAGCCGCAGCTGACGGACCGGGCGGAAGCCATGCTCGAAGAGATCGAGCGGGATGCCGCTGCCCGGCGCGAAGCGCTCGCCACCCTGTTCGGGTCGAGCGAGAACGCGCCGAAAGAGCCCACGACCGACAAGTCGAGGGGCGTGGCTGAGCCGATGGGCTTCAAACCCCCAAGCCGGTCCAGCCGCTCAAAGGGAGGTGAGCCAGCGAGCAGCTGAGCAATCAACTCCCAACTCGGCAGGGGCAATCCTTGAGTCTGTGATGTCTCACATCACGATTCGGATTGTCCCTGCCTATACACCATGTATCAACAAGGATCATAACTAAAAGACCTGATCAGGCGGGGTGTTGTCAATAATACGGATTGACGATCGTCAAGGATTTTGAGAAAATGAAGGTAAGGAAAAGGAGGTGAGAAATGGCCAAAGGGGATGGAAATCAAACATTGGGCGACTACATCAGGTCGCGACGATCGTCCATGGGACTGTCGTTGAGCGATGCCGCTGAGGCGTCGGACCTCGATCCCTCATACTGGAACAAGCTTGAGAACGGTCACTACAGCAACCCCGCTCCGCAGCATCTGAGCACGATCGCCGGCGTGCTCGGCGTGGCGGTCGAGGACCTCTACGGCCTGGCTGGCTACGACATTCCGGAGCGCCTGCCGAGCTTCCAGCCGTACCTGCGTGCCAAGTACGACCTGCCACCCGAAGCCATTGCCGACCTGGAGCGCTACTTCGAACTGCTGCGCAACTATTACGGAGTGCCGAAGGACCAGCCGGTCTTCCCACCCAAGCCGAAGGCCGAGGTATCCGACTCCTCGAAGGAGGCGGTATGAACCGCGGAGTCATCGCCAGTGTCCGTGATCTCGTACCGCTGCGGCCACTCAGCTACAGCGAGCATCTGCGCATCGCCGAGCTACAAGCCAACCGCTTCTTGAAGATCGTCGGCGTGACCGAAGCGCCGGTCCCCGAGCGAGTTATCGCTGAACTGCCACGCGTGCAGATCGAGCGGATGAGTCCTTTCCCAGTGTCCGGCGCCACTCACTGGTCGTCCGGCCGCTGGTTGGTGGTTCTGAACGGGGCCGAGCCTCGGGTTCGCCAACGCTTCAGCTCAGCCCATGAGTTGAAGCACATTCTCGATCACCGATTCGCCGACCTCATCTACGGCTCGTTCCCGACCGCCGACCGTCAAGTACTCGTGGAGCAAATCTGCGACTACTTCGCTGGCTGCCTGTTGATGCCCCGCCCCTGGCTGAAGTCGACGTACGCCAACGGACTCCAGCACCTCCCGACTCTTGCCCGACGCTTCGACGTTTCTCAGGCGGCTATGCAGGTCCGACTCAACCAGATCGGCATGACTGATCCGCTGCCTCGCTGCGGGCGACCGACATCCGATTGGCCGATCCGGGCGATCCGATCGGCACGCACGAATCTCTACCAACGCGCTGCGAGCCCGGTGTTCGCCGCCCCACTCAACACTTAAGGAGGACGACATGACGAACGCGACAGCCACCGCAGAACCAACGGTGGTGAAGCGCGGTTATGCCCGGGAAGCACCGCCTCGGGAGAACGCAACCGAGGTAGGACTTCATCGAGCAGTGATCTACCTGCGCGTCAGCTCACCATCACAGGTTCACACGGACTACAACCCGGAGGGCATCTCGCTTCCCGCACAGCGTGACGCTTGCCAGATCAAGTGCGCCGCCCTCGGAGCCGAGATCGCGCACGAGTTCGTCGAGCCGGGCCGGAGCGCCACGTCTATCGAGAACAGGCCCGTGTTCCAGGAGATGTTGGCCTGGCTCAAGGCAAACCGAAACAGCGTCGACTACCTCGTCGTCTACCACTTCAATCGACTGTTCCGAAGCACCATCGACGCTGCCATCACCAAGCAGCAGCTCACCAAGCTCGGTGTCCGGATCGTCTCGACTGCCATGGACCTCGGCGACACTCCGGAGAGTCAGATGGTGGAGATGATCCTGCATGCCGTCGACGAGTACCGAGTCAAGGCCGACGGCGCCGACATCGCCTACAAGATGGGCGCCAAGGCTAAGAACGGCGGCACGATCGGACGGGCACGCCTCGGCTACCTCAACGCCCGCGACATGTCTGAGGGTCGCAACATCGGGATCGTGGAGGTCGACCCCGAACGTGCGCCATTCATGGTGTCCGCGTTCGAGCTGTACGCCACCGGCGACTTCAACTTGGAGACCTTGGCGGAAGAGCTATCGCTGCGAGGACTGAGGACGCGGCCATCTGGGCGTCACCCTGCAGGGCCGGTCTCCACCACGAAGCTGGCGGTCTTGCTTCGTGACCCCTACTACCTCGGCTACGTGACCTACAAGGGCGAGTTGATCAAAGGGCGTCACGAGCCTCTCATCAGCCAGGAGTTGTTCGACCGTGTGCAGGCGGTTCTTGACGGGAGAGGCGGTCGGGGCGAGCGTCGGCGTCGGCACCATCACTACCTCAAAGGCGCGCTGTGGTGCGGGCACTGCCACGACCGTGGCGACGAATCCCGCATGATCCTTCAATGGGCGAACGGACGTGGAGGCCGCTACCTCTACTTCTTCTGCGTCCGCAAGCAGCAGCACCTGTGCGACTCTCGGTACTCCGACGGCGATGCCGTCGAGGCCGCTGTTGAAAACTTCTACGCCACCATCCGCTTTCCGGCAGACCTGGCCGATCGTCTCCGGAAGGCGATGACTGACGCGATGAACGAGGAAAAGAAGGTCACCAGACTGCTCAACAAGCAGTTGAAGGCCGAGATCGACCAGCTGAACATCCAGGAGGAGAATCTGATCGAGCTGGCAGCAGATGGGAAGCTGGCTGTGGACAAGGTGAAGCGGCGGATGGCGGACGTCCAGTTCAAGAGGGCTCAGGCGGCAGCGAAACTCGCGGACAGTAGCGATCGACTTCAGATCGGAGTTGCGCTGATGGAGAAAGCCCTGAGGCTGCTGGATGATCCACAGAAGCTCTACCGGAAGCTGTCACCGGAGCAGCGGAGGCAGATGAATCTGGCGATCTTCGAGAAGCTGTACGTTCACCAGGATCAGGTCGACGAGGCCGTCTTTCGGCCTCCGTTCGACGAACTGCTGGAGGCACGAGATGTGGCGCAGGCGTACCTACGTGAAGCCGCCGAGGCTAAAGCCGCCGAGGATGACCGGTTGTCCACCGCCGGACTTGCCCACGTTCTTTTGGGCGTGGGTTCTAATAAGCATGTCATGGTGGGCGCTGAGGGACTCGAACCCCCGACCTGCTCGTTGTAAGCGAGCTGCTCTAACCACCTGAGCTAAGCGCCCATCGCTGCGCGCTCGATGTCACGCCCTGGACACTGCAGTCTGCCACGGGCTCGAACTCCGCCGAGCCCGTGGCCCGAACGCCTGTGCAACCTTGCACCAGAGACTTTCCCCAGCGGGCCGGTGCGACGGGCCGGTAGCACCGGCCCGTGCAGCGTGTCCGGACGCGTGCACGTCCGCTGAGTCCGGCCCCTGCGCCATAGCTACGCCTCCGCGTGCTCGAACACCACCGAACCCTCGACCATCGTCATCGTCACGCGAGCGGCGGCGACGCCTCCGTCGAGATCGTCGACCTCGAACAGGTTGCGGTCGACGACAGCCAAGTCGGCGCGCTTCCCTGGCTCGATCGAACCAGTCCACCCATCTAAATCGTTGACGTACGCGCTCCCGAGCGTGAACGCCCGCACCGCCAAAGCAAGATCGATCCGCTCGTCAGGCAAGAACGGCGAACCGGTCGCTCCATCGGGCGAAACAGCCCCGAACCGAGCGCCCGCCGGCGCCGTTCGCGTCACGGCCACGTGCAGCTCGGCGAACGGGTCCGGAGTCGACACCGGCCAGTCGCTCCCGAAAGCAACTGGCACCGAGCGGGACACTAACGACCCGATCGGGTACTGCATCGCCGCCCGCTCCGGCCCGAGAAACGGCACCGTCAACTCCATCATCTGCGCATCCGCGCAAGCCCACAACGGTTGGAAGTTCGCCACGACGCCCAACCCCGCGAATCGGCTCACATCCTCCGGATGCACCACCTGCAGGTGGGCGACGTGGTGACGCAACCCACTCGGCCCATTCGCGACCTGGGCGGCCTCGATGGCGTCCAAGGCCTCACGAACTGCGCGGTCCCCGATGGCATGCACGTGAACCTGGAAGCCCTCGGCGTCGAGCAGCGTCACGTGATCCCGCAACGACTCGGGATCCACGAATGACAACCCACAGTTGTCAGTGCTGTGCCCGTGGACATCGAGGTACGGCGTCAGCATGGCGGCCGTGAAGGTCTCACAGACCCCGTCCTGCATGATCTTCACGGACGTAGCGGAGAAGCGGTCCGCCTCGGCCGCTTGCGCCCTCAGCGCCAAGAAACCCTCCACTTGCTCCGCCCCGCGTCCTCTCTCCCACCAGAGCGCCGCGATGACCCTGGCAGTCAAGCGGCCATCTCCCGCCAATCGCATGTAGGCCTCGAAGGAATTCCCACCGGGGCTCGAAGTCACCCAGGCGTCCTGCCAAGCGGTGATCCCGAGGGAGTGCAGGTATGCCTGCGCCGCCAGCAACCCCTCCACGTAGTCATCGGTACACAGCGGGGGCAGGAGCCGCTCGACGAGGCCCATCGCGCCCTCGTGCAACGCACCGGTCGGCCGCCCTGCGGCGTCCCGTTCGAGCCGACCGTCGATCGGGTCGGGCGTCTCCGAGGTGATCCCTGCCAGCTCGAGCGCCCGCGAGCTCACCCAGGCACTGTGGTGATCCCGGTTGGGCAGGAACACGGGCCGGGCACCCACGATTGCGTCCAGATCAACCGCTGTTGGCACGCCTCCGGGGAACGCCGGCATCGACCAACCTCCGCCGAGGATCCAGTCGGCGGCGGGATGACTGGTGGCGTACGACCCTACGGTCTCCAGGTAGTCCTGCCTGGACCGGCCTGCCGAGAGGTCACAACGCAGCATTTCGACGCCACCCATGGGCGGATGCACGTGTGAGTCCTGGAAGCCGGGCATGACCATCTGGCCCTGCAGATCAATCACGTCGGTGGACGTCGAACACAGCTCGTGGATCTCGGCGGTGGTGCCGACACCCACGATGCGCCCGCCGCGGATGGCGATCGCCTCGGCCCAGGGCCGAGTTGAGTCGAGCGTGTAGACCCGGCCATCGATCAGAGCCATGTCGGCTGGAGCGGGCAAAGCGGCCTCCCGATTCTCGGAACGTCTTAACAGCTGCCCCAATCTCGCGCCACACTCGACCGCGGCGCGCCCTCTCTGCCCGTCCGTCATCCCCGAGCACCGGATCACGGACCGTGGGTTGGTGGGCGTGGCGGGTTTCTTGGTGGTTGAAGCGACGCCCGAGCCGTCTCTCCCTCCCGAGGCCTTCACCTCGCTCTCGCGACTATCCGCCGCTTTCGGGACACATATGCCCCCTACCGATCGGACAGTTCCAAGAAAATCATCCCCGCCACGCCCGGCGGCCCCGACTCTCCCCGCCTTCGGGACACATGTGTCCCGAATCGACCCGAGAGCCCAACCCCGACCCGATGACACACCCGGGCGTCAGGATGAGACCGTGGCCAGTGACCCCGATCGACTCCACCGGCTCATGCGATTGGCCGAACAACGTCACGGACTCATCACCGTGGCCGACGCGGCCGCCGAGCGCGTAGAACGGCGGACGCTTGCGCGGCTGGCGCAGCGCGGTGTCCTGGTGCGCCATAGTCGGGGCCTGTACCGGGTCGCCGGCCACACACCCTCAGCTCGAGACGAGATCAGGGCCGCCACCGTCGCCACCGCCGGCGTCGCCTCACATGAGTCGGCAGTGATCTGGTGGGGCTCGGACGCACTCAATACCCCCAAGGCGCACGTCACCGTGTCGCACAAGCGAAGCCCGAAGGCACGGGTAGGTTTCGTCGTGCACTCGACCACCCGGGACCTCGACAGGGTCAGCGTCACCCGAGACGGCATCCGCGTCACTACACCGATCCAGACGCTCCTCGACCTCTGTGCCGCCGGCCACGAAGCTGCGACGCTCCGCTCGTTCCTCGCCCACTGTCTCTCACATCGGCTCGTCAGTCCGTCCCAGCTCGAGCGCTTCCTGCGGCGGCTGCGCAAGCGTGCGCCGGGTAGCCGCCGCTTACGGGGCCTCGCAAACCTGGCCGGCGGCGGAGTCGTGGACAGCGAGCTCGAGATGGAGCTCCTGAGCGTGCTCGAAGCGGCCGGCATCCCGAAGCCCAAGGTCCAGTACCGGGTGACCCACGACGGCAGGTTCGTCGCCCGAGTCGACGCCGCCTGGCCGGATCTCTACGTCGTCATCGAGGTTGACGGCTACCGCTACCACTCCGATCCGCGCACCTTCGTCAACGATCGGCGGCGCCAGAATGCCCTCGCGAACCTGGGCTACACGGTGCTGCGGATCACAGCGGACGATATACGAGACGACCCAGGCGGCTTGTGTCAAACGGTCAAGGCGACCCTGGCGCGTGCAACGGCCGCCCGTGCCGCCTGACCGCTCAACCGAGCATCGCGTCGTACTGAGTCTCCCCCAACACGGCTGACACCTTGACGTTGGGCGCCCCACACGGTGAGAAGCTCGCTTTCACTGTGCTCGTGCCGCCGGGGCGCGGAAGCGTCACGTCCACCGCGGTGACAGCAGGACACGTCGTCTGCCCGTCGACAGGGAAGTCGCCGTACTCCACCACAAAACCGGCCGTCCCTCCGGCCGCCACGTTCACCGGCGCGGTGGATCCGATGTCGGTGATGACTGGCTTCATGGTGCCCGATGCCGGCACGAGGAGGATTGTCGGGTAACCGTCCAGCGTGCATGCCCCGGCACCCTGGTTCGTCACCACGAAACCCAGCGCTACCGTTGCCGCTGCTACCGAGTGTCGCCCGATGGAAACGGACAGTGCCGATCCCTTGCATAGCAGGGTCGTGGTCGTAGCCGAGGTCGAGGGGCTGCTCGGCGTGGTCGGCGCCTGTGTTGTCGTCGTGGTCGACGAGGTCGCGACGATGACCGAGGTGGACGTGGATGTCGTACTGGCGGCTGACGAGTGACCGAATAGGGAACACCCACCCAACAACAGCGCGACCGCTATCCAGAGTGCTCCGCCTACGACTCGAGTTGCCCGCATAGAGCGACGCCCTCCTGGCGCCCGTGTCCCGAGAGACGACCCCGGTCCGGGATCAGTATCGCCGCCTCTCGCCCCGGTGCGGTGGCACTCCGCCTACTGCGTGCCCGGCAAGGATTCGTAGCTTGGCTCGTCCTCCCGATCATCGCCGGCGACGAGCCCACGCCAGATGCCGCGTACCTTCCGGCAGATCACGACTCCGACCTGCCGGGCGTCGGGACGTCCTCATCGTCGGGGGCGACATCGACCGCCTCGATGACAGTGCGCCAGCCCTCAGCCAGGGTGCCAGACGACCAGACGACCAGACGACCAGACGACCAGATGAGCAGGGATGCCACGATGAACATGAGCGGCGCCCAGGGCGCTTCGGGGGCGGGGGCGGGTTGCGGGTTTCTTCGGACTCTCCGGTCGCATTGGGACCTATCTGTCCCAGAACCCGGGAAGAGTCGACCGGCACGCCGGCACCGCGGACCGACTCTCCGGTCGCATTGGGACCTATCTGTCCCGAAACCCACCCAGAGTCCCGACCCAGCGATGCGATGGACGCCTCAACCCGCGGGGCGGCGCAACTTCTCGCCTTCGCGGCCTTCATAGCGCCAGAACGCCGCGCCAGCCATCACCACGGAGCCAACGGAAAGCAACCAGAGCTGCGGTTGGCCGAGCAGCGAGTTCAGTACGAGCACGCCGGAGGCCAGGCACAGCGCGACCTGCGTGAGGCGGATCATGCGCCTCCGGTCGACGGTGTCGGCGAGCGCCCCTCCGATGAACGTCGTGGCGAGCAACGAGTGCGACAACTGGTACCTCTGGTACGGCAGGGCGACGTGGTGAGCACGCTTCCGGCGAACGAGATGACTCCGGCGGCGAACAGGATCCGAAGGTCTCTGGACTCGCGAAACGGCAAGAGATCCATGCGAACCTGGCGCGGCAAGCCCCCTCTGAGCCCGCGCCATCACTCCAGTCTGGCCGCTCCTGGCAGCCCAGCAGACCGCCCGATGCCTAGGGGAACAGCCCCCGCAACCGGATCGCCTCACCGACACGTTCGAGCGCAAGCGCCACCGCAGCGCGCCGCAGCGTGACCTTCAGATCCTTGGAGTGCTGCCAGCAGGCGTCGAAGGCGGTTTCCATGATCCGCCGCAGCCGTTCGGCGACGACCTGCTCTTCCCAGGCGAAACCCTGCCGGCTCTGCGCCCACTCGAAGTACGAAGCCGTCACACCCCCGGCGTTGGCGAGGATGTCCGGCACGAGCACGATGCCGCGGTGCTCAAGGATCGGATCGGCCTCCGGCAAGGTAGGACCGTTCGCCGCCTCGACTACGACCTTGGCACCGAGTCGAGCGGCGACATCGGCGGTGATGGTGCCCTCGAGGGCCGCGGGAACGGCAAGCTCGCACTCGATGTCCCAGAGCTTCGTCGGATCGAGCGGGTCCGCCATCGCAAAACCCGCCACCGTGCCGTGCCGCGACACGTGGTCCGCCAGCGCCAACGTGTCGAGTCCGGCGGGGTTGTACACGCCACCGTCCGCGTCGGTGACGGCGACGACGCGCATACCGGCCGAGGACAGCAGGTAGCAGAGTGGCCCACCCACTTTGCCGTGACCCTGCACGATCGCCCGGGAGCCCGCCATCGACATGCCGAGCTCATGGAAGATCGCCCGGCTGCAGATCAGCACACCTTGCGACGTCGCACCGACGTGCCCGCGGCTGCCGCCGACGGCAAGCGGCTTGCCCGTCACAACACCGGTGACCGCTTCGCCCCGGAACATCGAGATCGTGTCCATCAGCCACGCCATCACCCTGGCGTCGGTGTTGACGTCCGGAGCCGGTACGTCTTTGTCCGCCCCGAGCAGCGACGCGACGTCGATCGTGTAGCGGCGCGTCAGGCGCTCGAGCTCGAAGTCGGAGAGCTGGCGCGGATCGACCTGCACGCCGCCTTTGGCACCCCCGAAGGGGATGTCGACGACGGCGCACTTGAGCGTCATCTCCGCCGCCAGCGCCTTCACCTCGCTCGCCGTCACCGACGGGTGGAACCGGATGCCACCCTTCCCTGGGCCACGGCTGACGTCATGATGGACCCGCCATCCGAGGAAGACCTCGATGTGACCGTCATCCATCCGTACGGGCACGCCGACTTCGAGCACGCGTGTCGGCACCGACAGCATTCGGCGGATGTCCTCTTCCAGCCCAATGAGCTTGGCCCCGTCGTCGATTCGCTCGAGTACTGCTTCCCATGGGTCCGTTACGGACATTCTCCGTTGACCTCCATGTCCCCGTCAGGCCAAGCTAGCCGGGGCAGGCATCGCCGCAGTGGACGCTCACGACCTACAGTGCGGGGGTGGCTGACACGATTGTTGACGCAGCAGCAGAGGTGACCGAGACCGAGTTCGCCCGGGACGCCGAGGCATTCCTCGAGGCGAATGCGACACTCAAGCCCGTCGTTCGATCCGGCTACGGCGAGGGCTCCGACGAGATCTCCGTGCTGCCGGAGCGCACGCCTGAGCAGGATGCCAAAGAGGTCGCAGCGGCCAAGGCGTGGGCACAGAAGGTCTTTGACGCCGGCTTCGGCTGGATCACGGGACCCAAACGCTACGGCGGTCGTGAACTGCCGAAGTCGTATCAGACGCTCTACGGCTCGATCGAGTCTCGCTACGCCACGCCCACCCAGGCCCCTCGCGGGATCGGACTCGGCATGATCGCGCCCACGATCCTCGCCCACGGCACCGAGACCGTGAAACAGCGGTACCTCCGGGCGCTCTACCGGGGCGACATCATCGCCTGCCAGCTGTTCTCCGAGCCGGGAGCCGGCTCCGACCTGGCGTCGCTCCAGACGCGAGCCGTCCGCGACGGCGATGAGTGGATCGTCAACGGCCAGAAGGTGTGGACCTCCGGCGCCCACTATTCGGAGATCGGCGAGATCCTCTGCCGCACCGACCCTGACCTCCCCAAGCACAAGGGACTGAGCGGCTTCATCGTCGACATGCATGCGCCCGGGGTCGAGGTCCGGCCGTTGCGCCAGATGACCGGCGGTGCCTCGTTCAACGAGGTGTTCTTCACAGACGTCCGCATCCCCGCCGATCACCTCCTCGGGGATGTGAACTCCGGCTGGTCCGTTGCGCTCACAACGCTGATGAACGAGCGGGCCGCGATCGGCGGTGGTGGAGGTGGCGCTTCGTCCGGCGGAAGCGAGTTGCGACGCCTGATCGCGCTGGCGCAACACCTCGGTGTCAATGACGACCGCCTCCTGCGGCAGGAGATCGCTGACACCTGGATCAACCTGCAGGTGGCGCGGTACAACAACGAGCGCGCCCTCGCCAAGATCCGGTCAGGTCAGCTACCAGGTCCGGAACTGTCGATCGCCAAGCTCTCGCTCACGCAGAACCTTTCCCGGACCGCCGAGCTGGCAGCCCGCATCCTCGGCCCCCGCATCACCGCCGATTCGGGCGAATGGGGCACTTTCGCCTGGTCGAAGTTCGTGCTTGGCGTGCCGGGTATGCGCGTCGCAGGTGGTACCGACGAGGTCATGCGCAACATCCTCGGTGAGCGCGTACTCGGCCTGCCCAAAGAACCTCCGGTCAACCGCTGATCGGCGGCGTGCGGCAGTCGAGCGTCTGCTTGTGGATGTAATCGATGCGTTCTCGCGGTGCTACTACTTTGATAGAGTTACCTGTCACCCGTAACCGGTAGCTGGAGGTACTAGTGCACGTCGATCCATACATGGTGTTGGGGAGCGCCGTGGTCGGGTTCCTCGTGGGCCTCACGGGCGCCGGCGGCGGTGCCCTGATGACGCCGATGCTGATCCTGCTGTTCAGCATCAAGCCATCAACGGCCATCTCGAGCGACCTCGTGGCGGCCGTCGTGATGCGACCGGTCGGCGCCGCCGTCCACCTCACGAAGAAGACCGTCAACCTGCGATTGGTTGGGTGGATGGTCGTCGGGTCGGTGCCGATGGCGTTTCTCGGGGCATACCTGCTGCACCTATTCGGTCTCGGCAAGCCCGCACAGACGAACATCGAGATCGCACTCGGGTCCGCTCTCCTCATCGGCGCCGCGGCGATGGTGCTGCGCTTCCTGCTCGACCGTCGCAGCAGCCAGGCTCGCGACGCAGCGGTCCACGCGCTCAAGGTCAAGCCGATCCCGACGATCCTCATCGGCATGGTCGGAGGGATCATCGTGGGCATGACCTCGGTCGGGGCAGGCTCGCTGATGATCGTGCTGCTGCTGTTCATGTACCCGGTGATCGGGGCCAAGCAACTCGTCGGTACCGATCTCACCCAGGCGGTCCCCTTGTCGTTGGCGGCAGCGCTCGGGGCGCTCCTATTTGGTCACGTCGAGTTCGGCGTGACCACCTCGCTGATCATCGGCAGCGTGCCCGCCGTGCTCGTCGGGTCGTTCCTCTCGTCGCGGGCGCCGGACAAGCTCATCCGGCCGGCCATCACGTTCGTGATCTTCGCCTCCGGCCTCAAGTACATCGGAGTGAGCACCACCGCTCTGGGTTGGACGCTGTGCGCGGTGATACTCCTTGCCGGTGCCGTGTATCTGAGCCTGGCGCGGCCGTGGCGGAAGGCCGACACGGCGGAGAAGACCGGGGTACCTGTGGTCGCGGTCTCGACCCCGGACTGAGCCGCTACGGAAGTGGCGCGCTCGGAAACCCAGTCGTCGACACGAACGAGCCGCCCCCCGGAGGCGTGACCGTATACGAGTCGCACTCGCCTCCCACAGTCGGAGCCTCGAAGTAGTAGATGCCAGGGTCGGCGGTGGATGGGTACCCATTGAACACCGGGGAAGGCTGGGCTCCCACCACCTGAGCGACGCCAAAGCACACCAGGTCCGGGCTCGACTGCAGGCTCGTCATCACGAGCGCTCCCGAATTCCTCAGATCGAGCGCGATCTCCGTGGCCGAGCCCGACACGGTCGGGAACGTGAGTGACGGAGCCAATGCGGACAAGCCCGAAGTCGAGGTCACACCATCCAATGTCTCATGCGAGCCCACGTACCGCTCAGAGGCCGCCAAGGCGCTGTTGAGGTTGGATTGGGCCCCCCCAACCGTGTCGTTCGTGGTCGTGGCGGCGAGGTTCTCGAGGTAGTGAGCACCGATGATGAGGCCGATCACCAAGGCGATTGGGATCGCGACCGTCGCGATGATGAGCGCCCGCTTACTAGCAGCCGGTTGGCGTCGTCGACGGGTCTCGGCGGCTGCCAGCATCTGAAAGATGGCCTCGGGATCCTTGATTGGCGTACCGTCAGCTGGAGCACCGCTATGTTCGGCACCTTCGCTTGGATCGACCGTCAGATCGCTCATCGCCCGGTACCTCCGGTCTCCTCGTCATCGATTGCCAGGGGGCGGAACCTGTCGTGATAGCCGGCCGGGCGGAAGAGGAGTCCTTCCACGAACGCCCAGCTACGGCGATGGAACGGCGTGCATCCCCAAGCTGCCAGCGCCATCTTGTGCGACGGGGACGGGTAGCCCCGGTTGCGCTCGAAGCCGTACCACGGGTAGTGCTCCGACTCCTTTGCCATCAGCCGATCCCGCGTGACCTTGGCGAGGATCGACGCTGCGGCGATCGCCTTCGAGCTCGAGTCCCCGCGCACGATCATCCGCACCGGCAGGGCGGCCTCGCCGTCGTTGAGGAAGTCGAACTTGCCGTCGAGCAGCAACATGTCCGGGACCACGTCGAGTTGGTCGAGGGCGCGCCGAGTCGCTAGGCGCTGGGCGCACGTCATCCCGAGCTCGTCGCACTCCTCGTTGCTGGCGTGGCCGACTGCCCAGCTCGCCACGGCCCGGGCGACAGGCACGAACAACGCTTCCCGCTCGACCAGGGTCAGCTGCTTGGAGTCCCGGACACCGCTCGGGAGCTTGCGGCCGGATCCTGGTGTGACGACAACGACGCCGACGCTCACCGGCCCGGCCCACGCGCCTCGTCCCACTTCGTCGATCCCCCCAACAGCCGTGCACCCCTCGGCAAAGTACCGGCCTTCGATCCGCATCGTCGGTGAGGTCACCACTTCGCCGCTCCCCCACGGACTGCCACACGCATCGCGCCTCACCGTACTGTCCGCGGCAGTTAGCTAGCGAGACTTGATATATGACAGCACTACTTGCGATTGCAGTATCGTGACGCTCCATGCAGACATCCCGACTGCGTCACAACCGCCACGTCGTCGGCGCCATCTGCGCCCTGGCGATCGCATGCGCCGCCTGCGGGTCGTCCTCCTCGACGCCCACGACGGCCGCGCCCGGCTCGACCACTCCCCATGGAACGGCTGACGTTGCATACGCGGGCTCGTTGGTGAAGCTCTACAACGACACGCTCGGACCGGCGTTCCAAAAGGCGACGGGAGATCACTTCGGTGGCCCGCCGGGAGCAGGCTCGCTGGCTCTTGCGCAAGAGATCCTCTCGGGCGAGATCTCTCCAGGCGTGTTCCTCTCCGTCGGAGCGAAGGCGATCAAGGAGCTCTGGCCGAGCCACGCCAAGTTCGCCCTGGCACTGGCGACCGACCCGCTGGTGGTGGCCTATTCGCCGAAGAGCCGGTACTTCACGCAGCTCAACGCAATCAGATCCGGCGCCAAGCCGCTGTCCAGCCTGTTCACGTTGCTCGACACGTCCGGTTTCCGGCTGGGCAGAACCGATCCGACGCAGGACCCGCAAGGTGAGTTCTTCCTGCTGATGATGCAACTCGCCCAGCGAGAGCTCAACCTCCCCGCCGGCCTCACGACAAAGATCCTGGGCATCACGAAGTCGAGCCCGTACGGCTCGAGCTCGCAGATGCTCGATGAGGATGCCCTGCCCGTCGACATCCAGACGGGCGTCGTCGACGCAGGGAGCGATTACCTCCCCGAGGCACAGCAGTACGGCCTCGACTACATCACGCTGCCCGCGGGCCTCGACTTCGCCGACCCGGCCGACTTGTCGACCTACGCCACAGCCAGTATCAGCGTGGCCGGCGAGGCGGTAACCGGCGAGCTCATCAACCTCGACGTGACCCTGGTCGCCCCGGCGAAGGGCAAGTCGGTGTCAGCAGTTGACGCCACGGCCGACCAGGCGTTCGTGGCCTACCTGCTGTCGGCGGGCGGGCGGGCGGTCCTCGCCAAGGCGGGCTACACGCTCGTGCCTCCGGTGTTGAAGCTGACTACCGGGGCGACCAAGTCGCAGGCGCTCCCAACTTCTGTGCTGTCGCTGTTCAACGCGCTGCACGGGACGATCTCCACGTCGTGATGGCGGGCACCGACAACCGGGCACCGGCAACCGGGCACCGGCAACCGGGCACCGGCAACCGGGCACCGGCCGTGGCCGCTGCGACCGCTAGCCACCCAAATCGGTACGTGGGCCGACCGATGAACCGATAGACCGGTCGCAATGTCGATGCAACGAGCGATCGGGCGGCTCCCGACAACGGCAGCCGTGTCGGCATCGGTGCTCGTCTGGGTGGTGCTCCTCGGGCCGCTCGGCGTGCTCCTCACACAGATCTCCCCGCACCAGGTTCGGGTGACCCTCGACCAACCGGGCGCGCTCGGGCCGCTGTGGACGTCCCTCGAGGCAAGCGCGATCGCTCTCGCGTGCATGGTGATCCTCGGCACGCCGCTGGCGTACCTGCTCGCCCGGCACCGGCTCCCGGCACCGCGCATCGTGGAGGCCGGAATCGTGATGCCTCTCCTCATGCCGCCGCTCGTGATCGGGTTGCTGTTGATCTTCCTGATCGGCCAAGCCGGCCCGGTCGGCCGGGTGGTGTCGGGCGTTGATCCGAACGTCTTCGGCGTGAACACGTTCTTCGCCCTCGTGGTGGCCGAGTTCTACGAGGCAGCGCCCTACTACATCATCTCGGCAGCAGCTGCCCTGTCCACGGTCGACCCACGCCTCGAGCAGGATGCCCAGTTACTCGGCCATCGCCAGCTCACGGCGTTCCGGAAGGTCACGCTCCCGCTGGCGGCGCCCGGGCTCGCAGCCGGCCTGGCGATCGCCTGGGCTCGCGCCATGGGCGCCTTCGGAGCGGTCCTGATCGTCGCCTACAACCCCGCCGGGCTGCCGATCAGGATCGACACGAGCTTCATCGAGAACGGGCTGAGTGGCGCGCTGCCGTTCGCTCTCCTTCTGATCGTGGCGGCCCTGCCGCTGCCCTTGATCGGGTTGATGTGGAGCGCCCGCGCCCGGGGCACCCGTCGAGAGTTTGCGGCCGCGGCAGCACTGGCGGAGCCAGTGGGCTGACCGTGACCAAGACCATGACACCAGCGCTGTTGGAGGCCGACGTCACCGTCGCCCGCCGAACGTTCGACGTCGTCGCGCGGGTGTCGCTTGCGCCAGGCAAGCGTCTGGCGCTGTTCGGGACGTCCGGTGCCGGCAAGACGACGCTCGTGGAGGCGATCGCCGGCACGACACCGATCTCGAGCGGTGAGGTACGCCTGGATCGCAAGGTCGTCAACGCCCCGCCGGCGACCTGGCGGGCTCTCTACCCCCGCGGCGATCGAGCCGGACGACGACGCAGCGAGCCGCCGGTCCCCTTCCGACACCGAGGCGTCGCCGCCGTACGCCAGCCCACCACTTTGTTCCCTCACCTGAGCGTCATCGAGAACGTCGGCTACGGGCTGGGTCGCCCGAGGCCGGACCACAGCGACGGCTCCTTTGCCGAGCTGTTGGACCGGGTCGGCCTAAGCGACCTTCGGCAGGCAGTTCCGGAAGCCCTGTCAGGAGGGCAACGCCAGCGTGCGGCACTCGCCCGTGCCCTCGCGAGGCCGTTCAAGGCTTTGTTGCTCGACGAGCCCTTCTCAGCCGTCGATGTGACGTCCCGCGGTGACCTTCGTGACCTGGCGATCGATGTCACCCGTCGCAATGGCGCCGTGTCCGTGCTCGTCACCCACGACCTCGGCGAAGCGCAGGCCTTCGGCGACCGCATCGGGGTCATGGATGGCGGGCGGATCCTGCAGATCGGTGACGCCGCCGAGATCGCCCGGGCGCCGGCGAACCGACGGGTGGCCGAACTGTTCGGCTACACCTGCTTCAGCGACCACGACGAGCAGTACCTCAGAGCATTCCACCCGGACCGGTTCGCCGCCGGCGCCTACCCGGAGCGGGGCATCGTCGTGCACGGCATCGTGACCGCGGTGAGAGCATTCGGTGCGCGATTCGCCTGCGAAGTCCAGGTGAACGACCCCTCCAGCCTGGCAACGCTAAGCCCGATCCAGGTCAACGTGGACTGCCCGCCGGCGGTCGGCAGCCGGTTGGAGGTGACGGCAACTGAGCCGCCGCTCGTGGCTAGGGTGGCTGTTGAGGGGGACGAGGAAGGATGATCCATTGCCAGATTCGCGCCGCCACCCTGACGACCGGTTGAGGTTGACCAGGCTCGCACGCGGCTTCTCGCAGGGAGACCTCGCTCGCTCAGCAGGAGTCACCCGCCAAGCGATCTCCGGCATCGAATCAGCCCGATGGTCGCCCTCACTCGATGTCGCTCTTGCGGTCTCACGCGCGCTCGGCTCGTCGGTCGAGGAGCTGTTCGGCTCGCCACTTGATCCCCTTCCGGTCGTCGCCCGCCTCGCCGTCCGGTCGCCGAAGCCGCAAGGGGAGGAGCCGGGCTGGCGGCTCTTGATAAGTGAAGTCGCTGGTGAGACGATCGCGTTTCCTCTCACCGGCGACGGGTCACTCGTGCCGGGCTTCGTCCCCGCGCTCGGCGTCGTGCATGGCGGGGAGAACGGTGGGGAGAACGGTGAGGAGGCCGCGAACGCGCTCACGCCGGCGGGTCGGGCCACGCCCGCCGGGGTCGTGACGGCGACCCGGGCTGGCCAGAGCCGTGGCCGTCACGGATCGGTCGAAGCAGTTCGCATCGCCGATTCCGGCCCGACGCTCGCAATCGCAGGATGCGATCCGGCGCTCGCCCTCCTGCAAGGTCCTCTCTACCGCCACGACCCCACCGTCGGCCTGGCATGGTGGCCGTGCGGCAATGCCCTCGCTCTCGACCTGCTCGAGTCCGGCGCCGTGCATGCAGCCGCAGCCCACCGCGGCGTCGACGTCAAGGTGAGGCATCGGTCGGGAGTGGAGGTGGTGGGTTTCGCGTCCTGGCGGGAAGGTCTGGCGATCGCCCCGCAGCACCGAGGACGTGTGAGCGGGCTTTCCGACCTGGTCCGGCTCGAGCTGCGCATCGCCAACCGTGAGCGCGGATCGGAGGCTCGTCGCCTTCTCGATGCCGAGCTCGAGCGCCTCAACATCGAGCCCCACCTCGTCGCCGGCTACGAAACCGCTGCCACGGCCCACTTGCTCGTAGCCTCCGCCATCCACGCCGGCCTTGCCGACGCCGGCGTGACGACCGAGCCGGCCGCTTTGGCCTACGGGCTCGACTTCATCGCCTGGCAGAAGGAGATCTCCGAGCTGCACATCCCCCGGTCCCTCATGGGAGGCATCGAGGTGCGAGCGCTCCTGGACGTGCTCGCCGGGCGTGAGCTCCCCCGGCAACTGGGAGCCCTGCGGGGTTACGACGCCGAGCCCTGCGGGAGGATCCTCGCGGCCTGATCGGCGGTTTGGGCAGAGCCAGGCGCCTCCGATGCGTCCGCAGCCGCAGCGGTTCGAGGCGTGATCAATGACTCGATCGCCTGCTCTCCGCGTTGCCGCAGCGTCTCGAGCTCAGCCGAGATGGACGACAAGCGGCGCCACCGGATCCCGGAACGCCGCTCCTCGGACACCTGGTCCCGGTCGGCCCTGGAGACCGACCACAGCGCGACGCGTCCGATGTCCTTCAGCACCCGGGGCTTGAGTGGCTCCAGGACGAGCTCGGTGGCAAGCCGCGCGGCATCGCCTGCCTCGCTCGGGAGATCACACGGATCGACGGCCGCCGGCGTCGACGTCTCCACCGCAGCTCGACGTTCGACCGCCACCACGATGCCGTCGCGGACCTCCTCGCTCACGAGGATCGTCCCGGCATCGGCGATGTTGACGATACGGCTCGCCCGGTTCACCACCGCACCGAAGAAGTCCCCTTCCCGCTGCAGGACAGGCCCGGTGGCGATGCCGACGCGAACGTCGGAAAGCAGGTCGTCGTCGGCGTAGGCATCGACGAGGTTGAGGGCGATGCCGACTGCCGCCAGGGGCCCGGTCGTTACGAACATCACTTCGTCGCCGATCATCTTGACCGCCCTGCCGCCACCTTCGACGACGATCGAGTGCGCAAGCTCTTCGAAGCGGTCCACGACCCGCGCCAATGCTGTCGCGTTGAGCTGAGAGCTCAAGGCGGTGAAACCGACCATGTCGGCGAAACCCACCGTCAGGTCCGTCAACATCGGGCTGTGCACGGCCCCGGCGCGCCGGAGCGACGCCCGGCGCCGGGCAGCAGCCTGGATGTGGCGCCTCCAGGCATAGATGATGAGCTTCTCCATGCTCGGGAGGACGACTTCCGCCGAGAACGCGAGGACTTGTGCTAGCCGGAGGCCGTCGTCCTCAGGGGTCTCGTCCCACTCCGGCGTGCCCTCATGCTGAGCGGACGCGTCCGCGGCGGAGACCAGCGCATCGGACAGGCGGGCCATCGACGAACCGAGCACCCTGGTGACCTGGACGGAGGTTTCCGGGCTGGAGATGCCAAGTTCCACAAGGCCTTGGATCGTCCGCAACGCTTCGACGTCGTCATCATTGAACGTCGGCTGCCCGCGCACATCGGCGAAGCCCAACGCCCTCCACAACCGATCCGCCTGCGGCAGCGGGACCCCGACGTTCTCGACCACTTCGTAGCCGGTGCGAGGCGTGGACGGTGGTAGCAGCAACCGGTCGATCACGAGCAGGTCGATCCGGTCTTCGGCAGTTGCCGCCTCGATCTCAGTGGCGGGAACTCCTCGGGCGAGTAACAAAGCCGTCAGGCCTGCGAGGATCTCGACCCTGGCCTCTGGTGCTTCGCCAGGTCCGCGACCCATCACCATCGACCCGGCTTCATGGCCCCAACGCTACCTGGGTCCGGTCTCCGTAGACTCGCCACGTGCGGGCGCTCGTGGTCCCGATCAAGTCGTTTACGGTCGCAAAGCTGCGCTTGGCACCCGTGCTCGACGCAGGCGAGCGCGCCGAACTCGCTCGTCGGCTCGCGGCGGGCGTCCTCGATGCCGCGGGGGCCCTGCCGCGTTATGTCGTCTGCGACGACCCCGAGGTCGCCTCGTTTGCCCGCCGTCATGGCGCCGAGGTCATCTGGACGCCAGGGCTCGGGTTGTCCGGCGCCGTGCAGGCCGGAGTCGCATCGCTTGCTGCCTACGGGGTCGACCTCGTGGTCGTCGCCCACGCCGATCTGCCGAACGCGGGCGCGCTCGATGCGCTCGGCGACGACGGCGAGGTCACGTTGATCCCGGATCTCCGGGGCGATGGGACGAATGTCGCCGTGGTGCCGGCCGGTGTGGGTTTCCGCTTCGCCTACGGCCCCGGCTCGTTCTCGCGCCACCGCGCCGAGGCTGCGCGGCTCGGGCTGACGTGCACGGTGGTTCACGATGATCGCTTTGCCGCCGATATCGACGTGCCGGAAGACCTCGTCCGGTTGGCGATCGTTCCGGCGCCGCCGGCACCGGTGGGCGCGCCCCGCTCATCCCCAGGGCTGCCGGGCGCCGAAGCGAACTAACTTCAGTCGATGGACTCGAATCTGGAAGTCCCCCGGCGAGCGCTTGCCGTCGGGGCACATCCCGACGACATCGAATTCGGCTGCGGCGCCACGCTCGCCAAGTGGGCCGCGGCCGGCTGCGCGATCTCGCTGTTGGTTTGCACCGATGGCTCGAAGGGCACTTGGGATCCCGAGTCCGATGCCGCTGGCCTCGTGGTGACGCGGCAGCGGGAGCAGCGAGCTGCCGCACGGGCACTCGACTCCGCAGCGCAGGTCGTACTGCTCAGTTGGCCCGACGGTGAGCTCGAAGCCGGCCTACGCCAGCGGTGGGAGATTGCGGCGTGGATCCGGCGCATCAAGCCGGACGTGATGCTCGGCCATGACCCGTGGAAGCGCTACCGGATCCATCCCGACCACCGCAACGCTGGATGGCTCGTCACCGACGGTATTGTCGCGGCGCGCGACCCGCTGTTCTTCCCCGAGCTCGACGCACCGCCGCACCGGCCGTCATCATTGCTGTTGTTCGAAGCCGACGAGGTGAACCACGTCGAGGACGCGACCGGCTTCGGCACTGCGAAGGCTGCGGCGCTCCTCGAGCATCGCAGCCAGTTCCGCTCGACGATGGGGATCTCGACCCCTGTACCCGACCCGGAGCACCCGGAAGTCGCCGATTTCAGGCGGCGACTCGATGACGAGCTGAGTGAGCACGGAGCGCTCGCCGGCTTCGCCGACGGCGAGGCCTTTCACCGCATCGACGACTTGTAGCGGTCGGTGTGCCCATCGGTGACCGGGCAGGCCCGTTACCGGTGCGCCAAGGGTGCAGCCTGCGCTGCTCGAGCACTCGCCCGAGCAGCGCGCAGGCTCAACGCTTCGCGGCCTTCTTGGCCGGAGCCGCCTTCTTGGCGGGAGCCGCCTTGGCAGGAGCCGCCTTCTTGGCCGGAGCCGCCTTGGCAGGAGCCGCCTTCTTGGCAGGCGCGGCCTTGGCCGGAGCCGCCTTGGCAGGAGCCGCCTTCTTGGCCGGAGCCGCCTTGGCTGGAGCCGCCTTCTTGGCAGGAGCCGCCTTGGCTGCAGGGGCTGCCTTGGCGGCGGGAGCGGCACCCGGCTTCGGGATCGCGCCGCGAGCGTTGAGCTGAGTCTTCAGCGTCGCTCCCGGAGCAAAGGCAATCCCCTTCGAGGCCTTGATCTTCACCGCTGCACCCGTCTGCGGGTTGCGACCCGTCCGTGCCGGACGGTCACGAAGCCGGAAGGTACCGAACCCGGTGATCCTGACTGCGTCACCGCCCTTCACAGCGTGTGAGATCGCATACAGCGTCGAATTCAAGGCCTTCTCGGCCTCGTGCCTCGACAACTCAGCTACCTCGCTGATCTTGCCGATGAGCTCTGTTCTGTTCACCGTCACCTCCTGGTGATCTCGGAGAATTCCACGACATACAAGAGCAATTTCGCAGAGAAATCAAGCACTGTCACTTACCGAGCGTCAGGAGAGGTCAACTGCGAAGGCAGATTCGACCGGCATGAGGTGCAGCCGATCCGACATCAGAACGGCCCACCGACCAGATTCCCCAAGCAATCGAAGGGTTATCTTCCCTCGTGTCAGCTGATCTGACGCGACCTGTCGACCCAGTACGGCTCCCGCAGCCTGAATTTCTGCAGCTTGCCTGTCGCGGTCCGCGGCAGCGTCTCGGAGAACTCGACCGACGTCGGGCATTTGAAGTGCGCGAGGCGCGAACGGCAGAACTCGATCACCTCAGCCTCGGTCACCTCGGCGCCGGGGCGGAGGACCACGAGCGCTTTCACGGTCTCGCCCCAGCGGTCATGGGGCACGCCGATGACGGCAGCTTCAGCCACGGCGGGATGCCCGTAGAGCGCGTCCTCGACCTCGATGGAGGACACGTTCTCGCCTCCGGTGATGATCACGTCCTTCTTGCGGTCCGAGATCACGCAGTAGGCACCGTCCAGATAGCCCCCGTCACCGGTGTGGAACCAACCACCGTCAAGTGCCCGTGCGGTCTCCTCCGGTTGGTTCCAATAGCCGGCGAAGACGTGGTTGGAACGAGCCAACACCTCACCTTCCTCATCGATCGACAACCGGACTCCGACCGCCGGTGTTCCCGCCCTCGAGAGCCGCCGCGCCCGTTCGGCGGGCTCGAGGTCGTCCCACTCGAATGGTGCCCGGTTGATCGTCAGCAGGGGGGCCGTCTCCGTCAGGCCGTAGATCTGGATGAACTCCCAGCCGAGCTCGGTCTCGACTCGCTCGATCACACTGCTCGGAGGTGGTGCCCCGGCAACGACGATCCGGACGTTCGCTCCGGTTGCCCGTCCCGGGATCGCCTCGCCGCGCTCGGTTCGCGCCTCGGCCGCCGCCAGCACGGCGGCAACGACGGCTGGGGCGCCGCACATGAGAGTGACCCCTTCGTTCTCCACGCGCCGCAGGATGTCCTCACCGTCGACCTTACGCAACACGACATGTCGCGCGCCCATGCCGGTAGCGGCATACGGCATGCCCCAGCCGTTGCAGTGGAACATCGGCAGAGTGTGCAGCAGCACGTCCCGGTCGGTGACGGTGGTGTGCCAACCGAAACCCATAGCGTTCAGCGTGCAGTTCCGGTGCGTGAGCTCCACGCCTTTGGGCCTCGCTGTCGTGCCGCTCGTGTAGTTGATCGAGCACGTGGCGTTCTCGTCCGGGTCCCATCCCCGCAGGCGGCGGCCGGCGGCGATCGGAGCGAACAGCGCTGCGTCGGCAGCGCCGTCGAGGACGATGCGCTCGCGCGCCGTCACATCGGCCAAGGCCGCGTCACTGTCGGGGTCGACGAGCAGCACCTCGGCTCCGGAGTGCTCGACGATGTAGGAGACCTCAGCTGCGTTCAGCCGGAAGTTGATGGGCACGAGGACTCGACCCGAGCCGCTCACGCCGAAGTACGCCACGAGAAACCGCGTCGCGTTCGGGCTCACGATCGCCACACGGCCTCCGACGGGCACTCCGAGATCGTCCAGAGCCGCAGCCATGCCGTTGGCCCTGGCGTCGAGCTCCCGGTACGAGATGCGACCGAGGTCGCCCGCCACGCCGGGCTCGTCCACAACGGCTTCCCGATCGGGGAACACAAGGGCAGCCCGGTCCAAGAAGTCCGAGATCGTGAGCGGGACATGCATGGCGCGCCTCCCTGGCCTGTCGAACGTGTAGCGGGTTACCCGCGCACACAGCATGCCCTGCGCGGGTCGTGAGGGCACGAGCACAGCCCGATGGATCGCAACCGGACGTCGGACCGGCACTATCGTGAGCGTTGTGGCGGACGACCCCACGGTCACGGGGAGGTCTCACCCCGGGTCCGACTTGTTGATCAACTGGGTGATCGTCACGATTGAATACGCCATCGTGGTCAGCCTGCTGATGCTGGCCGGCGTCGTGCTGGTGCGGACAATCATCGATTTCCTTGACCAATGGAGCGCCTTCCCCGGAACCGTTGTCGGGGCGATCGACGGCATCTTGGTCGTGATCATCCTCCTCGACATCGTCCACACGGTGTTTCGCCACCTGCGGTCCTCGGTCTTCCCAGTCCGGCCGTTCCTGGTCATCGGCATCCTGGCCGGCGTGAGGGACATCCTCAGCGCCTCTGCCCATCTGACACTGAGCTCCCACCTGACGACCTCGGACTTCACTGACACCCTGATCTCTCTCGGTGTCGGGGTCGGGGTGGTCGTTTTCCTTCTGCTCGGGCTCCTCATCCTCCGCTTCAGCGGGCACAGCGACGAGATCGGCTGAGGCGAGCCGCTCCGGCACCGCGCGATCGACCCGGCGAAGTACCACCACGGTCGAGAAGCGACGTACTGTCGGGATGTCTCGGGAAGACGTCCAGATGTCGCAGGACGTCACAACAGTGGGCCGTAGAGGATTTGAACCTCTGACCACCTGCGTGTCATGCAGGTACGCTGCCAGACTGCGCCAACGGCCCGAGGCTCTCAAAGTAGCACCGGCGCTAACCCCGGCCTGCAAGCGCGCGGTGCCCGCGTCACGCGCCAGGGAGCGGGCGAAGTCGACCGCACGAACTCCCCGAGTAGATTCTCGCCCGTGCATGCGGCCGTCGGACCTGGCATCCGGGTCCGCCGAGGACAGCCAGCGAGCGAGAGATGAGCGAGCGGGATCCGAAGTCGGCGGGCGGCTTCAGCGCGCCAGGCTCCGGAGATTCACCGCCTGAGGTGGACGATCACGAGGGCCTTGCCGGGCCACCGTTGCCCGGGGCCGACGGCCAGGCGGAGCCCGACTTGTACGCTGACGGGACCCAGCTCGCCGACCCGGACACGCTGATCTCCGCGCCGCTGGCCGGCGGAACGGCGACCCGACGGCCGCCCTGGGCATCGGGTGTCGCCTGGAAGGGCGCCGATCTCGCGCTCGAGCCGCCGGCTCTTTCGCGGATGCAGCGCCGGCGGCTCGAGTTCGCCCACATCGTGGAGAGCACGCCGGGCATCGAGCTCGCCGAGAAGATCCTCACCGCCCTCGTGATTCTCGGGATCACTGTCTTCGTGGTCTGGCAGCTGCGCCCCGATCTCCTGTTCGGCCCGAACATGGACGTCGGCGGGGACAACGGCGGTCACGTCGCCGCGCCCTACTTCCTGATCCACAACCTCCTCAACCACGGACGCCTCACCGGTTGGGACCCTTGGTGGTTCGACGGCTTCCCTCTGTACGTCTTCTACTTCCCCCTGCCGGGGCTCATGGTGGCGGTGCTCAACTTGGTCTTCCCCTACGCCGTGGCGTTCAAGCTCGTCACGGTCGCAGGCACGGTCACGCTCCCGGTCTGCGTGTGGGCGTTCGGGTGTCTCGCCGGCTTCCGCCGTCCCGCGCCCGTGCTCATGGCGGCGGCGATGCTGCCCTACTTGTTCAACACCTCGTACACGATCGACGGCGGCAACATCACCTCGACGATGGCGGGCGAGTTCTCGTTCAGCCTCGCCATGAGCTTCGGAGTCCTGTTCCTCGGCGTGCTCATGTACGCCCTTCGCACGGGCCGGCTGCGGTGGCTGGCAGCAGTGCTCTTCGCCGCCACCGTCCTGTGCCACATCGTGCCGGCGATGGCATTCGCAGCCGTGGCGATCGTGCTGGCGTTGTCGATGGCGCGGCTCAGTGCATTGAAGGTACTGATCCCCGTCGGGATCGCCGGCGCCTTCCTCGCCGCCTTCTGGCTGCTCCCCTTCGCTTCCTACATCTCGTTCAGCTCTTCGATGGGTTACAACCGGATCCCAGGCCTCAGGTCCAACCTGGCGCCTGCAGGCTCCTGGTGGTTCCTGGTGCCGGCGATCATCGGCGTGATCATCGCGATCGCCCACTTCGACCCATTCGCACGCGTCCTCGCCCTGGCGGCGCTGGGATCCGGAGTCGCGTTCGGCTACCTGCCCTCCGGTGCGGTCTACAACGGGCGGTGGCTCCCGTTCTGGTTCTTGTTCGTACTGTTGATGGCCGCTTACGGAGTCGCTCAGGTGTTCCGCGGTCTGGCCTTCCTGCTGCGCAGCCCGTGGTTCGCCTCGGTCGGGACGGTGCTCGGCACGGTCGCCTGCCTGGCGGGCGGGGCACAGGCCGGCGGTCTGATCGGGGCATTTCCGGGGATCGGTCCGAACGGCTCACAGACCCAGGTACAAGGTTGGATCGACTGGAACTACACAGGCTTCCAGGGCAAGTCGGGCTGGCCGGAGTTCCAGGGGATGATCAACATGTTGGATCAGGCCGGTGCCAAGTACGGGTGCGGGCGTCTCCAGTATGAGTACATCTCGGAGACCACGGACCCGTTCGGGTCGACCGAAGCCATGATGGCGCTGCCAATGTGGACCAAAGGCTGCATGCAGACCACCGACGGCATCTACTTCGAGTCCTCGACCACGACCCCGTTCCACTTCCTCGATGTGAGCGAGGTGTCGCAGATCGGCGAGGCGCCCGACCCGGTGTCCGGCCTCGAGTACCCTGGTTACAACCTGCCCGACGGCATCCGCCATCTCCAGCTGATGGGTGTTCGTTACTTCCTGGCGATGTCGCCCCCCGTCGAGGCAGCAGCGGCAGCCGACCGATCACTCGTGAAGATCGCCCAGACGACGGGCTTCCCCGGCAATATCAACAACCTCCCCGACCCACACCCGGTCTGGCAGCTGTACCTCATCAAGGACAGCCCTGTCGTAACGCCGCTCGCGAACTACCCAGTGGTCGAGCTGTCCAGCGCCCAGACGTTCATGGCGACGAACCTCAGGTGGTACGAGAGCGAGAGCTACTGGCCCGTCGAAATCGCCCGCAGCGGTCCGGCGTCCTGGCAGCACGAACGACCGGGCCGCCTCGTGCCGGCGTCGGACGCCGTGCCGGCCAAAGGCACCACGGTCTCCCATATCGAGCAGATGGACTCGTCCATCTCGTTCGACGTGACGACGCTCGGCAGCCCGGTGGCGGTCAAGATCCCGTACTTTCCCAACTGGCAGGCGACGGGCGCGTCCGGGCCCTACGAGGCATCACCGAACGTGATGGTCGTCGTGCCCACGTCACACCACGTGACGCTCCGCTATGGGACCACCGGCATCGACTGGGCTGGCAAAGCCGCCTCACTGCTGGGTGTCCTGGGCGTCGGGGTTCTGATCGTGCGGCCACCTGTCGACATCGGCCCGGATCCCATGGTGCCGAAGCCGCTCCCGATCGAGCCCAGCGAGGCATGCGACCCACTGGACGACCCCCTCGACGATGACGAGAGCCCGTCGCCTGACGACAGCACCGAAGACCCACAATCGGCGAGCGGCACGTATGAAGCGAGCCTCTCGTTGTGACCGCCGGACCCCTCCGCTGCTCGATCGTGCTACCCGCCCACAATGAGGCTGACCTGCTGGAGGGCTCGGTACGTGACCTCGTGAAGGCCATGCGGGACCGCGACGAGGCATTCGAGGTCGTGATCGTGGAGAACGGGTCGACCGACCGCACGCTCCCGCTCGCCGAGCGGATCGAATCGGAAACTCCCGAAGTCCGCGTCGTGACACTCCCGATTGCGGACTACGGGGCGGCGGTGGCGAAGGGTTTCGACGAGGCGACCGCACCGGTCGTCGTGCACTTCGATGTGGACTATGTGGACGTCGGGTTTCTCGATAAGGGCCTCGCGCTCGTCGATGCAGGCGTGGCCGGGATCGTGCTCGCCAGCAAGAGAGCGCCCGGGGCCAAGGACCGGAGACCCCTCCTGCGCCGCCTGCTGACCGCCGGCTTCACGTTGGCGATGCGGGTGCTGCTGCAGATGCCGGTTACCGACGCGCACGGCATGAAGGTGCTCGCCCGGGCACAGTGCGCTCGGGCCGCCAAGGCCTGCAAGATGACCGGATCGCTCTGGGACGTCGAACTGGTGCTCCGGGCGTCCCGCGCCGGTGTTCGGGTCGCCGAGCTCCCGGCCGTCGTCGTCGAATTGAGACCGCCCCGAACCCCGGTCTGGCAACGCAGCATCGAGTCAGCCACCGGATTGCTGCGCCTCCGGTGGCTGCTCTGGCGCGAGCGGTTCGGCCGGCGCCAGTCCCACAGCGACTGCCCCGCCCGCGAGGGGTGACCCCAGAACGGGCGCCATCCTCGGTAACCTCGGGCAGCGTGCCGAGTGATCTTCCGCCCATACCCGGGCCGTCTCGAGCGACCTATCGGGTCGAGCGGCGGCGGCGCAAGCTGTTCGGCCGGCAGGGTCAGTCGTCGTTCGGCTCGGCGGCCGGATCCTCCCGCACCACGTTCAGGGCCGGTGGCCTCCACTCGGGTGGAGCCGGCGGCCGGCGCTGGCTCAAGCGGGTCGTCGTCCTCCTCGGGGTGCTGGTACCGCTCCTGCTCGTGGCCACGGGCGCGGGCTATCTCTACCTGACCTCGCGGCTCGACAGCATCCACCGGGAGGCGGTACCAGCGCTCACACCTGAGCGGGCAAGTCAACCGATCGACATCCTGCTCGTCGGATCAGATTCGCGATCGTGCGTCACGACAGCCGCTCAAGCCAAGGCGTTCGGCTCCAGCACGACGCAGACGGGTCAGCGCAGCGATGTCATGATCGTCGTCCGGCTGATCTCGTCGACCCACCAGGTGGCGATGCTGTCGATACCCCGCGACACGTGGGTACCGATCGCTGGTACGGGCGGATCCAACAAGCTCAACGCCGCCTTCGACTCCGGCCCCAACCAGCTCGTCGAGACGATCCAGCACGACTTCCACATCCCGATCAACCACGTCATGCTCACGAACTTCTGTGGTTTCCAATCCATGGTCGACGCGCTCGGTGGGATCTCCCTCGACTTCTCCATGCCCGTACGGGACCAGTACTCCGGCCTCGACATCCGTACGACCGGGTGCCAAGTGATCGACGGTGCCCAAGCACTCGCCCTGGTCCGCAGCCGGCACCTCTACTACTACAAGGACCACACCTGGAACTACGACGGCATGAGCGACTGGAGCCGCATCCGGCGCCAGCAGGCGTTCTTCCACGCGCTGTTGAACCGGGTCCACGGCGTGTTCCCGAACGTGTTCCGGTTGAACTCGTTTCTCTCGGCCGTCGTGTCGGACCTCACCGTGGACACGTCCCTTAGCAGCGGCGAGATGCTCAGCCTCGGGCTCCACTACCACTCGCTCGGTGAGGGCGCCCTCGTGACCACGGTGCTGCCGACCTCGTCCGCGACCATCGACGGCCAAGACGCCCTCATCGCAGCCCAGCCGTATGCGAACCAGACGATCCAGCGCTTCCTCTCGCTCGGCTCGACGGCTGGTGGCACCACCTCATCCAGCGGTCCGAGGCCATCGAGCTCCACGCCGTCGACCACGAGGGTCCCCTCGACAACCGTGCCCACTGGCGTGGTGACCGACACTCCGCAGTCGCTGCCCGAGCCGTGGAACCCGACGCTGTGTTGACAGTGGCGACATGGAGAACGCCATCTTCCCCACTATCCTGACTGGCCGTGACAACTGACGGATCGGGAATGTCCGGCGATTTTGGGCCGGGTCCCGACGGCACCACTGGGCGGGGCCGCCCCCGTTCCACCTCCCGCCCCCGTCGTTCCAAGCCGAAGGCGGCGGGCTCGGCAACCGTGATCGGTGGGCGCAAGCGTCGTCGCTGGGTGAGGCGGACGGTTATCGGGACTTCCGTCGTCGTCGTGCTGGCGCTGCTCCTCGGCGGTGCCGGTTGGTTCTACCTGAACTACACGTTCGGTCACATCCAGAAAGTGACCGTCAAGGGAGAGCAGAAGGAGGCCCCTGGGGCGCCGATCAACATCATGCTGGTCGGCTCGGACTCGAGGTCCTGCGTCGCCAGCAACCCGACAGCGAAGTCACATGTGGACAACGGCGTACCCGTCACGGGTCAGCGAAGCGACGTGCTCATCGTCTTGCGACTGGTTCCCGCCGACAGGCGGGCCGAGATGCTATCTATCCCGCGGGACACCTACGTGCCCATCGCCGGCACGAACACCGAGAACCGCATCAACGCAGCGTTCAACACCGGACCAAGCCAGCTCGTCGAGACGGTGGAGCAGGACTTCCACATCCCCATCAACCACTACGTGGCAGTGAACTTCTGCGGGTTCACCAACGCGGTCCAGGCGCTCGGGGGCGTGTACCTCGACTTCCCGGATCGGGTCAAGGACATCGAGACCGGTCTTCGCATCACGCACACCGGCTGCCAGTTCCTGAACGGCCTCCGATCACTGCAGCTCGTCCGGAGCCGGGATCTGTGGTACTACACGGACGGGCAGTGGAACTACGACGGGCTCGGGGATCTCAGCCGTATCCGCCGTCAGCAGGCGTTCTTCCACGCTGTCATCAAGCGAGCCGACAGCGAACACAACCCCCTCTCGCTCAACAGCTTCCTCCAGGATGCCGTGCGGAACGTACAGGTCGATTCTCTGTTCTCGACGGGCGAGATAGAGAGTCTGGCGATCCAGTTCCGTGGCGTCGCCTCAGCTGCGCTGTCGACCCAGGTGCTCCCGACTTCGGGAGCGGTCTACGACGGCGCTGACATCCTCCTGCCGGTGCAGAAGGACGACACGCCGATGATCAGGGGATTCTTGGCGTTCGGCACGAAGTCAAGCGCCAAGCCGGGCACCAGCTCGTCCACGTCGTCGACCTCGTCGTCCTCGACCACCTCGACGTCGACCACGACGACGACCTCTCTGGCCGTCACCGGCACGACGACGGTCCCGATCATCGACACCAGCAAGAACTACCCGGAACCCTGGGACCCGGCGCCCTGCTGACGTCGAGCTAGAACGGGCTCCGCCTCACCTCAGGCGTCGCCAGCGGCCCGACGCGACGAGGCAACCAACCGCTCCAGCGCTGCGGCGGCGGCACCCGAGTCCAGCACGGAGCCGGCCAATTCGATGCCGGGCTGTAGCGCCGGAGCGAGGCCGGCGACCACGAGTGCGGCAGCGGCATTGAGCAGGACGAAATCCCGGCGGGGCCCACGCTCACCCGACAGCACGGCGCCAGCGAGCTCGGCATTGAGCGCCGCGGCTCCGCCTCGCAGGTCCTCGAGACGAGCCAGCGGCAGGTCGAGCGCCTCCGGATCGACGTCATAGGTTCGCCGCTCGTAGGCCGGACCGTCGTCGTCGTCACTCACCCGCACCGTCTCGAGCACCGTCGAGGTCGTGACGGTCGTGAGCTCGTCGAGGCCGTCGTGCCCGAACACGACCATCGCGTGCACGGTGCCGTTCGCCTCCAGTACTGCCAGCATCTTCTCGGCCATCGAGCGATCCCCCACACCGACGAGCTGGCGCGTGGCACGGGCGGGGTTAGCAAGCGGACCGAGGAAGTTGAACACGGTGGCGACACCCAGCTCCCGCCGCACCGGAGCGGCGTGGCGCATCGCCGGGTGATAACGGGTCGCGAGGCAGAAGCCAATCCCCGCATCCTCCACACACGCCGACACTCCCGCCGGCCCGAGGTCGATGACGACGCCTAGTGCCTCGAACACGTCGGCGGACCCTGCGATCGACGAGGCGGCTCGGTTGCCGTGCTTGCACACCTTGGCGCCCGCGCCCGCCACGACGAGCGCTGAGATCGTCGAGACGTTGATGGTCCCGCTCCGGTCGCCGCCGGTGCCGCACGTGTCGACGAGGTCGCCCGCGATGACCAACGGCTCCGCATGGGCCTGCATGGCACGGACGAGACCGGTCATCTCCTCGACCGTCTCGCCTTTCGTCCGGAGCGCAGAGAGCAGCGCCGACACCTGCACGGGGCTCGCCTCCCCGGCGAGCACCGAGCCCAGCGCGGCCGCTGCCTCGTCGACGCTCAGGTTGTCGCGGCGGAACAGCCGGCTGAACACCCCAGGCCAGCCCCCGACCGATTCGATGCCGGCTGGAAGCGTACCCGCCGCCTGATCGGTCAATTCAGTCCCACCACAGATGATGCTCCAACACGCCGCGGGCGATCAGGCCCAGTTGGACCTGGGAGGTGCCTTCCACAATCGTGAGCTGGCGGGCATCCCGGTACCAGAGCTCGGTCGGGTGGTCCTTCATGTACCCGGCGGCGCCGAGCAGCTGCACGGCGAGGCCGGAGGCCTTCACGGCCACTTCGGCGGCGTAGTACTTCGCCATCGACAGGTACGGCACCCACTCGCGGGTGAACTTTCCTTGGTCGGCCAGCCAGGCCGCACGGTACGTAAGGAGGCGGGCGGCTTCGATCTCGACCGCCATCTTGGCGATCTCCCATTGGATCCCCTGAAAATCGGCGATCTTGCCGCCGAACGCCGATCGCTCCTTCACGTACTCGGTGGCATACATCAGCGCGCCCTCGGCGAGGCCGATGCCCCGCGCCGCCACAATGGGGCGCATCGAGTTCAGACCGAGCATCGCCAGCCGGAAACCCCCAACCTCCCCGATCACGTTCGCCGCCGGCACAGCGACGTCGGACAGCACGAGCTCTCCGGTGTCGACGCCTCTTACACCCATCTTGCGGTCAAGCGATCCGACCGAGACGCCCGGCGTGGCGCGATCGACAATGAAGGCCGTGATCGAGTCGTGGCGGCGGCTTGCCGGATCCCCGGTCTTTGCGAAGACCGTGTACCAGTCAGCCTGCACGACCCCGGACATCCAGCACTTCACACCGTTCAGGATCCAGCCGCCTTCGGTATCGGGGTCGGCCGTGGCTTTCGTACGCATCCCCGCCACGTCGCTACCCGCTCCTGCCTCGGACAAGCCAAAACCCGACCGTTTCGTCCCCTCAGCGATCCCCGGCAGGTAACGCCTCTTCTGGTCCTCCGAGCCCGCGATCATCACGGGACCGGTCGGCAGGCGAGTCAACAGGAGCATGAGCGCCGCGGTGTTCGAGTACTTCGCGACCTCCTCAATGGCGATCGTCAGCCCGAGGATGCCAGCACTGGAGCCGCCGAACTCCTCGGGGATGCACAGCCCGAGGAGCCCAGCAGCACCGAACGCTGCGAACAGGTCGTCCGGATACTCGCCGGTCTCGTCGATCTCGCGAGCGCGGGGCTGCACTTTGTCCTTGGCAAGCCTGCGCACCATGTCCTGGAGCGCGCGCAGCTCCTCGGAAAGTTCGAAGTTCACGGCGAGAGGTTAGTCGGCCGCCCTCGGGCGACCCTCCGGGGGCTCAGGCGGTCTTGCGTCGCTGGCGCAGGATCCGGCGGCGCTCGCGCTCGGTGAGGCCGCCCCAGACACCTTCCCGCTCGCGAACTGCCAGAGCGTGCTCCAGGCAAGTCTGGCGAACTGGGCACGCGTCGCAGACAGCCTTGGCTTCCCAGGCGTCGTCATCTGACACCGGGTAGAAGATGTCGGGGTCCAGTCCCCGGCATGCGGCTCGTTGGCGCCACGTGGCGTTCATTGCAGATTCACTTTCGTCGGGTCTGTGCGGCGGCGAGTGACCCGGCACCGTAGTTGGAGAGCCCTGGGACACCCGCGCGCCTATGTGCGTGCGGGCCACCGCCGACCAGGAAGACTGATTATCCATGACGAATACGTGTCTGTCAATGGCCGCGTCGAAATGCCGGTATCATTCTCCGCTCCGCCAGCCGCTTGCGCTCCGTCCGGGCTGTGCCGCAGCGACGGCTAGCCGTCCCAGTCGCTCAGCAGCGAGCGTCGCGTCTCAGGCGAGAGCAGCGCCGAGTGCGAGTACGCCTCGTGCGCGACGGCAATTGCGACCGGACCCGCCTCGAAACCTTGACGTAGCTCGGTGCCCAGGACGAAACGCACGTAGTGCACTGATGCCGTCACTTCCTCACGGGTGAGTTGCGACGCGTGCCCGGGATCGACCGTGGCAGTCACCACTGTGACGGGATCATCACCGAGGCGCAGTTCGACGGAACGTTCGATGCCCACGAGGCGAGGCAACCAGTCGCGCAGATCAGCCTCCGTGGTGAGCTCGACGAACAAGGTCAGACACAGCTCCCCCGGGCCCGGGATGAGCGGGTTGTAGATGTCGAGCTCGCCCTGAACCTGCTCGTCGGTCGACATGCGCTCGGCTCGGGCCATCTCTTGGATCTGAAAACGGATCGTCGTGCGGTTCTCGAACACGACGGTGACGAACGGCCCGATGGGCACACGCCGGATCTTCTTCAGCTCGATGACCTCCCGGAGGAAGTCCGGCCGTTCTCGTTCGTAGGCGCGCAGATCAGCGATGTCGGCAAGCGTCAACGCGCTCACGGTGGTGCTCCGACAAGATCCGGGCTGTGCGCTTGGTAGCCGGTCACGACTACAGCGTCTCGAGCCCCTTCTGGAAGCGTCCGGCGTGGCTCTTCTCGGCCCGGGCGAGAGTCTCCAGCCATTCGGCAACGTCGTCGAAGCCCTCGTCGCGCGCCGTGCGGGCGAACCCCGGGTACATCTCGGTGTACTCGTAGGTCTCGCCGGCGATGGCGGAGCGGAGGTTCGCAGCGCTGTCGCCGACCGGCTCGCCGGTCACCGGGTCGCCGGTCGCCTTCAGGAAGTCGAAATGGCCGAACGCGTGGCCCGTCTCGCCGTCCGCCACGGACCGGAACAGCGCGGCGATGTCAGGCTCGCCTTCGATGTCAGCGACCTGAGCGAAGTACAAGTAGCGCCGATTCGCCTGGCTCTCCCCAGCGAAGGCTGTCTTCAGGTTCGCTTCAGTCTGTGAGTTCGCGAGTGCTGACACGTAGTCTCCTTGGCGTCTTTCAATAGTGAGTCCAAACCTGGTTTGATTCTAATAGACTCTCACCGGGCCGAGGCGGCAGCCGGAGGCCGTGCATGCCAGTGACGTACGACTCACGTTGCAGGGATGAGAGTGGTCGGCTCCGTATGGCAGGCTTGCGGTCCACTATGACTTGTGCTCCACCATGAATCGTCCGCTCACCAGCTTCGACCGCGCCGTCGCTCTCGAACGGCTCGCCTCGGAGGAATTCGACGTCCTCGTCATCGGCGGCGGCGTGACCGGCGCCGGCGTGGCGCTCGACGCAGCCGCCCGGGGCCTGCGCACGGCGTTGGTCGAACGCGCGGACTTCGCCTCCGGCACCTCCTCGAAGTCGTCGAAGCTCGTGCACGGCGGGCTGCGGTACCTCCAGCAGAAGGAATTCGGCCTGGTCCACGAGAACCTGGTCGAGCGGCACCGGCTGCTGCGCAACGCCCCACATCTCGTCGAGCCGCTCACGTTCCTCATCCCGCTGTTCGGCAAGGGCGGCGTGGTCGACAAGGGGATCGTGGAGACGTACTCGGTGGCGCTGTGGCTGTACGACCTGGCCGGTGGTTGGAAGATCGGAAAGCGCCACGGGAAGGTCACCGCCGATGAGATCTACGCCCACCTGCCAACGCTCAGGCGTGGCCGGGTCGTGGCCGGATTCCTCTACTACGACGCCCGCACCGACGACGCCCGGCTGACCTTGGCGGTCGTGCGGACGGCTGTGCTCGACCACGGAGCGGTTGCGGCCAACTACGCGCCGGTGACGGGCTTCATCAAGGACGAGGGCGGGCGCATCTGCGGAGCGCGGGTGTCGCCCGTGTCGGTGCCGAGGACCGGCGGTACCGGCGGGATCGCCTCAGTCACCGGTGGCGCCGGTTGTGAGGGAGCCGACATCGAGGTCCGAGCCAAGTCCGTCGTCAACGCCACCGGCGTCTGGGCCGACGAGTTGCGCTCCCTGGACGGCGTTGGCACCCGCCACGACCTCCGTCCAGCCAAGGGGATCCACGTGAGCGTGCGCCGATCGAAGCTCCCCTGTGACATGGCCGCGATCATCCCCGTGCCAGGCGATCCCAGGTCGATCTTCATGGTGCCGTGGGGAGAGCACACCTACCTGGGTACGACCGATACCGACTACCAGGGCCCGCTCGACGACCCTGCAGTCACCACCGAGGACGTCGCCTACGTGCTCGGCGCCATCAACGCCGTCGTGACCGAACCGCTCACCATGGCCGACGTGACAGGAACCTGGGCCGGGCTACGCCCGCTGCTGGCGAAGGCCCCGGGGGCACGCAAGGCGCCGAGCGAGCGGACGGCGGACCTCTCGAGGCGACACCGCGTCATCGTGTCGGACAACGGGCTCGTCACGATCACAGGTGGGAAGTTGACGACCTACCGGAAGATGGCCGAGGACACCATCAGCGCCGTCGGCCACGTGCTCGGGCGGAACCTCGGCGCCAGCCCGACGCGGCGACTCAAACTACGCGGCGCCGACGGCACTGGAGCGCTCGGCAAGCCGGGAGCCGCGCGCTCCCTGGGTACGACGGACGCCGTGCTCGACCATCTCGTCCATCGCTACGGAGGCGAGTCTCCGGCTGTGCTCGGGCTGATCCAGGACGAGCCCGAGCTGGCCGAACCTCTCGTTTCAGGTCTTCCCGACCTCGCAGCCGAAGCGGTGTACTCGGTGCGTTACGAGATGGCTCAATGCCTCGAAGACGTCCTCGCCCGCCGCACACGATCCGTGGTGTTCGATGCAGCGGCCACACGTGACGCCACCCCACACGTCGCCGCCCTTATGGGGCGCGAGCTCGGCTGGGACGCGCGACGCACTGCCGACGAGATCGCCCGGATGGACGACTTCGTCGCCCGCGAACTGGCTGCGGTCGCCGCCAGTGGTACGGCCACGGTGATCACCAGACCGGCGGTCGCCGGTGCCGAGAACTCCAGCACCGGAGAACGGGACGAATCATGAAGCCAGGCCAGCCGATCCCTCCGATCGAATTCGGTTCCGGGGCGGCATCGGCTAGCGAGCACTTCGGCGGCCACCGGGTGGAACTGAGCCACGAGTGGCTCGAACAACTCCGGGCGGCTTGCGCCGAGGTCGACCTCTCGCACGCTGCCCTTGCGGAAGCCGGTCGTGACTGGTGGCCGTTCGCGCAGCATTGGGCGCTCGTGGGTGAGACGCCGGCACGAGCCGGGGCGGTGGCCAGGCCGGCCACCGTCGCCGAAGTGGCAGCGATCGCCAGGCTCTGCAGCGAGACGGGCGTACCCCTCACCGCTGCCGGCGGGCGGAGCGGCGTGTGCGGCGCCTCCGTCCCGGTCTTCGGCGGCGTGGTCCTCGACCTGTGCGGACTGGCCGGGATACTCGCCGTCGACAGTGAGTCGCTCCTCGTCGACGTTGCCGCCGGGACGTTCGGCTCGGACTTCGAGCGCGAGCTGCAGGCTCAGCACGGGCTCACCGTCGGTCACTGGCCCCAGTCGATGGATCTCGCTACCGTCGGCGGCTGGATCGCATGCCGGGGTGTCGGGCAGTACTCGACCCGCTACGGCAAGATCGAGGACATCGTCGCCGGGCTCGAGGTCGTCCTGGCGAGCGGCGAGATCCTCCGGACCGGTGCAATGGCGGGAGCGGGACCTCGCTCGGCCATGGGTCCGGACCTCACCCAGTTGTTCGTCGGTAACGAGGGAACGCTCGGGATCATCACGGCCGCCCGGTTACGCGCGCATCCAGTGCCCGTGGCGGAGGAACGGCTCGCGTTCGGCTTCCCGAGCTTTGATGCGGGTCTCGACGTGCTGCGCCGTACGCTGCAACGCGGCGCCACGCCAGCGGTCGTGCGGCTGTACGACGAGCGAGAGTCACTGCGTAGCTTCGAGATCCCGACCAACGTCCTCATCGCTCTCGACGAAGGCGACCCTCAGGTGATCGGCGCGGCGATGGCGGTGTTGACAGAGGAGTGTGAGGCGGCGGGCGCAGACGGTCTCGACGTCGGCATCGTCCAGCATTGGCTCGAGCATCGCAACGACGTCTCGGCGCTGGCTGCGGTCACGCGGGCGGGGATCGTGGTCGACACGATCGAGATCGCCGCCCCGTGGGCCAGCCTGGCGGGGATCTACGCCGACGCCGTCGCCGCCCTCGAGGCCGTCGACGGCTGCCTGGCAGCTTCTGCGCACGAGTCGCACGCGTACATCGACGGAGCCTGCCTGTACTTCACGTTCGCCGGGCGGCAGCCAGCAGACGACGACAGGTTGACCGAAGCCCCCGCTTCGCCCACGGATCTGGTGGAGATCGAGGCCGAGGCCGACGAGCGGTGGGCTGAGCACTTCTACCGCTCGGCCTGGACCGCCGTGCTGACAGCCACCCGGTCCCATGGCGGCTCGATCTCCCATCACCACGGGATCGGCCTGGTGCGCGCCCCGTACCTGGCGGAGGCACTCGGCAGTGGTTTTGCCGTCCTCGAAGCACTGAAGAAGACCCTTGATCCGTCGGGCGTGCTCAACCCGGGCAAATTAGGCCTCGGATCACCCTTCGGCCCCTCACCTTGGCCCACGACGCCATGAGCGTCCTCGTGGTCGACGTGGGGACATCGGGTGTGCGGGCGGCCGTGGTGCAGCGCGACGCGACCGTGACGCACGTGCACCACCGGGAGGTGCTGCCGGTGTCGCCGGCGCAGGGCTTCGTCGAATTCGACGCCGGCGCGATGGCGAACGCCGTACTCACCGTGGCCCGGGCGGCGTTGGCTGCAGGTGGGCCGGTCGACGCCGTCGGCATCGCCGACCAGCGTGCGTCGACGATCGTGTGGGACCGGGCGACTGGCGAGCCGGTGGCCCCGGGCATCGGCTGGCAGGACCTGCGGACGGTCGGCATGTGCCTGATGCTGCGGGAACAGGGGTTGCGCCTGGCACCGAACCAGTCCGCAACTAAGCTTGCCATGCTGCTCGACTTCGTCGATCCGACGCGCGAGCGGGATCTGTGCTTCGGCACCGTCGATTCGTGGGTCGCCTGGATCCTCTCGGACGGCGGCCTGCACGTCACGGACCACACCAATGCCGGGGTCACCGGACTGGTCACCGAAAATGGCGCCGGTTGGGACCTCGAGGTGTGCGAGGCGCTCCGGATCGGAGAACGCGTCCTGCCGCTCCTCGTCAACTCGACGGGGCTCCTCGGCAACGCCTCGGCGCTGGACGGCGCACCACCGATCGCCGGAATTGCGGGGGACCAGCAAGCTTCCCTCATAGGCCAAGGCTGTCTGACCGCTGGCACCGCCAAGGCGACCTTCGGGACCGGTGGCATGCTCGACTGTGCCGTCGGGCCGGAGCGGCCGGCGTTCGCCCAACGAGGCCGAGCGGGTACGTTCCCCATCGTGGCCTGGAGCCAAGCGGGCGCGCTGACCTGGGGGCTCGAGGCGGTCATGTTGTCCGCCGGCTCCTGCGTCGAGTGGCTCCGCGACGACCTCGGCATCGTCGGCACCGCCGCCGAGACCGACGAGATCGCAGCCAGCGTGCCGGACACGGGCGGCGTCTACTTCGTGCCGGCGCTGCTCGGGCTCGGTACTCCGGTCTGGGACTTCGGCGCCCGGGGAACGCTCGTCGGTATCACCCGCGGAACGACCCGCGCTGAGATCGTGCGCGCTGTGCTCGAGGGAATCGCTCATCGCGGGGCGGATCTGCTGGAGTCGGTGGTGGCCGACTCCGGTCTCGGCGTCGACGTGCTCAACGTGGACGGAGGCATGAGCGCCAACGTCACGTTCGTCCAGGCGCTGGCGGACGCGACCGGGCGCCCGGTGGCAGTCGCACCGGTGACCGAGGCGACGACGTTGGGAGCCGGCTTCCTGGCGGGGACTGCGGTTGGCGTGTGGTCGTCGCTCGCCGAGGCTGCTTCGCTCGTCCGGCCACGGCGAATCGTCGAGCCTTCGCGGCGTCTCGATCGGGCGCGCTGGCTCGATGCCCGCAGTCGGGCGGAGCGGACGATCCCGGAGCTCTCTGCGCTCGACTTCTGACCTATCCCCGCGACTGGTCGCGCCAGAGTGCTGCCCGGATCGCCGGTACGCTCAAGGGGCTGCTCGCCCACGGGAGCAGAGGAGCTGGCGGACGATCGAGAGGGATGCGGCACCGTGACAAGTGAGGACACCGTGTCCATGGTGGGGGCACCCGCTCCCGCTGTGGCTACAGCGGCGGCGCGGCCTCTCGGGTCGCCGCCGGATCCGCCGGCGCCGGCGTCGTCGAACGGCCGCGCGACCGCGGCGGACGCCGTCCGAGTGGCGGCGGCGCTGTACGCGAACGTGTCGAGCGTGGTCATGGGGACGCCATACGCCTGTGCCATCGCCACGACGTCGGTGATCGTGGGCGGGCACTTGTTGATCGACGATGTCCCGGGCGTCGGCAAGACCATGCTCGCGAAGGCAGTTGCCGTGTCGATCGGTGCTCGCCTGGCCCGCATCCAGGGACACCCGGACCTGCTGCCGTCGGACATCACCGGCGTGAGTGTGTTCAACCAGGCGACCGACGAATGGGAGTTCCGTCCCGGGCCGGTGTTCGCCCACGTCGTGCTGTTCGACGAGCTGAACCGCACGCCGCCTCGCAGCCAAGCTGCGTTGCTCGAAGCCATGGAGGAGCAGCAGGTGAGCGTCGACGGCGAGTCGTGGCCGCTCCCCCATCCCCATCTCGTGCTCGCCACCCAGAACCCCGTCGACCAAGCGGGGACGTACCCGCTCGTGGAGAGCCAGATGGACCGGTTCCTCATGGCGACCCGCCTCGGCTACCCGGACGTCGCGACCGAGACGGCGCTGGCGATGACGCGCGGTGCCCAGCCCCGGCTAGCCGACCTGAGGCCGGTCTGCTCACCCGAACTGTTGCGTGAGATCCAAGACGTGGTCTCTGAGCTGTCGGTGTCGGACGAGGTCGCCGGCTATGCCGTCGCCATCGTGCGGGCGAGCCGGCAAGCTGCCGGAGTTCGACTCGGCGCAAGCCCCAGAGCAGCCATCGGCCTCCTCGCAGCCGCTCGCGCCAATGCCGTCGTGCGGGGGCGCACCTACGTGCTCCCCGACGACGTGAAGGCAGTCGCCGTGCCCGTGCTGGCCCACCGGCTCGTGACCGAGGCCAGCGGTGCAGGCGTCCTCGAGGCGGGAGCCGCCATCGTGCGGCGCCTCCTCGATTCGGTCCCAGGGCCCAGGCCATAACAGCCCCGGCGCGCATGAGCCAGCACCGCCGGCGGGCCCGTCCCGAGCGATTCTTCGGCCCGGTCGCGGCCGCGCTGTTCTTGCTGGTGGCATTCGCCGCGGTCGCCCACGCGAGCGGCTCAGGATGGGTTCAAGCGATGGGTGCCGTGACCACCGGGCTGGCCGCAGTGGGGATGGTCGGGCCGGCGGTGTTGGCGCGTCGCTTGACAGTCACCTGCGTCGAATGCCCCCGAGATGCGAACTCGGGTGAACCGTTCACGATCAGCGTCGTGGCGAACCATCCCTTGCGCTGTGCTGCGAGGCGACCGGGCGGTGCTGCGACCGTCGTGCCGGCTACCGAAGCTCGCGAGCTCACCATCACACCACCGACCCGCGGTGTGCTGACCGCCGTCCGGCTACGGCTGGGGACGGCTGCTCCCCTCGGGCTGCTGTGGTGGTCCGTTGATCGTGTCGTCCTACTGCCAACATTGATCGAGGTCGCCCCAACCTATGGCCAAGGCGTGGTCTTCGGCTCGGAGGATGGGAGAGAGGACGAAGGGCGAGGTCGTCCCGTACTCGCGCTCACGGGCGACTTGCGCGGTGTCCGGGCGTACCGCCACGGTGACAGCCGGCGGCGCGTGCACTGGCGCGCCACCGCGCACACCGCCTCGCTGATGGTCCGCGAGACCGAGCAGCAACCTGACAGCCCGGTGCGGGTGATCGCGGAGCTGTCGGAGGATCCAGCCGCCGCCGAACGCCAGGCGTCCGACGCAATGGGTGCCGTGATCGATCTGCTCGCCAACGGCAAGCGCGTGGTGCTCGAGACCATCGAGCACGGAGCTCGCGTGGCCGCGCCCGTCACCGACCGGCGGCAGGCTGGGCGCCGCCTGGCTCGCGCCGGGACCAACCCGTACGCAGACCTGATCTCACCGCCGATGCGGCAACGATGACCGAAGAACCCGGCGTGCAGCCTGGGGCAGGCGGCCACGCAAGCATGGTGCGCCAAGCGCGCCCGGCCACCGCAGCCGGTGGTGACGAGCGCACCGGGTTGGTTGAGATGGTGCGCAGGGCCAACGCGCCGCAGGCGCCCGAGCATTCCTTGCTGTTTCGCTGCGCCACACTCGTAGCCGTCCTGACGGGAGTCTTTGCCTGCACCTCGGTGGGCGAGCTGTCCGTCGCCTCAGCACTGGTGGCGGCTACGGCGATCTCGGTCGGGATGGTGTTCTCCGCCGCCACGCGGCGACGCCCGTGGCAGTGGGTGAAGATCCTCCTCGCTCTCGCGGTCATCTTCGTCTTCGGCCAATTCGTGTCGCAGGTGTTCGGCGCCGCCCGCACCGGTGAGTTGAGCTCGATCGAGGTGCCGCTCGCTGGCTTGTTCACGTGGGTCCAGGTCGTGCACGCCTTCGACGTTCCGGCCCGTCGCGACCTGCTCTTCTCCGTTGCCGCCGCCGCAGCCCTGGTGACGGTGGCGGCAGCGCAGGCGGTGTCGGGCGAGTTTCTCGCGTTCGTCGCCGTGTGGCTGGTCACGTCGATGATCGCCCTCGGCTGCTCGTGGCGATCGATGTCGGGCGGCCAAGGGCGATTGCCGGCGGTCGGCCTTCTCGGAGCGACCGTCATCATCCTCGTCGTGGCCGTCATGCTCGAGTTGGTGCTCCCGCCACCGCGAGCCTCGCAGGAGATCACGCTCCCGAGCTCACTGACGTCCTACCTGGCGCTGCCGTCAGGAGGAGGCCTGACGCAAGGCAGTGGCAACCCGACCGAGCCCGCCCAAGCGGGGCGGCCGGGTGGGCAGATCGGGATCGGTGGCTTCGTCGGGATGGACGGACCGCTCGACACCGCCGACCGGGGGACACTCGGCAACGAAGTCGTGATGAGAGTGCGTGCGGACGTGCCCGGATACTTCCTGGGGCTGACGTACTCGTCGTGGGACGGCCAGAGCTGGACCAACCCGAAGGCCTGCCCGGTCACCGAGGAGGACACCGGATCACCGTTCCAGGTGCCGACGACCCCGGACGGCGGCGGCACACCGGTAGTCCGGAGCAGCCTCGACCTCGGCGGCCAACCGAACGTCCAGACCTTCTACGTGCTGCAGCCGCTCCCTAACGTCTTGTTCGCCACTTCGGTGCCGACGCAGATCTACTTCCCCGACCACAGTCTTGTGTTCGGCTGCGACAACTCGGTCCGTTCGACCGTCGCGATGACACCTGGCACCGTGTACACCGTCATCTCACAGGACACCGAGGTGACGCCATCGGAGCTCCGCGACGTGCCGGCTAGCGTGTTCGACAGCCCGTACCTTCGCAGGACATTCGCCGCCGACCTGGAGCTGCCGTCGCCGAACCCGTATGCGAGGGTGAGAGCACTCGCCCACTCGATCGTGGCCAAAGCGCACTCGACCACGCTCGTCGGCGAGATCCAGGCGCTCGAGACGTGGATCGGCGCCCATACCGAGTACTCGACCAACATCCCGCCACTGCTGCCCGGCCAAGACGCCGTGAACCAGTTCCTCTTCGGCAGCCGGGTCGGTTACTGCGAGCAGATCTCGACGGCGCTCGCCGTGATGCTGCGCTCGCTCGGTGTCCCGTCCCGGGAGGCGACCGGATACGTGCCAGGTCCGTTCGACCCGTTGAGCGATCTGTACGAGATCCAGGCCAAGGACGCGCACGCTTGGGTACAGGTCTTCTTCCCCGGGCAAGGGTGGCAGAGCTTCGACCCCACGGCCTACGTGCCGCTCGCGCCGGCCGACCCGGGCGCTGTGCTGCTGTCGGACCTCGGTCACCTGCTGGCGGGCCTGCCCTGGTTGCCGATCGGTTCGGCAGGCGGCCTCGCTGCAGCGGTCTTCGCCCGCCGCTACGTGATCCGGCGCAGGCGTGCCTTGCCCCCGACGTGGGCCGGTCGCCTGGCTCTGCGCCTCGAACGGGCCGGCGCTCGCTCCGGTATCGCTCGCCAACCGGCCGAGACGCTGACGGAGTATTCGGGCCGGCTGAGCCAAGCCACCCATGCCGTTCGAGCAGACGACCTGCGCCGGGTCGTCGAGGTGATCTCGGCCGCAGCGTACGCCGGCCGGGAGCCGTCGGCCGACGAGCGTGCTTCCGCCGAGGCGACCGTGAACTCGCTCCGCTCGGCATTGGGACGGAGCGGCGGGCCGGGTCGTGCGGCCGCGAGCGGCGGGCGGATCGTGCCGTCGACGCCTGCGGGCTAGCTCGCGGCACCCTCGACTGCAGAGCGGGCATGCTGCACGCGAGTCAGCCGACGTGCGCGATGGCCTCCTCGAGCGTGGCCCGACGCTCCAGGAGAGGCCGGAGCGACATGACTATCCGCGGCCTCCGGAAACCCACCACCGCCTCCAGCCGCCCCCCGCGACCATGCAGGAGCACAAACCGACGCTCCGCCAGGTCCCCGTCAACCACGACCACCTCGTCGTCCGGCCGGGGTAGGCCGAGCACTTGGATCTTCACGTCGAACTGGTCAGACCAGACGTAGGGCACGAGATACGCCGGCGGGCCCTCAGCGGCATCAGCGGAGGGCGCGACGAGCCATCCGAGATTGGTCAGCAGGCTCGCTGCGGCCACGTCACCCTGCTCGGCGGCGTTCGTGCGGTGCTCCACCCGGACCGTTTCGTCCGCAGCACCAGCAGGCCCGGGGGTGGCCGGACGCATCCCGCCGGCGCCTCGCAGCGGCCAGCGCGCGACGTCGCCGGCGACGACGACGCCGGGCGCCGTTACGAGCGACTCGTCGCAACGCACGCCGTCCGAGTCAGCCCGTAGGCCCGAGCCGTGGAGCCATTCCACCGACGGCGCCGCTCCGATGCCAACGAGAAGAGCGTCGACCTCGAGCGTCGTGCCGTCGGACAGGCGGCAGCGGATCGGGCCAGAGTCGGTAGCGGCGCTGGCGGCGCCGCCGGCCGAGACAGGTGCGTGCTCGGACACCTCGGCGGATTCAATAGTCGTCTCGAGGTGGAACCGGACGCCCTCGTCCCGGTGCATGGCCTCGCACGCCCGGCCGGCCACCGGACCGAGCACCCGCCCGAGCGGAACGTCCAGCGGCTCGACGATGGTCACCTCCGCGCCAAGCCTGCGGGCGGTGGCCGCCACCTCGAGCCCGATGAACCCGGCGCCCGCCAGCCCGAGGTGGACGCCGGGTCGGGAGAGCCCGTCGCGCAACGCGATGGCATCGTCGAGCGTCCGGAGCACGTGGGTCCCGCGCAGGTCGCTGATGCCCGGAAGCCGGCGCGCGTGTGATCCGGTGGCCACCACGAGGCCGTCGAAGGCGACGACAGCGCCACCAGCGAGCGAGAGGCGGCGCTCCCCGAGATCGAGCCCAATGGCACGGTGAGGCGGACCGAGACGGAGGTCGAGCTCCAACGCGCCGAGCTGGTCGCTCGTCTGCAGCATGACCCGGTCAATCCCCCACTCACCGGCGAGAAACTGCTTCGACAGCGGCGGCCGGTCGTACGGCGCGTGCGGCTCATCGCCGATCAGCGTGATCCGGCCGTCGAAGCCTCGAGCCCGTAACCCCTCACATGCCCGCATCCCTGCCAGCCCCGCACCGACGACGGCGATGGATCGTGACGGCATTCGGGTTACCCCATCTCTGTGGTCTCTGTCGTCTCTCCGGGCGACACGCTCTCGCCCAACGACTCGAACGTAGCCGCCGATCCACCCGGTGCGAAAAGCTCCGAGTCGCTCGCGAGCTCCAACACCGCCTCGCCGAGCACCGGTACCGCTGCTGCCAGCGGGAGCCGCTCCCACTGCTCGCGCCGCGTCAGGAGGTAGACGGCCGCCAGCAGGACGACCACTGCGATGGCAGCGAGCAGGTACCGGTAGTCCACGATGCTGACGAGGATCGCCCCGACGGCGATCGAGATCGTCTGCGGCACCGACGTGAGCGTGTCGGCGGCGGACGACGTGCGGCCCTGCAGCTCCATCGGCGTCCGTCGCTGCAGCGAGGTCATAAAGGCGACGATGATCGGGGGCAGGCTGGCGCCGAGCACGATGGCACCTGCGAACACCGCCGGCAGGCCACCGACCAGGAAGAGCACGGATCCGACGGCGGCCGCCACCAACCCGATGCCGCCGACCGGACCCTCGCCGAAGCGTTTGATCAGCCGCGCCGACAGCACCCCGCCGACGACGGCACCGATCCCCTGCACAGCGATGACGACCCCGAGGAACGTGGGGGGCCGGTGAAGACCCTGGCCGACGACGGCGAAGGCGATGGACTCGAACATTCCGAACACCAGGCACGCGATCGCCACGGCCACGACGAACTGGCGCAGCACGATCGTGCGCCACAGGTGCGTGACTCCCGCCGTGACCTCGGCAAACCAGTGCTGCTCAGTCGGGACGGGCTTTTCCTCCGTCAAGTGGACGAGGGAGAGCGCAGCCGCCGCGATGACGAACGTGGCCGAGTCCATGATCGCCACCGTCGCTCCGCCGAAGGCGGCGAACAGCCCGGCCCCCGTCAACGGCCCGACGAGCCTGAGCCCCTCACGGGCGGTCTGCAAGAACCCGTTGGCGTCCGCCAGCTGGTCCTCGTGGAGCATCGTGACCAGGAGCGCGGACTGCGCGGAGCTGAGGAACGCGTACACCGTCCCGTACAAGAACATGACGAGCCAGATCAGCCAGACCTGACGGCGGTCGTGCACGCCGAGGAGGCCGAGGACGATCACCGCCCCGGTCAGGTTGGCGGCGATGAGGAGCGGGCGCCGTCGTACCCGATCGACGATGAGGCCGGCGAGGGGCGCCAGCAGCGTTGCCAAGCCGAAGAAGAAGAACGTGAGGCCGGCCTCGCCCGAGCTGCCGGTGAGCTCCTTCACCCATATGCCCATCGCCAGCCAGAGGGCGACGTCGCCGAACAGCGAGAAGACCTGCCCGCTCAGGTACAGGCGGGCGTTGCGGCTGGCGAGCAGACGCTTCACCCGGCTCCGCCAACGAAGGGATAGGCGAAGGTCAACACCTCGACTGGCCGCGACTCTGCTGGCCGGAGCGATGGGTCGAGGTTGCGGGGAACGAAGGGCTCGAGCAAGGCGACGAACCCTGACTTGAGCTCTTCGAGCTCACCCGGCGTCAGATGGAGCAGGCTCTCGATACCGATGGCCGAGCGCTGCCACTCAACGGGGTAGTGACTGCGGGCCACCTCCCATTTCGAGAATCGGTCGAACCAGCGGCTCACGAGCATCCGCTCCAGGGAGGCTGCCGCGATGTTCATCTCCGGGTCCCCATCGGCAGGTGAAAGACGTATGTCGATCGCCGCCAGCTTCCACGGCCTCCGGCGGCCTGGCCCGGCGCCTGCTTCTGTGACGAATCCGTACTTGGCGAGCTGGCGGAGGTGGAATGAGCACGTCGTCGGCGACTCTCCGATCAACTCCCCGGCCTCGGTAGCAGTGAGCGCATCGTGCAGCCCGAGCGCTTCGAGCAGGGCCAGCCGCACCGGATGGGTGATCGCCCTGAGCTCACGCGCACTGGTCAAGTGCTTGGGCTCGCCAATTCTCGCACGACGTTCGCCAGCCTGCGATCCGGCTTCGTCCGCCTCTTTTTTGTGAGGCTCGCTCATCGCGGCGGCAAGGACGCCGGAATCAGCGGACCTTGCGTCTCGGACGGCCACGGCCGCGGCCACGCGCCATCGAGCACCCACCAGCGGCGGCGGCGTGCGGTGTGCCGTCCCTTCTTCGCAGTGTTTCTCTTGAGAGTCATCTCTCGCAATATATCTCTCGACAGCTCCCTTGTCAAGTCCCGGGAAGCCAGTCCGCCCACTGGGGGACAGGTGCCACGGCTACAGTTCGCAGGCAGATGACTGACACGTCGATCGAGAGAGCCCGACCCCCCGCTGGCTCCACGCGCTCCGGTTCCGACGCCAGTGCCTGGCCCGCCGAGGTCCCGGAGCTCGATGCGTTGTTCCTCGAGACGATCGGCACGCCAGAGGGTCGCCAGGACCCCTACGCTCGGTACCGGGCCCTGCGGGAGGCGGCGCCGGTGCACCGGTCGGGGTTGGGTTTCTTCGTGTGCACGAGGTACAAGGAGTGCCAGCTGGCGCTTCGTGACCCGCGTCTCGGTAAGGAGGAGGCGAACCGGGAGGAGCGGGTGCGGGAGCGTTTCGGCCACCTGGAGATCTTCCCGAAGATCGAGGAGCTGCTCTCCGACCGGCGCTCCATGCTGTTCCTCAACCCACCTGATCACACCCGGTTGCGCGGGCTCGTGAGCAAGGCATTCACACCTCGTACGGTCCAGCGCCTGCGCCCTCACATCGTCGAGCTCGTGGACGACCTGCTGGACCGCATCCCGACGGGCGAGATCACCGACGTCATGGAGGCCCTGGCGTATCGCCTGCCGGTGGCAGTCATCTCGAGGATGCTCGGCGTGCCGTCGAGTGACTGGCCGCGGTTTCGTGAGGTCGTGAGCCGTGCGACGGTGCTGCTCGAGCCCGTCATCGCCGAGGACGAGATCGAGGCCGCGTTCGAGGCCCAGGCCGAGCTCGAGGCATATTTCCGTGCTCTCGTGGCAGTACGCCGGACCGAGCCTGGCGACGATCTGCTGAGCGAGCTCATCAAGGTCGAGGAGGGCTCGGACAAGCTCACCGAGCTCGAATTGATCTCGACGGCGATCTTGTTGTTCGGAGCCGGCTTCGAGACGACGACGAACCTGATCGGCAACGGCCTGCTCGCTCTGCTCCGACACCCGGAGCAACTCGCCCGGCTCCGCCAGGATCTCGCCGCTGAAGGCGCTTCCGGGACGGGACACGGAGGCCCCACCATGCGAGCAGCGGTGGAGGAACTGCTCCGTTACGACAGCCCGGTCCAGTTCGACGGCCGCCACGTGTTCTCCGAGGTCAACCTCGGGGGGGTGATCGTGCCCGCCGGCGGTGAGATCGTCACCGCGCTCGGTGCTGCCAACCGGGACCCGGAGCACTTCGCCGACCCGGAGTCCCTCGACTTGCGGCGCGACGAAGGCCCCCCCATGAGCTTCGCCAGCGGCATCCACTTCTGCCTCGGGGCATCACTCGCTCGAGCCGAGGGCCAGGTGGCGTTCGACCGGATGCTCCGACGCTTCTCATCGATCGAGCTCGCGACCGACTCGCCGGTGTTCCGCAACCGGATCACCCTGCGAGGTCTCATCGAGCTCCCCGTGGTGTTCGAGGACTAGTACTGTCCTTCGCCACTGGCGGTGTGACGACCGGGGGCACTCAGTTCGTAGGCCGCCCGAAGTCATCCTCGATGCGCACGATGTCGTCCTCGCCGAACGACCCGCCATGCTGGACCTCGATGAAGACAAGCTCGGAGTCCCCGGTGTTCTCGACCCGGTGCGCCATACCGACGGGGATGTCGACCGAATCGCCCGGACCGACCGTCACGAGAGCATCGCCGAGCGTGATGGCACCCGAGCCCCGCACGACGAACCAGTGCTCAGACCGGCGCCGGTGCACCTGCAGGCTTAGCCGCCTGTTCGGTTGCACGACGATCCGCTTGACCTTGTGGTCGGCAACTTCGTCGAGCACGACGTAGCTGCCCCAGGGCCGCTCCTCGGTCTCGCGCTCAGCGATAACCGGCTCGCTCAAGCCGGCGCCTGCTGTGACTTCGCCGTTGACCGGCCGTAGTCGTAGAAGCCCCGGCCGCTCTTACGCCCGATCAACCCTGCCTCGACCATGCGCAGCAGAAGGGGGGGCGGGGCGTACAGGGGCTCCTTGAACTCCCCGTAAAGCGAGTCGGCCACCGCCCGCATCGTGTCGAGACCGATCAGATCGCACAGAGCGAGCGGCCCCATCGGATGGGCGCAGCCCTCCACCATGCCGGCGTCGATGTCGTCTCTGGTGGCGAAACCCGACTCGAGCATCCTCACCGACGACAACAGGTACGGGATCAGCAACGCGTTCACCACAAACCCGGCGCGGTCCTGCGATCGGATCACCGTCTTGTCGAGCTGGGTGGTCACCAGCGCCGTCGCCCGGTCGATGACCTCGTCACTCGTCATCAACGACGTCACGAGCTCCACGAGCCGCAGCACGGGGACGGGGTTGAAGAAGTGAAGGCCGAGCACCTGCTCGGGACGCTTCGTGACCGTCGCCAGCTTCATGATCGGGATCGACGACGTGTTCGACGCCAAGATCGCGTGCTCAGAGCTGACGACGGCGTCGAGCGTCCTGAAGCACGCCACCTTGGCAGCAGCATCCTCGGTGATCGCCTCGATCACGAGCTCACGGTCGGCCATCTCGCCGAGGTCGGTGTCGTACCGGACCCTCGCAAAGGCGTCGTCTGCCTCTTCTTGAGTCAGCTTTCCCCTGCGGGCCCCTGTCTGCAGCGAGTTGCCGAGACGCTGCTGTCCGCGCTCGGCCGCGGCCGAGTCGACTTCCACCACGAGCACGTCCAACCCCGCTCGGGCGCACACCTCGGCGATGCCCGAACCCATCAGGCCGGATCCGACCACTCCGACGTGCTCGATCGTGTCTGCCATAGCGTCACACCGTAGCTGGGCCGTGCCCGTCGCTCTCGCCGCGACCTGCCATCTCGAGGCGCGGAAGGATGGCGCTCACCCGCTCGCGTGCCCCCCGTATCCGGCCGTCGAGCTCCTCCACGATCTCGACGGCCCGGCGCAAGCGCACCTCGAGCACGTCGACGTCGACCACACCCCGGTCCAGCTCGGCGATGATGCCGTCAAGCTCAGCGGCGGCTTCGCTGTAGCCGAGCTCGCCTACCGGCCGGAGCGATGGAGTGGGACCTTCGATGTCGTCTGGTTGCGTCGTCATGTCGTCTCCTCGAGTGCTCTCGACACTTCCTCCACGGTCGATCTCACACTGCCGTCCGCGAGGACTGTCACGATTGGTTGGCCTTCGGCGAGATCGCGTACGGATCGCACGACCCGTCCGTCACGTCCCTTCGTGATGGACCAGCCTCTGGCCAGCTGGCGCCGCGGGTCGAAGGCGTCGAGGACGGCCCGCCGGTGGATGAGCCGCTCGCTCGCGTCCGACACGGCGTGGCGCGCGACCCGGGACAGATCCTGCGACTGGCGATGCAGCGTCGCACGGTTGCGTTCGGTCCCGACAAGCACGCTGTGCACGGTCCGGTTGCGCGCCAATTCGAGCGCGGAGCCAGCCTGGTCGAGCTCGTGGCGGGCGGCTCTGGCAAGCCGGCCCCGGCTCTCGTCCACGCGACTGGCCAGCTTGTCGAACGCGGTCCGGCACCGCTCGGCGATGGCGTCCGCGCGGGCGTCGATCTGGTTGAGATACGTGGCGACCGCCAGCACCACGGCCTCGCCACAAGCCGTCGGCGTGATGAGGGCGCGCTGGGCCACGATGTCGGCCACCGACTCGTCTCCGGTATGCCCGATGCCAGTCCAGACCGGGTAACGCGAGGTGGCGATGGCGCGGGCGACGTGCTCGCTGTCGAAGGCCGCAAGGTCACCTTTGCCACCGCCACCGCGGACGACCACGATCACGTCGGGCCAAAAACCGTGCAGGCGCCCGATGGCGGCTGCGATCTGCCCTGGAGCCTCCAAGCCCTGCACGAGCGATGCTTCGAGGCGGACGTCGAATGCCAAGCCAGAACGGTGGAGCTGGCCGGTGAAGTCCCGGTATGCCTCCGATCCGGCGCTCGTCACGATACCGATCCTCATCGGGACCATCGGTACCGGAAGGCGGCGGTTGGCGTCGAGCAGACCCTCCTGCTCGAGTGCGACCAGCAACCTGCGCCGCGCTGCCGCGATACCACCGAGCAGCGCCGCCACGTCGAGGGCCGTCATCGAGAAGCGCAGCTTGGCGCCGCCCTCCCAGACCGACACCCGCCCACGGATCCTGACGACGAGGCCGGCAGTCAGCTCGAGGCTCACCGCCTGCAGCTCGGCCCCGATGAGCGGCCAGTCGCGCGACCAGCACGCCACCTCCAGCATCGCCGCGCCCGCACGGCTTGTCGGCCCGTCGTGATCAGCCAGCTCGAGGTAGCGATTGCCCTTGGAGACCGTGACCTTCCGGATCTCCCCGGTGACCCACACGTCGGAGGGGAACTCGGTTCTGACGGCGTATTTCACGCGGTCGTAGAACTCGGCGACCGTGAGCGCCTCGTCCGCGCTCGCGCCCGGTGCGCTCTCGACGAGCCTGGCGGATGGGCCGGATGAGGCGACCTGCGGGGCTGCCTCGGCCTTGGTGCCGGGGTCGGCGGCATCGGTCTCGTCGCTGCCAGGTGGGCGCGAGAAGTCGAACTGCAGCGCTTCGGATGCCCGGGACGAGCCCATGGCACGAGGGTACTCCGGGGGTGTCTCATCCCCGCGTACCTCGTCAGAGCGCGTCGGTCGCCACAAAACACCTGGCTGACAGGGCGCGTCGCAAGTGTCCTTGACGTGGCCTCAGAGGCCCTTTAGATTGCCGAACGGCGGTTGGATGAACTCGTTTGAGGGTTGGACAGGGTCGGGAGCTGTCGTCGGCCGTCGTTAGCGGAAGGGGGGATACATGAGCAAGTCCGCGCGTCTTAGCATCGTCGTGACGATCGCAGCCGTCGCGATCGGTCTCGCGATCTTCACGACGATGGCGTTCCTGCGCAGCAGCCCGCCGACGGTCGACTACGCCACAGGTCATCCGGCTGGGCAGCCTGTGAACCTGACGCTGCAGACCGTGGGGTCGATCGGCTTCGGAGACCATCCCACCTGGGTCTCGTATCTCGCCCAGGCCCCCGACGGCCAGTGGGTGCACACGACGTTGTGGGACCTGCCCGCCCACACACGGATCAACGTGACGATCGACGAGTACGACTCGGGAAGCCCACTTCGTAACCAGCAGGTCGGCCAGATCACCGGGACGATCGGCAACGTCGAGGTGATCAACGGGCACCCGAAGCACGTCATCAACTCGAATGCCGGCTACGGGGTCGCCCACACGTTCTCGATCCCGACCCTTGGGATCAACGTCCCGCTCTACGGCGTCAACGGCAACCTGAACCTCTGCTCGGTCGCCCCGTGCACCACGAGCTCGCCCCACAACGTGATCACGTTCTCGTTCGTCACCCCCGGTCCGGGTCAGTACCCCTGGCAGTGCTTCGTGCCCTGCGGCCTCGGTTATCTCTATGGCAACGGAGGCCCGATGCAGTCGGTCGCCTACATGGATGGTTTCTTGAAGGTCGTGGCATAGATGGCCGACTCACCGAAACCCCCGGCCGAGGAGCACCACTTCCGGCGGATGTTCGTCATCTGGGTCGTCCTGGCCTTGATCGTCGACCTGCTCTACTACTTCCTCGTCGGCCCGCACGTACCTCCGGGCAAGATGACCAGCACGGCCGGGGGCGCCCAATTCGACTTCAACGTTCTGATTGTCGTCGCCCTTCCGGTCATGATCGCGGTGTGGGTCTACCTCGGCTACGCGCTGTCGACGTGGCGCGCCAGCCGCGGCGGACCCGACCCCGTCGTCGGTCCCAACTCACGCGGGCATCTCCCCACCCAGATCGCCTGGATCGGCGGCACGACCGTCATCGTGCTCGGGCTGTTCGTATTCGGCACGGTGCAGCTGATCGTGCCCGCCGGCGCCGGCGGTGGCGAGGGGCCGACTCCGATCTGGACGCCCACCTCGCACAACACCCTGGTCGTGCAAGTCATCGCCCAGCAATGGAAGTTCACCTACCGTTACCCCTCGTTCGGCGGCATGGAGACGACTCAGCTCGTGCTGCCCGCTGACACGAACGTGGCGTTCCATGTCACTTCCCTGGACGTCATCCACGACTTCTGGGCCTACCAGCTTGGAGTGAAGGCTGACGCCAACCCTGGACAGGACAACGTCGCCTTCACGACGACTCAGCAGCTCGGGTCGTTCACCGTGCGATGTGACGAGCTCTGTGGTCTGTGGCACGGTGCGATGTACAACGACGGCGTAGTGCTCCCCAAGTCGGCCTTCGAGACCTGGGCGGACACGACCAAGGCGCAGCTGGCGAGGAACACGAAGTTCCTCCCCCCGTTCGCCTGGAGCTACACGCCGGATGCCAACGGTTCAGACGGTGGTTACTACCCCGACACAGTCGACCCCTACAGCAATGTGGAGGTCTACGGAGCGCAGAAGGTGAAGATCTGACGTGACCGCAATAGCGACCAGACCGACACCGCCGGAAGAAGCCCAACCAACCGCTGGATCACCCCGCCCCTGGTGGCTCGGGCAGAACGTCCTGACGGCTCTGGTGGGAATGGTGCTGGGTTACCTCCTCGGCCACTGGGCGGGCAACCTCATCGGGTCCTCCCACACCACGATCCAGTACAACGGGCAGAACGACATCGCCATCGTCCTCGGGCTCTCCTTCGCGGTCTTCGGCTGGCTCCTCGGTATCGGAGCGCTCAACTACCCGCTGGCGAAGCTGATCGGACGCGAGCCGCCCGTCGAGTCGAATACGACCCATTGGGTCCGTTATCTGCGTTTCACGACGGATCACAAGGTCGTGGGGATGCAGTACCTGGTCGCCGTCTTCACCTTCTTCTTCACCGGTGGCCTCCTGGCGATGGCGATCCGCACCGAGCTGCTCACCCCCATCAACCACGTCTTCGGACCTGGTGTCTACATCGCCATCGTGGGTGAGCACGGCACGATCATGATGATGATGGCGTCGTCGGTGGTCGTCGGACCACTCGGGAACTACTTCGTACCGCTGATGATCGGCAGCCGGCGCACCGCTTTCCCGCGGGTGGAGGCGACGTCGCTGTGGTTGTTCACGGTGGGTTACTTCGTCATCCTCACTGCCTTGCCACTCGGCGGTTTCCAGACCGGCTGGACCGGTTACGCCCCCCTCCAGACGCAGTCGGCTGGAGGCATGGATTCGTACTTATGCGGCTTCGCCGTGATCGGCCTCGGCATGATCCTGGCCGGGTTCAACCTGATGGTGACGATCATCCACTACCGGGCGCCGGGAATGAGCTGGAGCCGCATTCCGATCTTCGTCTGGTCGATCCTCGGAACCTCTGCATTGCTCACTCTCGCAACGCCGACCCTCGTCGTCGCCGGCCTGTTCGGCATTCTCGACCGCACCGCCCAGACGGCGTTCTACGTAACCGAGCACGGCGGGAGCTCGTTCCTCTGGGAGAACCTGTTCTGGTTCTTCGGCCATCCGGAGGTGTACATCATGGCGCTGCCGGGCTTCGGCATCGTCGGCGAGATCATCCCGGTGTTCACCCGCAAGCCCTTGTTCGCGTACCGCGTGGCCGCTGCGGGGATGATCGGTGTGGCCCTGCTGTCGTTCTTCGTCTGGCAGCACCACCTGTTCCAAAGCGGCATCAACCCCGACATGCGGCCGCTGTTCATGCTGACGACCGAGCTGATCTCGATCCCGACCGGGTTCATCTTCCTCGTCGTGATGGGCTCGCTCTACAAGGCGAAGATCCGGTTCGAAGTGCCGATGCTGTTCTGTATCGGGATGATCTTCAACTTCCTGATCGGCGGTGTCACCGGCGTCTTCCTCTCCGACGTACCCGTGGACGTCACGGTGCACGGCAGCTTCTTCGTCATGGCCCACTTCCACTACACGATCATGGGTGGACTGATCTTCGCGTTGTTCGCCGGTATCTACTTCTGGGTTCCGAAGCTCACCGGTCACAAGATGGACGACCGGTTGGGGCGCATCCACTTCTGGACGATGTTCGTGTTCTTCAACCTGACGTTCTTCCCGCTGTTCATCGTCGGGTTGCTCGGCCAGCCCCGCCGCGTGTTCGAGTACGCGCACAACCTGCAGCCTTGGAACGACTTCTCGTCGGTCTGCGCGTACCTTCTCGGCGCTTCGTTCCTCATCTTCGTCGTCAACTTCGCCTGGAGCATCATCATCAACCCGGCCCCCGCCCCCGCCAACCCGTGGGACTCGCTGGGACTGGAGTGGCAGACGGCGACGCCAGTACCGCCGGACAACTTCGATCGGATCCCCATCGTGCTGAACGACCCATACCACTACGGCGAGAGCGATGCCGTACCGGTCGCCGACCTTGGCGTGACCGGGCGCGAGGGCGGGCTGGTCACCAAGACTTTGCCGGGCACCGAGGATCTCGGTCCGCAACCACAGATGGCGTGAGAGGGCCGGAGAGATCATGAGCGACCAGACCACAAGCGCGACCGAGCAGACCACGACGCTGGCGGCGACGGCGGGCGGCACGAACAGCACGCCGGAGGAGCTGGAGTACGAGCTCCGAGCGCAGGAGGGCTCGATCTGGACCGGTATCCGCCTCCTCATGGGCATCGCCGTGTTCGCGTTTGCCTCGCTTGCCTTTGCCTACTTCTACCTCCGCTCGGGCAACAACGACGAGCTGTGGCGACCGCACCGGGTGACTGCACCGACAGGTGCCGGAGCGGCGATCATGGCATTCACTCTTGCCGCCGCCGGATTGGTCATCCTGGGACTCCGGCGCTTTCGTCGTGGTGAGCTGCTGGACTGGCAGGTCGCAGGCTGGGTGACGGTGCTGTTGGGCCTCATTGCGACCGGTCTTCAGATCTGGCAGCTGACTCAGCTCCCCTTCTCCCCGGGGAGCAGCGGGTACGCTTCGTGCTTCATCGGATGGGCGAGTCTGAATATCGCGATGCTGGTGGGTTCGGTGTATTGGTCGGAGACTCTCGTCGTTCGTGTGCTCCGGTCCCGTGCCGATTTCGCCGAAGACGGTGGTCTGACAGCCTCGAAACTCCCGGTCGCCCGGCTGTTCCGGGCAAATGTCGAGGCGTCCCAGGTGTTCTGGGTGTTTGTCGCTGCCGTGGCAGTGTTCTTCTGGGTGTTGTTCTACGTCATCTGAGGGAGGCGGGTCGTGACAGGCAGTTCCGACTTCGGGACGCAGGCGTTGACGCTGCTGATTCCGCTGGGCACGTTCATCGCGGCGCTGGTAGTGGCGTTCTTCTTCCGCCGGCCCGCACGATGAGCCGGTCGCTCGCCGGCTCGCTCCGACCAAGGGCGTGCTGACCACGCCGAGCCCTGTGGCAACTGATGGAACCCGGCCGGCCCAACCGGGCCCGGCAATTGCGGCGCGTCCCCGCGGCCGTCGCCAGGCTCTGGCCGCCCTCGCTCTGGTTGTGCTCGTCGCGGCGCTGGTCCCGCCGCTCGCCGACGGCGCGCAACGCTACGCCTGGGTCGAAGCATTGCAGTTCTCACTCATCGCGATCGTCGTGCCGGCGCTCGTCGTTCTCGCCGCACCGTGGCAGATCATCGGCCTCCGTGGGTTCGCTGACCGGCTCGCAGAGCGGCGACGCCAGTGGAGTGACCAGCAGAGCCTCCTGGGCTACGCTCGGAGCCCCCGGTCTGCACGGCCACCCGGACGTGGGCCGAGCGAGCTCGTGCGGGTCGGGCTCGTCGCGGGTGTCGCCATCGTTCTCGAGATCGCCTGGCGTACGCCCGCGGCGGTGAACCGCCTTGCCGGCAACCAATGGCTTGTCCTGATCGAGGCGGTCACCTTGATCCCCGCCGGCGTCGGCGTATGGCTCGAACTCGTGCCGTCGGGGCCGCTCTCGCCGCGGGCCAGCCGTCCCATGCGCATGGCACTCGCGGCTGTCAGCATGTGGATCGTGTGGATCCTCGCCTACATGGTCGGCCTTGCTCACTCCAGCTGGTATCGCGCCTACGTGCACCCAGTGGGGCGTGCCCTCAGCCCGGCGGCCGACCAACAGGTCACAACCTGGGTGATGTGGTTGGTCGCAGCCTGCGCGTTCATCCCTGTGGTGTTCTCCAACCTCACGGATTGGCTCCGGAGCGAGGATCGTCAAGGCCAGGGTCTGTAGCGGCAGGACCCTGGTCCCGGCGCTTTACGACGGCGTGGGCAGCTGGGGCATCTTCAGCACGGGAAGACGGGCGTCGAGCACGTGATCTGCTGTGGCGAGGTTGGCCAGCGCCGCTTTCCGGTCAGACGTGAGTGTCCGCTCCGCCTTGCTCAGCTGCTGTCGCGCCGACGCGTTCGACGGGTCCGTCCAGAGGGTCTGAATCGCCTCGATCGCAGCCAGGGCGTCAGAGGTCGCCCAGAGCGTCACCGTGCCCACGAGCTGCTGGAGCTGTTTTCCCGCCGCCGATCCCGGCACCTCGACGTTCCCCAAATTGTCCATGGACTCGTCGGTCAACGAACAAGCCACCTGGTCGTCGCGCAAGAGCCCGGGTGCAGTCGCCTCGTCACTTGCAGTCAACTGGTGATCGGTGTGCTCCTGGAAGATCGTGAACGTCTCGTTGACGGCGTACGCGCACGGGCTGAGGTACTGGTTCACCTGCTGCATCACGGTCGTGTCAGTCGAGATCTGGATTCCGCGAGAGGCGTGCTGGGGAAGGTCGGTGACCACGGTGACGGCGAGCACGGCGACGACCACGGCCCCAACGATGAACGTACGGCGCTTGTACCAGGGGCCTGGCGGTAATGTTCCGTCGCTCCCGGTCCCAGATAGCCGCGGCGGGGCGCCGGCCGCACCACGCGGGCTGGCAACAGGCGACCTACCAGCGGCACCGTTCAAGCCCTCGACCCCTTTGGCCGGCTGCGTCACGAGCGCGCTCCGAGAAGGGAACGTGCCTCTGCGGCGATTCCGGACGCCCAACGGCTCTCCAGCGCCGCTGGAAGGCTGTAACGGCGGTGCACGGTCTCGTCTGCGAACGGCACGGCCACGAGGCGTAGCCGGCCCTCTGGGTCGATGAAATACAGCACGTCGTTATGGGCCACGAGACTCGAGCTCCTCTGGACGTCGATCGTCACGCCGTAGGCGCTCCACACGCGGTTCAGCTGCTGGATGGTCCCGGTGAGGAAATGCCAGCGCGGTTGTGACCCGGCAACCCGGCGCACAAGAGGGCTGACCGAAGCTGTCGAGGTCGCGAGCGGGTCGGTGTTGACAGTTACGAGCACGACCCTGGACGCGCTCCGTCCGAGATCTTTGACTGCGAGTGACAGCTCGCCGGTGAGAACGGGGCAGATGTCGTCGCAGCGAGAGTCGAAGAACGACAGCACGACGACATCACCACGAAACGATGCCAGCGATATCTTCCTGCTGTCCAACGCCGTGAGGGTGAACCCAGGCGCTGCCCGGGGACTGAGAGTCTTGAGCCCCATCATCGCCGCCAGTGGCCCGTGCAGCTGGTCCTGAGGAGACTGGTTCCCACTCGTCGTCGCTGGGGGCGTTGCCGAGGCACCGAGCCCTCCATCGAAGAAGTGGTCGCCGATCACGCCGCCGAGACCCAGGACGGCGCACACAACGAGGAGCCAGGTGATGGCACGGCGCGGCAGCTTTTCGGGCCCCCTGGAGAGCGCCAGAGCTCGGTCCCAGTCCGAGAGCACAGCGGGCTCTTCAACTCCATGATCGGCAACCTCGGAGTGGTTGCCGAGAAGCCGGCTCTGGTCGTCCACCGTCGAGACTGTAACTGCCCCAACGAGGTCGGAGTGGTGCGTGACGGCATCCGGCGCTCGACTGAAACGCCGCAGGGTGCTCTCCTACCTGCTCTGCTGCGCGACGCTCATGGATCGCGCGAGCATGGAGCGAACGCGACGAAACGAGGAGACGAATACGCCATGCCAGGCGGGCAGCAGCCAGACCGATCATGAGCTATCTCACTCACCACTGGTCCTTCGACCCGTTCGTGATCATCGTCACGCTGGTCGTCGTGCTTCACGAGCTCGGTCTGCATCACCTCAAGGGCCGCTCCCGGCAGGAACCCACCCGCAGACGCAGGCGCCGCTCACTGGCGTTCTACGGGGGTCTGGCGTTACTGCTCATCGCCGTCGACTCCCCCATCGACTTCTGGGCCAGCGATTACTTCTTCGTCCACATGATCGAGCACATCCTCATCATGTTCTTCGCTCCGATCCTCATCGTCCTCGGCGCCCCGTGGCTGCCGCTCATCCATGGGTTTCCCGTGAAAGTCCGGCGAGTCGTGGGACGGAGCGTGCTACTCGGCGCTTGGGCGAGGCCGCTACGAGCCGTGGGCCGGGTCCTCAGCCGCGGAGCGGTGGCTGTGGTGCTGTTCAACGTGGTGATGGTGATCTGGCACATCCCAGCGCTGTTCGACCTCGCCGAGAACAACCAGACGGTCCACATCTGGTTGATGCACTCGAGCTTCTTCGTGACGGGTGTCTTCTTCTGGCTCCAGATCATCCCGTCCCATCCGATTCAGCCCAGGCTGTCAACCGGCGGCAAGATCTGTGCGATCGTCGGGAGCAACATCGTCATGTTCGTCATGGCGATGTCGATGAGCATCTTCACCACGGCGTCGTGGTACGCCGCCTACAACCACATCCCAGGTGTCACGCTCTCGCCGTTCGCCGACCAGCAGATCGGCGCGGCGATCCTGTGGGTGTGCGGTGACTTCTGGGCCATCCCAGCGCTCATCTACGTGATCCACCAGGCGGTGCAGGAAGAGGGCGGAGGCGACTCGCTGCTCGACCGTCTGCTCCGCCACCCTGCGATGCCGGAGTTGCCGGGAATCCCTCCCGCGTAGCGATCCGACGGTGCCCGCAGGGCCGCTGTGTGTGGCGAGTCGGCCTGTAGGCGGGGAACAGCTCAACAGGTGCTCTGACCTGCGGTTTTGTGCCTCATCAAAGCCCTCAGTCCTCAGCTAGTCCTCAGCTCGTCGAGGTGCTGCGGCCTTCACACTCGAGAATCGGATGACGCTCCGGCTCGGTGATGTGGGACCTCCTCAGGAACTGAGGGGGCCAGCGTGTCAGCTCGGCTTCGCGTAGTCGGCCATCCCCGCAAAGTCCAGCACGACACACGGTTCGTCGCCGATCGTCCAGCCGTCGTGTCCGGCCGGAATGGAGACGACGTCACCGGGCCCGATCTCGAGCTCGGTGCCGTCGTCCATGAGGATGACCTGTTGACCCGAGATCACGTACCCGATGTGCGCGGCCTGGCAGCTGTCTGTGCCGACGATGGGCTTCACATGGTCGGACCACTTCCAACCCGGTTGAAACGTGGCGCGACCCACGACGCCATCGCCGATGTTGACGATCTCCACGTGTCCCTTGTCCCGAAACGGCCGCGTGTCATCCGGGTCGTCGAACCGCTTCCGCTCGAGTCCTGCCATAACCGTCCTCCTCGTCGTGGTCTGTTGGCGACAAGCTGCTTCCTAGTCCGATTGTTCACGACCAGCAACTGCTGCTAGGCCGTGGCGAGCGACCCTCTGATCTCATCGATGCCGACCCGGAGGTCGTACACGGTCAGGCTCGGATACGCGGTACGCGCATCCCTGTGAGCGTCGTCCTCGACTGCTTGACCGCGGGAATGACCGAAGAGCAGATCCACGCCCAGTACCCCGTCACTTCCGGCCGGAGCGGTCGCGGCGGCTCTCGCTTATGCGGCGATTCTCGCCCGTGAGGAGCTTCACCCCCGCCAGCCGTCGCCGAGGTGACGCTGAGGGAGGTGACGCTGAGGCTCGACGAGTGTTGTTGCCCTCGCCGGCCCCGTGGGACGCGACATGCCTCCGGCGTCACGTCCGGGGTCGTTGCCTTACTCAGGTTTGTCCCTCATCGAGTGCCGCCAACGCCTCGTCGATGCGCACGTACATCCGTCCGCCCTCGTCTCCCTCTACAGCCTTGAAGCCGAACGCGGCGTAGAAGGACCGAGCGTCCTCGTCGATGGGATCGACAGCGATGAATCGGGCGGCCGCGTGTTCACCAGCGGTAGCTGCTCGCTCGATGGCCTCGACGAGCAGGTCTCGACCCATCCCGATGCGTTGGTGACCTCGATCCACGGCTAGTCGCGCGAGAAGGACCATCCCAATGTCATAGCGGGGCAGGCCACGACCGTAGCGAGGAGGCAACTCCTCTCGGCGTACACCCCCCATGGACAGCGAGTAGTAGCCGATGACCTGGCCGCCATCGTCGACCAGGACGAACGTGCGCGAAAGGTTGCGACGCTGGTTGTCCAACGCGTAGGCACGTAGCCAATCGTCCAGTGCCTTGACGCCGCACGCGAAGGTGCTGATGTCGTGATGGTCGTCGAGGTGCTCGACGCGCACTCAGTCCGCTCGCTTGAGCCGCCGGGCGCGACGCGACTGCGCCACGAGGTCCTTGGGGGGCCGGACTGGAGCGTCAAGAGCCTCCAAGAAAGCGTCGTAGCTCTCGCCAGAGAGGCGGATCGTGCGGTGCGCTTCAACGAGCGCGACCGCGTCGGAGAGAGCTCGCTCGAGGAGGAACTCCGAGACGGACACGCCCGTTAGGCCGGCAGCCTCAGCCAAGAGGTCGTCATCCGAAGCGGAAATCCGCACCTCGCGCCGCCTGTCTTTTACCGTCATGTCCGACCTCCTTGTCCGTACTATTGTACGGGCAGCTCCGTCAGAAGGCAAGTGATGGGAGACCCGCGAGGTTCAGTGACGCGTGCCGGCTGGAGGGGCAAGGGCTGCGCGGTCTTCATCCGGTCGTTGCGGGTGACGGGCGTCGTCGAGCCAGCATGCGATCTCGTCAGGGTCGAAACGTATGAAACGCCGCCACTTCACATAGGGCACGCGCTGCTCGGCGATGAGTCTGCGGATGTGGCGGACCGTTACACCGAGGTGATCGGCGAGCTCCTCGATGGTGAGGAGATGAGGGAGGGGCTTTGTCGTCGTCATGGGTGGCTCCTTTGGTGAACGGTCCTTCCGTCTGTGCCCGATGGGCTCCCACTTAAGTGCCAGTTCGCCCTCCACAAACGGTGACCATCGCCAGCGGCTGCTGGCACCGCTGACCGCTACTCAACGTCGGTTGGCGCGTCCAAGCTATGAGTGCGAATCGAGCTCGCCTCCTTGTTCACCGCTGGACCGGACGCCCGTCTCGATTACCAATCACACCAGATCTTCCTGACCATCATTTACCATTACTAACCACTGCTAACCGCTCACGAAATCACCACCTTTACTTCACTCTCCAACTGCTATAAACCCAATCAAAGCGGAACACGTTTGCAACCTTCGGTTGAGAGGCGGGTGCGGCGCGGTGGCGTGGATGCGGATGATGGGCGTCGACTCGGTCGAGTACCACGAGCACACCGTGGCGGGCCGCGGCGATGACCCTGTGGCCGCTGCAGCCGCCTACTACGCGTCTCGCGGCGAGACCCCGATGACCTGGGGTGGCAGCGGCCGCGGGCTTCTCGGGCTCGACGGCGAGGTCGATCTGGGCGACTACAGAGCCGTGTTCGGTGTCGGGGGCGCCCACGACCCGGCCAGCGGCCGGCGCCTCGTCGGGTGCCGCCGTCCGGGGCTCGAGCTGGTCGTCTCGCCGCACAAGTCAGTGGCCGAGCTGGGGGTGATCGGCCGGGCCGAGGACATGCACGAGATCGCTGATGCCGAGCGCGACGCCACCCTGGCCTACCTGGACCGCCTCGTCGTGCAAAGCGGCGGCCGGCGTGGCCGGGCACAGACCCGAGTGGCAACCGGCGGCCTCATCTGGGCGACCTCTCGGCATGCGACGACCCGGGCCGGGGACCCCCAGGTCCATGATCATGTGCTCATCGCCAACGCCGTTGCCATGGCCGACGCCCGGGGAGGCTGGAAGGGCGCCGACACCGCTTTCTTGCGCGACCACCTTCACGCCGCCACCGCGGTCGGACGGATGTCGGCGGCGGCAAAGGCGGTCGAGCTCGGCTATGGGATCGTGGCCGACCCTGGCGCATCGGGGCGGCTCGGGAGCTGGGCGATCGCCGGCATCCCTGCAGAGGTGTGCGCTCTGCACTCAACGCGCTCGGCCCAGATCACCGCCGCAGTCGGCGCCGACGCCTCCTACGCATCCCGCTCCGTCGCGGCCCGGGCCACCCGGGACCGCAAAGCTCATGTCCCGGTGGCGGACCTTCTCGTCGGGTGGCGGGCCGACCTTGTCGCCGCCGGTCACCCGCCGGCGGACCTCGTAGCCGAAGTTGAGGCGGCCGGGCGCGCCTATACGCCGGTCGCTGTCGACCTCGAGGATCTCGCCGCCGAGCTGCTCGCTCCCGGCGGACGCCTAGCTGGAGAGAAGACCTTCACTCGCGGTGACGTGATCGTGGCGGTGGTCCCCCACCTCCACGGCCTTCCGCTCTCTGTGCTCGATAAGGCCGTCGCCACCGTCCTCGTTCACGACGACGCCGTGGCGTTGCCAGCTGTTGCCGGGTGCAGAGAGCGGGTGTGGGCCGCGCGTTGTGTGCTCGCCGACGAGCAGCGCATCGCCGAGTTGGCGGAGCGGCTCACTGGCGATGAAGGCCCGATGGTCAGTGAACAGGCCGCCCTCGAGGCGGTGGCGGAGCTCGAGGGGAACCTCGGTGGATCGCTCACTGGCGCCCAACGCCAGGTGGCGGTCGGATTGCTGACGAGCGGCCACCGTCTCGAGGTGGTGGTCGGGGTCGCCGGGTCGGGCAAGACGACGACCCTTGCGGCGGTGCGCGCCGGGTTCGAAACCGCCGGCTACAGCGTCGTCGGGACCGCCACCTCTGGTCAGGCGGCCAAGAACCTCGCCGACGGCGCCGGCATCGAGTCGGGCACGATCGCCTCGCTCACCTGGCGGCTCGAGCACGGCACACTGGCGCTGAGCGATCGGCACGTGCTCATCGTCGACGAGGGCGCCATGACCGCCGACGTCGACCTGGCACGTCTCCTCACGGCCGTCGAACGGGCTGGGAGCAAACTGGTCATGGTCGGCGATGACCGCCAACTCGGAGCCATCGGCCCCGGCGGAGCCCTCACCGCCATCGTAAAGCGTCACCCCGAACACTTGTGGGCGCTCACCGACAACCTCCGCCAGGCCAACCCGGCCGAAGGCGCCGCCCTCGCCCAGCTCCGCCACGGAAACATCGTCGCCGCCATCAGCTGGTACGCGCGAAACGGGCGCATCCATCCCGCCGCCGACCGCCGCCATGCGGTTGCCGCCATGATCCGCGCCTGGGCGAGCGATATCGACGCCGGCCGAGACACCCTCTTGCTCGCCTACCGCCGCGACAACGTCGAAGCCCTCAATCAAGCCGCACGTGAGCTGTTCGAGCGGGCCGGGAGGCTCGCCGGCCCCGAGCTCACCGCTCCCGGCGGAAGGCGCTATCGCGCCGGGGACCGCATCATCACCTTCGCCCCCGGACCGAACGGCGCCTGGGTCACCTCCCAGCCAGCGCAGGTCACTGTGGTCAATGCCGAAGCACAGACGATCACGGCGGTCACCCCCGACGGCCGCACCCTTCACATGGGGGCCGACGACATGGGGGCGGAACGCCTCGGTTACGGCTATGCCATCACGTGCCACCGAGCCCAGGGCGCCACGGTGGACGTCGCTCATGTCCTCGACGACGGCGGCGGCCGAGAGCTCGCCTATGTCGCCATGAGCCGAGCCCGCCAGGCAAGCCACGTCTATGTCACCGCCCCCGACCCGTCGGATGCGTCCCAGCGTCTCGCCTGGTCCTGGGACGACGAACGCCGCCAACAATGGGTCGCCGACCAGGCCAGCGCCGCCGGGCACGTGGAAGCGCTGCGGGCGGAGCGCCGCCAGCTCGTCGCCACGATCCCGCCGAGGGTCACCGAACAACTCGCCCAGCTACGCGACCAACGAGCCGCCATCGAACGGGACCTCGCCGACCTTAAGACCGGTGCCGGTCGTTGGGCCGGGACCTCCGTCCGAGCGGGCTACGAGGACCTTCAGCGCGCCCGATGGGTCCACGACCAGAACCTTCGCCGCGCCTCCCAGAACCCCGGCCAGGGGATCCTCGCTCGACGCCGCAACCGCCAAAACCTGGACACCAGCGCCGCCGTCCTCGTCGAGGCGGACAACACCTGGCGCCAACTCACTCAACCTCACGCCGACCACCTCGCTCGGGAACAGTCCCGACTCGCTGGCCAAGTCGGGGAACTCGAAGCGGTACAGCAAGCTCGCGCCAGGTTCATCGCCACCCACGCCGAGCTCATCGACCGGATCAACGAACTCAACCGGGCCGTCGACACCCAGCAAGCAATCGAGCGTCACCGCCCGGCCGGCCGAGGCGTCCCCCCACGCCACATCTACCCGCAGAACGCCACCGCTGTGCATGGGTCGTCACAGCCGGCTCCGCCCGCCGGACTGGAGATCTGAACTGCAGACGCCGGCAGCGCGCTGCCTCCACTGCCCCGATCCCCTTGTCGACCGCTGGTCTGGCGGGAACCACGCCCACTCCGGCGCAGGCCGCGTGCGCAGATCGATTCTGGCGCGGCACCGCAGGACTTTGGAGGGAGAATCGCCCTCGTAGACGGTCATTCTGGCGTGGTCGTGCTTCGGGGAAGGCTCGGTTGCGGCACCCGATTGGGCCGGCGCGTGCAAGCAGAGTTAGGTGAAGGAGGTCCGGGCGCGAGCGACGGCGCCCTGAGGTCAGGGCGCCGTCGCTCGCGGGGACTGATTAGAAGGCGACGATGCCCTCGCCACCCACTGCGCCGGCCACGGTCACGGACCCAATTCCTGTCAGGGACCCGTTGGCGTTGACCTGGAACTCATCGACGATCCCGTTGCCTCCGGTCTGGACGTAGAGGAACTGACCGTCGACAGAGGCCGAGGCGTCGACCGTCCCCGGGTCTGTAGCCGTCGTCGGCGTGAGGAGGGTGAGCTGGCCATTGGGGGCCTCCTGGTACCCGCTCACCGTCGCGCTCCCGGCGTTGGAGGCGTAGAAGTACCCCTGCGCCTGCGCGACCCAACATGTCGCCGCCTGGCCCGTTCCCACCGAGTCGATGAGGGACACGGTGCCGTTCGCGTTGAGGGTGAAGGTGGCCAACGAGTCGGTCCCGGCGTTGGCGATGACGAGGTAGCCCGCCGCATCAAACGAGATGGCGAAGGGGACCGTGCCAGGCTCGGCGTTCACCACCGGGGAGGACGACAACAAGCCGAAGAAGCCGACATCGAAGACGTCGATGTCGCTGCCGTTGGCCTTGGTCGTCACGATCAGCTTTGAGCCGTCAGGCGAGAAGGCGACCTGTCCGGGGGTGTTGACGAACTGCGGCGTCGCCGAGGGGTTGAGTCCCAGGGCTCGGTTCGATCCCGGGATGGGGAACAGGTGGCCAAAGAAGGCGACGTAGCCCTGGACGCTCCCGCCGTTCTCGGCGTTCAAGACGTAGACCAGGTTGTTGTGAACCGCCACGCTGACGGGGAACGTGCCTCCTGACCTGACCACCTGGTGGAGCGCGAGCTGGTCACCCCGGACCGAGAAGACCGACACCGTATTGCTGCCGGCGTTCACGGCGTAGAGCAGGGCGTTGTCCTGGTCGTAGGTGAGCGAACCTTGGGAAGCGAGGTGGTCGACCACCGAGCCGCTCAGCTGTCCGCCCAAGCCGCCGGTGTTGTAGGTGTCGGCCAGGGTGAGGCTGCCGTTATCGGCGCGGTCGTAGGCGACGACCTGGTTGCCGGCGGTGTTGTCGGTCTGGACGAAGACGACATGATCGCCGCCGCCTCGGAAATGCGTTCCCGGAAGCCCTTGGGCTCCGGCAGCGACCGGTGCGACCAAGGCGGAGAGCCCCAGGACGGCTCCGGCGCCCACGGCCAGTCGGATCGTTTTCCTCATCGTGTCTCCTTTGTATCGACGGGTTACGCCCACCGAGCACAGTCCCGAGCACCGTGCCAAGCGTTACGCCGCATCCTGCGCGAGCCCGCTGGGCACGTCTTCCGTAACGCTTCTCCGGGCCGCGAAGACGGAGGAGGCATGTCCAGGCGGCCGGTCTCCGCGAGAAAGGTGGTGTATGCACCGAGCGGCCCCGAAAGTGGACGTTCGGGTTTACGCTTCGAGGTGTGGAGGATGACGCCGAGCTGCTCTCCCGGTTGCGTGCCGGCGACGAGGACGCGTTCGTGATGCTGGTGGCCCGCTACCAAGGACCCATGTTGCGTCTGGCCCGCTCCATGGTCGCCACCCAGGCTGTGGCCGAGGAGGCGGTGCAGGACACTTGGATGGGCGTAGTTCGCGGCATCGAGCACTTCGAGGGGCGCTCCTCGTTCAAGACGTGGTTGTTTCGGATCCTCACCAACCGGGTTCGTTCGGCCGGGTCCCGGGAGCAGTACCACACGCCACTTGAGTCGCTTCATGCCGTCGACCCGCTGCGCTTCGACGCCCAGGGCCAATGGGCCGATCCCCTCGATCGGTGGACCGAGGAGAGCGAGGACCGCCTCGAGGCCGCCATCTGGGTGCCGATCCTCAACTCCGGCCTCGATGACCTTCCTTCCCGCCAGCGTGAGGTGATCGTGCTGCGCGATGTCGAGGGGCTATCGAGCGACGAGGTGTGCGCCATCCTCGGCATAAGCAGCGGCAACCAACGGATTTTGTTACACCGGGGCCGGACTCGCCTACGCGAGATCCTCGAAGCCGAGTTGCGAAAGGTCTGACCGATGCTGTCATTGCGACGGAGGGATATCGTGTGCCAGCAGGCAGTCGAGCTGGTCACTGATTACCTCGAAGGCGCGCTCTCGCGTCGCGACCGGCGCCGCTTCGAGGCCCATCTCCGGGCGTGCCCCAACTGCACTGCCTACCTGGAACAGATCAAGATGACCATCGAGCTGATCGGCAAGGTCGAACCCGACGACCTGAGCCCGGAAGCGAGGGCGGACCTCACCGAGCTGTACCGACGCTGGCGATCCGAGTAGCGCCTGGATTCGCCGCAACGGCGACAATGTCGATCCCGCATCGCACTATGCTTGGCGTCGAGCCAGGAGCCGCGCGTACGGAGGAGTCGGCGCCCAAGATGGCGACGACCGGAGGCGCGATGAGCAACCGAACGCGCGTCGCTTGTCTCCTGGCGATCCGCGCACCGATTCGGGCGCGACAGTGCTGCCCAACCGCACCAGACTTCGACCCTAATTGGTCACTCTATGTGGCACGTGGGGCGAAAGAACGCAAGTAGGCGATCGCGGCGTCGAGGGCGACCTCAAGGGGACGAGTGCTGCGATCGATCTCGGCCAATAACAGGCCGCCCTGCAAGCTGGCGATGACGCTCACCGCGAGATCCGTGGCGTTGGCATCGGCCCGAAGGGCTCCCGCCTCGACCATCTTGACCAGACCGTCGGCCAGGAGCTGTTCCCAAGCCGCGAAGGCATTGGATAGCTGGGTCCGGGCCGGTTGGTCGAGATCGGCCAGCTCGTTGGCGAGCGACCCGAGGGGACAGCCACCGCGACAGGCACGGGCCGCCTGTGCCCCCACGACCATGTCGCGCCAGCGTTGGATGTCGTCCCAACTCGAGAGGCCTTCCATTGCAGGGCGGTGGAAGCCAAGGACGCGCTCGCGCTCATGATCGATGACGGCATGGACCAGGTCGTTCTTGTCCCCGAAGTAGTGATAGAGCTGCGACTTGCTCGTCGAGGTCGCCCGGCAGACCTCGTCGAGGCTCACGCCGGCCACGGTCCTTTCGTAGACGAGATGCGCGGCGGCCTCGATGATCCGCTGACGGGTTTCTCGACCCTTGCGGGTCAAGGGCATCGCGTCGGTTCCGGGTTCGTCAACCATGGCTCAGGTTTCCAGGGGTTTTGGACTTGACAGTCCATTCTACCCCTGCCAGAGTGGACCGCTCAGTCCATTATGCCCCGAGGACGAGGAGAACCCGTGTCCACCGTCAGTCCCATTCCCACACTCAAGCCCCAGCTCGATGAGATCACCGCGCACATCCCCGACGCGATCAGCTCGAGGATCGAGGCGGGTGTCGCAGAGGTCGACGCGTCGGGCGTCGCCCCCGGCCTCGCCGTCGGCGACCACGCGCCCAACTTCACCCTGCCCGACGCTCTCGGACAATTGGTGCCGCTTGCGGACCTGCTCGCTCAGGGGCCTGTCGTCGTGGTCTTCTACCGCGGCGAGTGGTGTCCGTATTGCAACATCCAGCTTCGAAGCCTGCAGGAGGCGCTGCCCGGCTTTCGCGAACTCGGCGCCTCGCTTGTGGCCATCAGCCCCCAGGCCGCCGATCACAGCCTCTCGCTCACGGAGAAACACCAGCTCGCCTTCAGCGTCCTCAGTGACCTCGACCAGGCGGTGATCCGCGCCTACAAGGTGCAGTTCACGCTGACGGGGGACCTCGAGGACCTCCAGGTGAACGTCTTCCAGAACGACCCCCGCGACCAGAACGCCGACCACACGCGCTCTTTACCCGTGCCCGCCACCTTTGTCATCGACCGGGGCGGCATCGTCCGCGCTGCGTTCGTTTCCGCCGACTGGCGCATCCGATCCGAACCGGCCGACATCGAGGCCGCGTTGCGGTCCCTGCCAGCTGGCGACTGAGTCGGCCAACGAGCCTTGGCATCACGAGGCCTCGTCTGTGGCCCTAATACCCGGAACGGTGCAGGACAGGTCACCTCATCTGTACTTCGGGCAGCCGCAGTGGGGTGACGCCCAACGCTGGCTTCAGATGACGGGACTGTGCGCTCGCCATGGTCGCCCCACGATGGAAGACTGTTGAGGATCACGTATGGGCGGACCTGAAGAAGGTCCACCAATTTGGCGGGGCCCCTTCGGAAACTGGCGGTGTCGAAGCCGTCCAGCCGAAGGAGCCCAGCCCCATGTTCACACGGGGAGAAGACGTGGAAGCCCACGCACTCAGGAAACGAGGGTGGTCGTACTCAGCGATCGCCCGCCATCTCGGCCGCGACCGCCGCACGGTCAAGGCCTACCTCGAACAAGGCCGCCAGCCCGGGCACCAGCGGCGCTCGGCGCCTGATCCGCTCGAGAGTTTCGTCACCTATCTCGAGCTCCGCCTGACCGACGACCCGCACGTATGGGCCTCGGCGCTCTACGACGAGGTCGTCGAGCTCGGCTACGACCGCTCGTACCCCCACTTCGTCCGCCAGGTCCGGGAGCGAAAGCTGCGGCCGCACTGTGAGGCGTGCACCGGTGTGAAGGGCCGTGACCACGCCGACATCGAGCACCCGCCCGGGGCGGAGATCCAATGGGACTGGTTCGAACGGCGAAAGACGCCTTTCGGCGGTGTCGGCTACGTGCTGTTGGGCACGCTGTCTCACTCCGGCCGGGTGCGCGGCCAGATCTGTGAGTCGATGGACCAGCCACATCTCATCGAGGCCATGGACTCCATCCTGCGAAAGCTCGGCGGCACGGCGAGAGACTGGCGCTTTGACCGCATGGCGACGGTCGTCGATCCGAAGACCGGCGACGTGCAGGCGAGCTTTGCCCCCGTCGCCAAGCACTACGGGGCGAGGATCCTCGTTTGTCCCCCTCGTCGCGGCAATCGCAAAGGCGTCGTCGAGGCGGGCGTGCGCTTTGTCTCGGGGCGCTGGTGGCGAACACTTCTCGTCGCCAGCCGCGAGGAGGCACAGGTGAGCCTCGACCGGTTCTGTCTCACGAGGGGCGATGCCCGTCTGCGGCCACCCGGCCAGATCGTGGATCCGGAGGAGCTGAGCGATCTCCCCGAGCACCCCTCGTGGCCGAGCGTCGGCGAGCTGGCTGACGCCGAGCCGCTGCTCGGCCTTCCAGCCGCCTGCTACCCGGCCACGATCGAGGTGAGCCACGTCGTGACGCCGAATGCCACCGTGGCATTCCGTGGCAATTGGTACTCGGTCCCGCCCGGACTTGGCGGATCGAGCCTGCTCGTTCGTCACCGCCTCTCATCGGCCACCGTCGAGGTGCACGCCAGCTCAGGGTTGCTGCTCGTCTCGCATCGGCTGGCACCCTCGGGTTCGGGTGCCACGGTGCGCACGCCCGAGCACAAAGAAGCCCTCAGCGCTGCGGTGCTGTCGAGCTTCACCATGAGAAGGCCGTGTGACAGAAAGGAGAACCGGCCACCGACTGAGGCCGCCCTCGCCGAGGCGAAGCGCCTGCGGGGTGATCTATCGATGAGCCCGACGGTCGACCTCGAGGCCATGGCGGCGCTCTTCGAGAACCAGAGGGCGCAGCGATGAGCGAGTCCTCGGTCTACCAGCAGCTGCGGGGCCACCTCGCCGCCTTGAAGATGGCATCCGCCGCCGAGGCGCTGCCGGCGGTCCTGGAGCGGGCCCGCTCCGACAAGCTCTCGGTCACGTCGGTGCTGGAGCAGCTCTTGGCGCTCGAGGTCGAGGCCGCAAACGAGCGCCGGCGCACCAGCCTGTCTCGCTTCGCCTGCCTGCCCGCCCCGTGGCGGATCGGCGACTTCGACTTCGAGGCCCAGCCTGGCCTCGACCGCAAGCTCGTCGAGGAGCTGGCGACACTCGGCTTCCTCGAGGACGCCACCAACGTGCTGTTGATCGGCCCGCCAGGTGTCGGAAAGACCATGCTGGCGGTCTGCCTCGCCTGGGCGGCGGTCGATGCCGGCTACCGCACCTACTACACGACTGCCGCCGACCTCGCCGCCAGGTGCCACCGGGCCGCCCTCGAAGGGCGCTGGGCGTCCACCATGAGATTCCTCGCCGGCCCGAGCCTGCTCTTGGTTGACGAGGTGGGATATCTGCCGATGCCGGCCGAAGCGGCTGCGGCGCTGTTCCAGGTCGTCACTCAGCGCTATCTGAAGGGGAGCATCGTGCTCACGACCAACCTCGGCATCGCCAACTGGGGAAAGGTCTTCGAGGATCCAATGGTGGCAGGTGCCATGCTCGACCGCCTGCTCCACAGATCGATCGTGTTGAACATCGACGGCGAGAGCTATCGCATGCGGGCGCACCGGGCCCGCGCCGAACAGGCGCGAAAGGCGGTGGCTCATGGGCGCTGAGCTCTTCCTCGTCGCCTGCCCGGCATGTGGGGCGATGCATTCGGCACCCGGATCGCCGCACTACTGCTCGATTCCCTGCTATCGCCAAGGACACGGGCTCGACGAGCCGGAGACCGGCGATCGACGCCGGCTCTGTCCCGGCTGCATGCGCTACCTCGACGCCGGCACCTCGAGGAGGTACTGCTCGGATGCCTGCAAGCTCGCCGACTGGAAGCGCCGGCACCCGCGGCCGTCCTCGCCGGCGGCAAAGATTGCCACCATGGGACTTGAGGACGTGGTGGTCGAGCGGGCGGGGGCGCCGTATCTCGCCGAGGACAGCGCCCGAGTCGTCGAGGAGGCCACCGAGAGTCTCGGCCGCCTGCGAGCTCTCCAATGGGTGGGCGACTCCGGCGCCATGCTGCACCTGCTCGGGAGCCTGGTCAGCCAGATCGAGTCGCAGCTACCGGACGTGATCGCCGATGCCCGCGACCAGGACTACTCCTGGAACGAGATATCGGCCCTGCTCGGCAGCAGTCGCGAACGCGTCAAGCGACTCGCAGCTTTCGCGGACGAAGGGAGGCACCCGCCGCTCGATTGACTCTACGATCCAGCAAAGGCCCGTCCTCGAAGGCTCAGTGCCCTGTGCAATTTCGATGATCGAGGCTGTACAAATTCGGTGATCCTCGGCA
>JBEKLQ010000004.1:0-71112 GCA_050010115.1 Acidimicrobiales bacterium | reverse complement strand
CGAGTCCGAGTCCGAGTCCGAGTCCGAGTCCGACGACGAGGGCGGTTTCGGCGAAGCGAGCCAGATCGAGGGTCCCGGTAAGCTGAAACACGGCATCAGCAAGACACCTGCGACCAACGCTGTGGTTCACACAATCGACTAGGCGGTGGTCGACTCGCTCGGCCGGGAGCATTTGGCCTGACTTAGTCGAGCGCGGGGCGGCTGATGGCGGGACGACTGCCGGTACCCTCGGCCTGGGTTTCTCTTCTGACATGACTTCGCGCACCGATCTCCGCAACCTCGCCATCGTGGCGCACGTCGACCATGGCAAGACGACGCTCGTCGACGCCATGCTGTGGCAGTCGGGCGTGTTCCGGGCCAATCAAGAGGTCAACGAGCGGGTCATGGACTCGATGGATCTCGAACGTGAGAAGGGGATCACGATCCTCGCCAAGAACACGGCCGTCCGTCACGGGGGGATCAAGCTCAACATCGTCGACACACCCGGGCACGCCGACTTCGGCGGCGAGGTGGAGCGAGCGCTCGCCATGGTCGACGGCGTCCTGCTGCTCGTGGACGCGAGCGAGGGCCCGCTGCCGCAGACGCGTTTCGTGTTGCGGAAGGCACTCGCGCTTCACCTGCCCGTGGTGCTGGTGATCAACAAGATCGACCGGCATGACGCGCGGCCGAAGGAGGTTCTCGACGAGGTCTACGAGCTGTTCCTCGACCTCGACGCCACCGACGCTCAGATCGACTTCCCGATCGTCTATTGCAATGCCAAGGCCGGCCGGGCGTCGTTCGAGGCGGATGTCCCCGGCGTGGACCTCGAGCCGCTCTTCGAGATGATCCGCGAGCACATCCCGGCTCCGACGTACGACGAGAAGCACCCGTTGCAAGCGCTGGTGACGAACCTCGACGCCTCGCCCTATGTGGGCCGGCTCGCTTTGTGCCGCGCGCTCCACGGTGTGATCCGCCGGGGCCAGCAGGTGGCCTGGTGCCGCGCGAACGGCACGATCCAGAACGTCAAGGTCTCCGAGTTGTACGTGACCGAAGGCCTGGAGCGAATCGACGCCACCGAGGTGGGCCCAGGCGAGATCTTCGCCGTGGCGGGGCTGGCTGACGTGACCATCGGCGAGACCCTGGCTGATCCCGACGACCCACGACCGCTTCCGGTTCTCACCGTCGACGAGCCGAGCCTGTCGATGACGCTCGGGATCAACACCTCGCCGCTGTCAGGCCGGGAGGGCACGAAGCTCACCGCCCGGCTGCTCAAGAACCGCCTGGATGCCGAGCTCGTCGGCAACGTCTCGCTGCGAGTGTTCCCGACCGAGCGCCCTGAAGTCTGGGAGGTGCAGGGTCGCGGGGAGCTGCAACTGGCGGTGCTGGTCGAGGTGCTGCGGCGTGAGGGCTTCGAAGTGACAGTCGGGAAGCCGCAAGTCGTGACCCGGATGATCGACGGCAAGGTGCACGAGCCCGTGGAGCACGTATCGATCGACGTGCCTGAGGAGTATCTCGGCGTCGTCACGCAGCTCGTCGCCGTGCGCAAGGGGCGGCTCACTCAGCTGGTCAACCACGGCACCGGTTGGGCACGCCTCGACTACCTCGTGCCGGCACGGGCGCTGATCGGGTTCCGTACCGAGTTCCTCACCGACACCCGGGGGACGGGGATCCTGCACCACGTGTTCGAGCGGTTCGAGCCCTGGTTCGGCGACTTGCGGATGCGCCCAACCGGCTCACTCGTCGCCGACCGCTCGGGCGTGACGACGATGTACTCGCTTTTCAACCTTCAGGACAGGGGAGCGCTGTTCGTCGCTCCCGGCGTTGAGGTGTACGAAGGGATGATCGTCGGCGAGAACGTCCGGTCCGAGGACATGGACGTGAACCCGACGCGCGAGCGCAAGGTCACCAACGTCCGGTCGTCCACGGCCGAGGAGCTGGTGCGTCTGATCCCTCCCCGGATCCTGTCCCTCGAACAGGCGCTGGAATTCATCCGCGAGGATGAATGTGTCGAGGTCACTCCGTCGCAGGTGCGTCTCCGGAAGACCGTCTTGGACCAGGCGGTCCGCGGGCGGACGAACGCTCAAGCCAAGCGCGTCCGGCTGCAGGCTGCGTCGATCACAGCCTCGCAGTCTTGAGACTTAGGGGCCGCTCGCCCGGCGCTCGGCTTCCCGAGCCCGGCTGCGACAGTCCGAGCAGCGCCCGACGAAGTCGAAGCGATGCTCGGTGATTTCGAAGTCCTGCTCCTCCGAGGCGACGCGGGCGGCCTCGGCAAGCGCCTGTTCCAATCGGACCGACGGCGGCAGATCCTCCACCTTCCCGCACGACGTGCACGCCAAGTGGTGGTGGTGGCCGGAGAGGTCCTCCGTCAGCTCAAAACGCCCATGGTCGTCAGTGCCCGCCACCCTCCGCACCACGCCCACCTCGATGAGGGCGGTGACGTTGCGGTAGGCGCTCGACTGGGGCACGTCGGGGTGAAGTGCCAGCAACTCGGGGATCGTGAGCGGTCGGGCAGCGGTTGACAACGCCTCGACGAGAACCCGGCGAGCGGGCGTGTAGCGCTGATCGAGGCGCTGGAGGCGCTCTCCAACTTCACTGTGCAGCCTCGCGAGATGAGAGGCGCTGGTCGCAGCCGCCGTCACGCCTTCAGACTAGTTGTGGCCGCTCGAGCCGGGTCCTGTGCAAATCTGCGAAGTCGTGCTTGACTTGCTCAGCTAGTCCTTCCACGCCCCACCATCACCTGTTGAGGAGACCGAAGTCGTGAGCAACCAGTATCCTTACGCCGAGCGTTTCGGCGTCAACCGCACGTTGCCCGCGGGCGGCAGGTCCCGTGAGGAGGTGCTCGCCGAGCTGCGTGAGATGGCTCAGCTCGAGGACCGGACGTGGGAATCCGGCAGGTGCTCGGGAACTATGTACTGCGGCGACCACGATCAGTACGCCTTCATGACCGAGGCCTTCGGCTTGTTCGCCCATGTCAACGCGTTGCAGCGGGACATATGCCCGAGCGCGACCCGTTTCGAGGGCGAGATCATCACCATGGCGCTCGACCTGATGCACGCGGAGGCCCTGTCCTCCTCGACCCCTGCGGGCCTCGTGACGACCGGTGGGACCGGCAGCATCCTGCACGCGATCCTGTCGTACCGGGAGCACGCAGCTCAGACGCGCGGCATCACCCGACCGAACGTGATCAAGCCGGAGACCGCTCACCCCGCCTTCGACAAAGCCTGCCACCTCTTCGGCGTCGAGTTGCGGCGGGCGCCCGTCGATCCGGTCTCGACATTGGCCAATGTCGACTGGATCGCGGATCACATCGACGACCAGACGGTCGCCATCATCGGCTCGGCCTGCAACTACGGCTACGGCACGGTCGATCCGATCGAGGATCTCGGCCGGCTCGCGCTGGATCGCGGCGTGGGGCTGCATGTCGATGGGTGCCTGGGCGGGTTCATCCTGCCGTTCGGGCAGGAGCTCGGCTACGACATCCCGCTCTTCGACTTCAGGGTCCCGGGCGTCACGAGCATCTCGGCCGACACGCACAAGTACGGCTATTCGCTGAAAGGAACGTCCGCCTTGCTCTTCGCGGACAAGGCGTTGCGCAACTCCCAGTACTTCTACCTCACGGACTGGACGGGCGGGAAGTACTGCTCACCGGGCCTGGAAGGCTCCCGGTCCGGTGGGCTGCTGGCGGCGGCCTGGGCGTCGATGGTCCAGCTCGGTCGCGACGGCTACCTGCGTTATGCAAAGGCGATTTTCGAGACGGCGGACAAGATGAAAGACGCCGTGCGATCGCATCCGCAGCTGCACTTCGTCGGGAAGCCGACGTTCCTGTTCAGCTTCAGTTCCGACGAATTCGACGTCTACCACGTGAACGATTTCATGCGGCTGCGAGGTTGGCGGTTCAACGGCCAGCAGTACCCGAATGCCCTGCACATGGCGGTTACCCGGCCCCAGACGGCTGAAGGTGTGGCAGAGAACTTCGCGTCGGATCTGGCCGAAGCGGTGACCTATGCCGAGGCTCAGCATGGGACGGGTGCTGCACCTGCGACGAGCGCGGTCTACGGCGGCGTCGCCGGCGGGATGACTCAGGAGGCGGACGACTTCCTCCGGATGATCATGGCCGAGATGATGGACCGCCAGCAGGCGGTACCGGCTGCCGACTTGGCGCCGTGAGCCCGGGCGCAGGCGGAGGCGGCGCTCGCTCCGGGCTGCGTGAGGTGCGAGACGAGCGCTTCATGCTGGCAGTGGACCTGGGTACGGGCGGCCCGAAGGTCGGATTGGTCTCGCTCACCGGCAAGCTGCGTTGGCATGACCACGTCAAGATCGAGACCCGCTGGGTGGGTCACGGCGGTGCCGTCCAGGATGCAGACGAATGGTGGTCGGTCATCTGCGACGCAACCCGGCGTGGGCTGGCGTCAGGGGTCGTGCCGGCTGAGTCCGTCGTGGCTGTCTGCGTCACGGGTCTCTGGGCGAGCACCGTGCCGGTTGACGCGGCGGCGGAGCCTGTTGGCGACGCGCTGCTGTGGATGGACAGTCGCGGCGGGCCGCATTCGAGGAAGGTCATCGGTGGGCGGGTTGCCGGTTACGCACCCCGACCAGCGATCCAGTGGATCCGGCGGACGGGCGGCGCACCGTCATCCAGCGGGGCCGACCCGATCGGGCACCTTCTCTACCTCATGAACGAGGAGCCCGAGGTGGCGCGCCGGGCTGTGTGGTTCCTGGAGCCCATCGACTACCTGTCCATGCGGTTCACCGGGATCCCTGCGGCATCCCATGCCTCGATGACCGCCGCCTGGTTGACGGACAACCGCCGCCTCGACATTCTCGACTACGACCCGATGCTGCTCGGCCTGGCCGGGCTGGAGTCCATCGTGGGGAAGCTCCCTCCGCTCGTGCCGACCGGGTCAGTGATCGGCGAGGTGCAAGCTTCGGTCGCTGCGGACCTGGGGCTTCCTCCCGGCGTCTCGGTCGTTACGGCGGTGCCGGATCTCCACAGCGGCGCGTGCGGATCGGGAGCCGTCACCGACTACGCCGCCCATCTGGCGATCTCCACCAGTGCCTGGATCGGGGCTCCCGTCCCGAACAAGAAGACGGACGCCTTACGCCAGATCGCGTCCGTGCCTGGGCTCTCGCCCGATCGCTACATCATCGCCAACAACCACGAGACCGGCGGTCTGTGCCTGCAGTGGCTGCGAGACAACGTGCTCCAGTCGACGGCGGATTTCGCGCAGATCATCGCCGAGGCGCAGTCGTCGACCCCCGGAGCGGGTGACGTGCTGTTCACTCCATGGCTGAACGGCGAGCGGTCGCCCGTCGACGACCGGCGGGCGCGTGGCGGCTGGCACAACCTGTCGATGTCGGCGCGCCGTGCCGATCTCGTGCGGGCGGTGCTCGAAGGTGTCGCCTTCAACAACCGCTGGTTGCACGACGCCTGTGAGCACTTCGCCAAGCGCCGGCTCGACCCGATCCGGATGATCGGCGGGGGAGCGCAGTCTGACCTCTGGTGCCAGATCCATGCGGATGTGATGGACCGGACCATCGAGAAGGTGGCCGACCCCCTCCACGCCGGCATCAAGGGTGCAGCCCTGTTCGCAGCCATGTCACTCGGCGCTGTCGATGCCAGTGAGCTTCGGGAGCTGGTGGAGGTCGAGGCTTGTTTCGTGCCGGATCCGGCCAATCGGGCCGCTTACGACCGGCTCTACGAGGAGTTCCCGAAGCTCTACAAGATCCAGCGCTCGATGTTCAAGCGGCTGAACGGGGGAGCGGGGAAGCGGGGGGCGCCAGCCTAGGCCATGACGCTGTACGCGGTTTGTTCCCACAGTGGGCACAAAGCGCGTACACCGTCTCGCTGAATGGCCCGCCGACTAGTTGCATAGGGTATGCATATGCTCTAGCGTGCTGAAGTGATGACAGCTTCCCTGCCGCAGGCGGCTAGGCGACCGCCGGCGCGGCAAGGCAACACCGCGCCACCGCCGGCCCGGCCGGCGGCCCGGCCGGCGGCACCCGACGATGTCCAGCGGATCGAGTCCGCTCTCGTCGACCTGCTGCGCCTCACGGCGTCCGTGCGGGTGCACGAGGCCCGTGTTCGGGCGGCCGGGCTCCGGATCTCCAGGACACAGCTGAGCTTCCTCGGCTGGCTGGCCGAGCGTGGGCCGACGCCCGTCTCCAAGCTCGGCGGGTGGGCCGACGTCAGCCAGCCGGCCGCAAGCCGGGCGCTCAGCCAGTTGGAGGCCGACGGTTACGTCGGGCGCAGCGCTGACGACCGTGACGGCCGCGTGAACCTTATGGTGCTGACGCCGAAAGGCCGAGAAGCGCGGGCCAAGGTGCTGGACCTGATGCGCCGCCAGCTGGCGTCGGCGCTCGACGACATGGGTGTGACAGACCGCCGGAAGCTCGCCGAGTTGCTCGGCCAGCTCGTGGTTGGCCTGCGTGAAGCGCGGATGATGGAAGAGGAGAATTGAAATGACGGTGACTGACCGGACCGATCAGACCAAGGGGGCCGACGAGGCCAAGGGGGCCGACGAGGCCAAGCCACCGGCCGATTTCAGTCGGCACGTCGGCCTGGTGGCGCCGGCGACGCGTTCCCGCCATGCGGTCAACGAGCCGATGATTGCTCACTGGTGTGATGCCATGGGCGACTCCAACCCGTGTTACACGGACCCCGAAAATGCCGCCGGCTCCGTGCACGGCGGCATCGTGGCGCCGCCGGCGATGCTCGACGTATGGGATCGCCCCGGACTGCTGTTCACTCGCGACGGAACGAGCGCTCGGACAAAGGTGCTGCAGGAGCTGAGCGAAGCCGGTTACGACTCGATCGTCGCCGTCAACACCGAGCTCGAGTTCACCCGCTACGTGCGCCCAGGGGAAGTGCTTTCGAGTGTCGAGACACTCGACGACGTCTCTCCAGGCAAACGCACCGCCCGCGGTCCCGGCCACTTCGTCACCAGCCGCCACCGGTACACGAACGAGCAAGGCGAGCACGTCGGCGACTTGATGTTCCGCATGCTCGTGTTCCGGCCGGAACGTGCCGAGGCTCTGGCTGATCGTGGAGCTGACAAGCCGGCAGCCGCCCCCTCGGACCCCGAGGACCCCGATCCGGTACTCCGGCCGATGCCGGCAGTCAACAAGGACAACCAGTTCTTCTGGGAGGGCGTGCGAGTTCGCGAGCTGCGGATCCAGCGTTGCAACGGCTGTGGGGAGCTCCTCACGCCTCCCGGTCCGCGGTGCCCGCATTGTGGGTCGTTCGACATGGGTTGGGTCCGGGCCTCGGGGCGCGGCCGGCTCTACAGCTTCGCCGTGCCTGAGCACCCGAGGGTGGCGGGTTTTGGGTATCCGTTGCTCGTGGCGCTCGTGGAGCTGGAAGAAGGGACCCGGACCGTCGCCGATCTGGTCGGGCTCACGAGGGACCAGCTTCAGATCGGGATGCCTCTCGAGCTGTGCTGGCTCGAGGGCGGGCAGTACCCGCTCCCGCAGTTCCGGGCGCCGCTACCGGTTCGGCGCGCCGGCACCCTCACGATCGACGACGTTGCCGCCGGCGATCCGTTGTCGCTCGTCAGCTTGCCCATCACGACAACGCTCGTCGTCGCCGGGGCGATCGCTACGAGGGATTACACCGCCGTGCACCACGACCGGGACATCGCACAGGAGCAGGGCTCGAAGGACGTGTTCTTGAACATCAACACGTCCGCCGGGCTGTTGCAGCGGGTGGTGTCGGACTGGGCCGGGCCCGAGGCTGTGTACCACTCGATCCGGATTCGGCTCGGGGCGCCGGGCTACCCGGGCGACCTGCTGACGTTCTCCGGTGCCGTGACGGCCGTGGATGAGGCGGCGCGGCGGGTGACGGTCGGGATCAAGGCGTCTGACTCCTATGGAGATCACGCCATCGCGACGATCGAGCTGACACTTCCGCAACGGCAAGCATCGTGACCCGGCATTCGTACGCCGGCAAGACGGCGATCTGCGGGATCGGCGCAACCGAGTTCTCCAAGAGCTCGGGCCGGAGCGAGTTGCGCCTTGCCCTCGAGGCGTGCATGTCGGCGCTGCAGGACGCCGGCCTGCAGCCGAGCCAGGTGAACGGGCTTTCGACGTTCACGATGGACACGAACCCCGAGAACGAGATCATGCGGCTGCTCGGCATCCGCGAGCTGACGCACTTCAGCCGCGTCCACTTCGGCGGCGGCGCCCCCTGTGCCACGGTGCAGATGGCGGCGATGGCGGTGAACGAGGGCGTGGCGGACTACGTCCTGTGCTACCGGGCATTCAACGAGCGGTCAGGTGCTCGCTTCGGTGCCGGCGTCCAGGCCAGGGCCCCGGTCGCCACGACCGAGGAGGCCCAGTATGCCTGGACCTCGCCCTTCGGGCTGCTGACGCCGGCGTCGTGGGTGGCGATGTTCGCCACGCGCATCATGCATGAGTACGGAGTGACCAGTGAGGACTTTGGCCGCGTGGCTGTCGCAGACCGCCGGCACGCGGCGACGAACCCGGCGGCGCACTTTTACGGGCAGCCCATCACGCTCGAAGAGCATCAAGCGAGCCGCTACATCGTCGAGCCGCTGCATCTGCTCGACTGCTGCCAGGAGACGGACGGAGGGCAGGCGATCCTCGTGACCAGCCTCGAACGCGCCCGGGACCTGCGCCAGGTGCCTGTCGTGCTCGAGGCGGCCGCCCAGGGCATGGCGGACGAGCAGCAGATGATGCGCTCGTACTTCAGGGAGTCGTTGACCGGGTTGCCCGAGATGGCGACGTGCGCCCGCCAGATCTGGGAAACGTCGGGGCTCGGTCCGGACGATGTGAATACGGCGGTGTTCTACGACCACTTCACGCCGTTCGTGCTGCCGCAGATCGAGGAGTTTGGCTTCTGCGAGCGAGGGGAGGCCCGGCACTTCATCGCCGACGGGAACATCGAGCTCGGCGGGCGCCTACCGATCAACACCCACGGTGGCCAACTGGGCGAGGCGTACCTGCACGGTATGAACGGCATCGCCGAGGGCGTCCGGCAAGTCCGCGGCACGTCGGTGAACCAGGTAAACGGGGCGGAGCACGTGCTGGTCACCGGAGGGACCGGGGTGCCGACGAGTGCGCTCATGTTGGGGGCGGCTCAGTAGCCGGAGCGCCCTGCGCTTGGTCTCGAGCCGGCTGAAGGCGGGGGCTCTCTCCTTGGCATCTTGTAATCCGCGCTTTCTAACTTATCGATAAGTAAGTAATCCGGTTTTGAGACATGCCCACTTGAGGTCTCGGTCACGGCGGGTTGTCGAGCCAGATCCCGGTAGCGTCCCCGCCATGCGCTTCGGGGTCTATCTCCCGCCGTTCGGCGAGCTCGCCGATCCGTTGGTCCTCGGGGAGATGGGGGCGTTGGCGGAGGAGGTGGGTTTTGATGGGGTGTTCGTCTGGGACCACATCGCACGGCCGGCGCGAGACCTCGCCGTGGCTGATGTCTGGGTCGCTCTCGCCGCAGTCGCCCTCAAGACCGATCGGGTCCTGCTCGGTCCGCTCGTCACGCCGATCTCCCGCCGCCGCCCGCAGAAACTCGCCCGCGAGACCGTCACCCTCCACCGCCTCAGCCGGGGCCGCTTGGTCCTCGGTGTCGGGCTCGGCTCGAACTCGGCCGGCGAGCTCACACGCTTCGGTGAGATCGATGACGACGCCGCTCGCGCCGAGCGCCTCGATGAGGGCCTGGAGCTGCTGACCCAGCTCTGGTCCGGCGAGGAGGTCAACTACGCCGGGCACCATTTCGTTGCCTCCGGCGTGAGGTTCCTGCCGCGCCCCGAGCCGTCGATTCCGATCTGGGTGGCCGCCCGGTCGGCCAAGCCGGCGCTCATGCGCAGGGCCGCCCGCCACGATGGCATCTGCCCCGAGACGACGATCGATGGACTCCGAGAGATGCTCACGAGGATCGAAGCTGAGCGAGGCACGCTCGACGGCTACGACGTGGTCGTGCGGGGAGCGCCTGGGGACGACCCAGCTCCGTGGGCTGCCGCCGGCGCCACTTGGTGGTTGGTCCACGTGCCGGAGATGGCCAACGCGGTGGAGGCCGAGGCGGTCATACGGCTCGGGCCGTCCACGGGCACCGCAGAGGCGGACCGCGGCGGGGTCACTCCTACGTCGTAGGCAGCACACTCGTGGTTGGCGCCACGCTGGACGTCGTGGAGGAGCTCGGTGGCACGCTCGTCGCCGGCGCCACGCTGGACGGCGTGGAGGAGCCCTGGCCGGTGCTCGTGGTCGTGGAGCCGCTGGTAGGCGACCCTTCCGACGTCGTGGCCGAGCATGACTGGTGTCACGGCATTATCGGCCATCGCGATCAGCACCCGACAGGACGAATACCGGATGGCGCGGAGCGATCTCTCGTAGCGCCGCTTCCGTGGAGTTGGCGTCGACGCCCTCGAAGAAGATCCCGACCTCGAACTTCCACCGCTTGAGATAAGCGCGCAGCACCGGGGTCTTCTCGTCGTCCGGAAGCTCCACAGCGATCCGCCGCTCACGCCGGCGACCGAGCAAGAGCTGCAGCTCGCCTCCGGCAGCGCGGACGTTCCGGACCCACTGCCCGTTCCCACGCGGCGAGACGAGGTACTCCTTTCCATCGAGCGACAGGACGTTCACCGGGACCCGGCGTGGCTCGCCGCTCTGGCGCCCGCGGACCTCGAGCACCCGGCTCCCCCAGAGGCTGACGCCGTGCCGTGTCAACCAGGCGACGAGCGCGTTGAAGACGTGGACGGTGAACCAGTCGGGCTTCCGGTAGTGAGGCTCGGTTGGGGGAGTCATGGCGGCCCTTTCGTACTAGTGATTCGATAAGAGAGCAGTGCTCTCGATATGAGAGCAGTCTGCCGGATTCGAAGCCATAATGCAAGAGCAGTGCTCACAAATGCGATCGTTAGTCTTGGCGCCGCGTCCCGACCGGTAGTGCATTCGGCGCAGATTGCAAGGTGAGATCGCGACGGTGTACGCGGTTTGTACCGACTGCCGGAACAAAGCGCGTACATCGTCGTGCGACCGACGATGAGCGCCGGTCTGCTCCGCCGGGGCCTACTCCTCGCTCGGGCAGGGATCCTGGGCGCGGGCTTCGGCTGCCCTTCGGCTGCCCTTCGGCTGCCCTCCGGCGCTCGTCGTTGTGTTGCTGGATGGCGGTGAATGCGGCAGGCGAGGGGTGCCACATCGGTGGGGGGTTTCTTCCTGTGACCTGCGCGGGAAGCGTGCGAGATGCTCGGCCAACTCGCGCCGGCCCGTCACGCCAAGCTTCAGGTACACACGCTGCAGGTGGTTGTCGACAGTCCGAGTGGACAGGAAGAGGCGTTCGGCGATCTCGCGGCTGCTTCGCCCTTCTGCGGCCAGCAGGGCCACTTCCCGCTCGCGGAGCGAGAGCTTCACTCGATCGTCCGGGCCCACAAGCGCCGGCGTCCGGGCATCTCCGCAGGCGCCGGCCAGGTGCTCGGCGCGGGTGCCGGCCGCGGCCGCACGCCGGTGCAACCCGCCTTCGAAGGCGAGGCGCTGCTCGAGCACACATCTCGAGCAGCGCCAGATCGGCCGCTCTCGATCGCACCGTCAGGACGATGAAGGTGTCGTACCGTCCGACGAGCTGGTCCAGGATGGCTACGGAAGCATGGTCGAGCTCCTGGGCGTCGTCGACGACGCTCACGAGCCTGCCCAGGTCGGCGCTTTCGTCGATCGCGGCGGTGACAGCGCGGAGCGGGTTGACCGACTTCTCCGGTGGGACCCGCAGGAAGCCCACAGAGTGACGTGAGCCCGCGGTTTGCGTCACTTCCTGCGCTCCGGCCGCTGCCGTCAGCCGCCGCCCTGCCGTCAGCCGCCGCCCTGCCGTCAGCCGCCGCCCTGCCGGCGGCTCCCCCTCACACCCAGTGCTGAGCGTTGCGCAGCGCCGTCGCCATGATGGTAAGGGTGGGGTTGTGGCCACCTGAAGAAGGAAACACGCCGCCGTCGGCGACGAAGACGTTGTCGAGGTAGTGATGCCGGCCGACGCCGTCGGTCACGCTCGTCGCCGGGTTGGACCCCATCCGCATCCCGCCCATGATGTGAGCGGTCTGGATCACCGTGGCGGCGCCGATCGGAAACCGCAGCGACGGCTGCTCAGGGATCGCCACTGTCGCGCTTGCCCCGGATGCCTCGAGAAACCGCACGATCCACGGCATGTAGAAGGCCTGGGCGGCGAGCTCGTGGCGACCGGGCGCGTAAGTGACCCGCGCGACCGGCAGCCCGCGCCAGTCGGTCACCTTGGGGTCGAGGTCGACCCGGTTCGTCGCGTACGGCAGGTCCTCGCCCATCAACGTGATGCCGAGCAAGCGGTCGCGAAGCAGGCTTGCTCGCATGAGGCGCTTGAACTCCACCCCGAACGGGCGCTCCGGAGCGATGATCTTCAGGATCTGCTGGTACTGTGCCGCCTCGTCGAGCGGGCGGTCCGTCCCACCGAGCTCGATCTTGCCGGCGCGGAAATAGGGAAGCCCGGCAGCTCGAGCCGCCGCGCGAGCCCCCGGGAAGTCCGGATCGGCGAAGTCGTCGATGTCATGGGTGTGGTCACGCCCGCGGTAGTTGTGGAGGCGTTCGTCCAGGAAGATGGCGGACCCGTCGGTGAACCAGTGGAACATCATGTAGCGGCCGGCGACACCATGAGGATCAGGCAGTGACGACAGCAGCGCGAGGCGCACCGTCTCAATGGCGTTGCCGCCGACGACCACTTGGTCGGCGGCCTCGGTGTGGCGCTGGCCCGACACGTCAATCCAGGTGACACCCGTCGCCCGGCTCCCGTTCGTCTCGATGCGAACAACCGTCGAGCTGTCGCGCAGCGCCGCGCCGGACCGGAGCGCTTGGCGAAGCGGCGCGAGTGCCCCCACCCGGGCAAGGATCGGGCACCCGTACCCCGAGCAGAAACCGCAATTCGTGCACGCCGGCCTGCCGTCGTACTTCTGGCTGTTGATGGCCATGGCCGCCGGGAAGGGGTGGAGACCGACCTTCGTACATCCACCCGCCACGACCAACGACGAGTATTGAGGCGGCCCGGGCGGCATCGGGAACGGCCCGGAGCGCGGAGCATGCCGGAGCGTCAACTCGGGCAGAGCCGACACGTCTCCTTGCACACCGATGAGCTGTTCGATCGTGTCGTAATACGGAGCGATCTCGGCATAGTCGAACGGCCAGTCCTCGATGGCGGCGCCGGGGATGGGGCCGAGGAGGGAGAGCTTGTGAAAGTCGATGTCCCAGTAACGGGGCGTCTTCGCGTCCCAGTGCACCGTGCCGCCGCCGACGGTCTGAGGCAGCGCCTGGACGAGCCCCACGACCGGGTCGGTGTCGGTCTCCGAGGTGCGGAACACGCGAGGCTCCGAGAGCGGGTCCGGGACGGCGAAGTTCCGGTTGTCCTTCAGTTCGTCGTTGGAGAACAGCGTCCCGGGTCTCTCGGACTCGAGGTCGCTGAAGAAGTTGCGCCCCTTCTCGAGGATTGTCACGTCGTGCCCGGCAGCCGCCAGCACCATGGCGGCCGTCGAGGCACCCGCGCCGCTGCCGACGACGATCGTCCGTGTCGTCATCGCTCGTCCACTCTCACTTGCCGCTCGATGCCCGCATGAGTCCCAGCAGTTCGGCGGCACTCCCATCGGGAACGTAGGCGTCCGGCCCGTCGGAATTCGTGACCTCGCTCGGGGTGTAGCCACGCGGCTGGCAGTCGCCGGGGAACTTGATGTCGATCCAACCCACCAGGTCCTCGTTGCCCCCGTACTCCGGGCAGGAGTACATCGCCTCGATGGCGTGGCCGAACATCAACGTGACGAAGCCGCCTGGATCCTTGACGAGCACCGCGTCCTTGTCGTCGTCGGAGGCGGTGGTGAAGTCCCCGCCGGCCAGGCGGTCGAGCGCGGGAACGCCACGCCGGTATTGCGCCTGGTAGCTCGCCAGCCGAAGCTTCCAGCCGGCCGCCTCTGCGGGCCCGAGCCCGATGAAACGAGCCATGTCGTCGGTGGCGTTGCCAGCCCGGTTGCTGAACGGGCCGCCGGCGAAGACGGCCTGCGGGGTCACCGACAACGCGCCGAGGAGCGTGTCGATGTACCTCGTGACGTTCGCCTCCCGCGCCCCTGGGTGGCCGGCCTCCGCCGGGTCGTCCATCGGCCCGGGGATGAGGCGAGCTGTGGCATCGGTGACGACGGCGGCCTCGTGGGCGTCGAACACCAGCAACGTCCGGGGGGCCGAGGTCAGCGGATGGGTCGTTGGCGGCTGCGAGGACGTCGACAACGTCGCTGTCGACGTCGTGCAGCCCGCGAGCAACTCGGGTGGCAGCAAGGCGGCCAGCACCGCCAGGCCGCCACCTTGGAGCAGCCTCCGCCTGGACATCGCCGTCATTCTGCGGGTCCGATCACGGCCAGCAGCGCGTCGCTGCCCCAGGCGGCGAGCGGTGACAGCTCCAAGAGGGCGGTATCGCGGTCGAGCAGCAACTCGATCCGCTCGCGGACGCCGAACTTGCTCCGCGCCCGGTGGCGTTCCCTGTAGCGCTCCCCGCCGCCGTCATGGCCGAGCACCAGTTGCTCGTTCACGACCGCGAGGAGGTCGAGCGGGGCCCGCCGATTGGCGGCGTAGGTCTCGCTGGAGGTGTCGATACGGCTCTCAGGACCGGCACCAGGCTCCTTCCCAAATCGTGAGCGTTTCCGCTCGGCGCGAACGCGCAACCGTACAGAATCGGACACGTGAACATCGGAGTCGTCTTCCCCCAGACCGAGATCGGACCCGACGCCGGGGCCGTGCGTGCCTACGGCGAAGCTGCCGAAGCGCTCGGGTTCAGCCATGTGCTCGCCTACGACCACGTGCTCGGGGCCGATACGAGCGTGCACGAGAACTGGCAGGGTCCCTATGACCTCCACAGCACGTTCCACGAGCCCCTCGTGACCTTCGGCTTCCTTGCCGGTATCACCCACCTGGGACTCGTCACGGGCATCCTCATCGCCCCGCAGCGCCAGACGGCCCTCCTCGCCAAGCAGGCAGCCGAGGTCGATCTCTTGAGCGGCGGGCGCCTCCGTCTCGGTCTCGGGATCGGCTGGAACCACGTCGAGTACGACGCGCTGGGCAAGGACTTCTCGAACCGGGGCCGCCGGCTGGAGGAGCAGATCATCCTGCTGCGGCGCTTGTGGACCGAAGAGAGCGTGACGTTCGAGGGGCGCTACGAGCGGGTCACCGGGGCCGGCCTGTGCCCGCTCCCGACCCAGCGCCCGATCCCGGTCTGGGTGGGTGCCATGAGCGAGCCGGCGCTGCGGAGGGCCGGCCGGTTGGCTGACGGCTGGTTTCCTCAAGTGGTCCCCGGCCACGGCCTGGAGCAAGCTGCTGAGCAAGTCCGATCGGGAGCCATCCAGGCGGGTCGCGACCCCGCCTCGATCGGCATGGAAGGGCGGCTCGATGCGGGCTCGAGCCCGGAGAAGCTGGCCCAGCACGTCAGCCGGTGGCAGGAGGCGGGCGCGACCCAGGTGTCGATCAACACCATGGGTGCAGGGCTGCGCGGCGCCGACGCTCACATTGGGGCGCTGAAGCGCGCCGCCGAAGTCGTCGTCACGGGAGCCTGACGGCCGGCGCGGTAACTTCGACCGGTGCGCGGCCCCGACGCGGCTGTTCCAGCCGGCAAGACGAACCTGCAGCCCACCGTCGCAGACGGCTCGGGGCCGGTGGTCGTGGCGCGTGAGCTGACGAAGCGTTTTGGGTCCATCACGGCGGTCGACGGCGTGAGCTTCGAGATCGAGCGGGGAGAGGCGTTCGGGTTCCTCGGACCGAACGGAGCCGGCAAGACATCCACCATGCGGATGATCTCCTGCCTGTCGCCCATCTCCGGTGGGATGCTTCAGGTGCTCGGCATGGATCCCGCCACGGAGGGCTCCCGGATCCGGGCGCGGCTCGGCCTCGTGCCCCAGGAGGACACGCTCGACCTCGAGCTGACAGTTAGGGACAACCTGTACCTGTACGGCCGCTACTTCGACCTACCGAAGCAACTCGTCCGTGAGCGCGTGGAGGAGCTCCTCGAATTCGCCCAGCTCACCGAGCGGGGCGACGATCAGGTCGACAACTTGAGCGGCGGGATGAAGCGACGGCTCACGATCGCCCGGGCGCTCGTGTCAGACCCCGAGCTCGTGATCCTCGACGAGCCGACGACCGGGCTCGACCCCCAAGCTCGGCACCTGCTCTGGGATCGGCTGTACCGCCTGAAGCAACGGGGCGTGACGCTCATCATCACCACGCACTACATGGACGAGGCCGAGCAGCTGTGCGACCGGCTCGTCGTGATGGATCGCGGGCGCATCGCCGCCCACGGATCGCCCCCGGCGCTGATCGAGCAGTGGTCGAGCCGTGAGGTGGTGGAGCTGCGCTTCGGTGCTGACGAGAACGAAGCGGTGGGCCGCCAACTCATCGACTTCGCGCCACGTATCGAGGTTCTGGCCGACCGGCTGCTTCTGTACGCGGACGATGGCGACGAGGTCATGCACGCCGTCCACACGGCCGGTTACCGGCCCGAGAGCGCACTCGTCCGGCGGTCCACGCTGGAGGACGTGTTCCTCCGCTTGACAGGCAGGAGCCTCGTCGATTGAGCGCTGTCCCGTTCGACCCTTCCCGTGACGGGGGCGTCTTCGGTGCACGCCGCGTGTACGGCTACATGCTGCTGCGTTACAAGCGCACCTGGCGCGGGACGCTCACCACGAGCTTCCTCTACCCGCTGCTGTACCTGGTGGCGATGGGCGTCGGGCTCGGCCATCTCGTCGACCGGCACCTCACGGGCGGGGCCGGGCTCAGCCGGCTCGGCGGGTTCACCTACGTCCAGTTCATCGCTCCCGGCCTGCTGGCGGCGACCGCCATGCAGATGGGTGAAAGCGAGTCGACCTACCCCGTGATGTCGGGTGTCAAGTGGGACCGCACGTACTTCGCCATGGTCTCGTCACCGATCCGGGTGCGGGACATCCAGGTCGGGCACCTGGCCTGGATCGCCACACGCCTGACGGTCGCAGCGACGGTCTTCCTCGCGATCATCGCCGCCTTCGGCGACGTTCACTCCTGGTGGGCGATCCTGGCGATGCCGTGCGCGGTGCTCACGGGCCTGGCTTTCGCGGCCCCGATGACGGCGTTCTCCGCTTCCCAGGAGAACGACCACGCCTTCGCCATCATCTACCGGATGGCGATAATCCCGCTGTTCCTCTTCTCGGGCACATTCTTCCCCTTGTCCCAACTGCCCGGTTGGCTGCAGGTCATCGCCAGCTTGACGCCGCTGTACCACGGCGTGACGCTGTGCCGAGGCCTCGTGCTCGGCAGGCTCGGTCTCGCCGAGGGGCTCGTGCACGTTGCTTATCTCGGGGCACTCGTCGTGATCGGCCTTGCTTGGGGCCGGCGCACCTACACGAGGCGGTTGTGGCAGTGAGGTCCTGGCGGGACCTGACGCTCGCTATGCGAGCGGCGCTCGGCGAGCAGGGCTCGGTCTCGCTGCCCGTGCGGGTGCTCCCGACGGTGGGATTCGGCACGGGCCGAGCGCGGCGCGTGGTGGCGCGCAACGTGAGGGCCTACCGGCGCGGCTGGATGTTCTTGGTGTCGGGTTTCTTCGAGCCGTTGTTCTACCTGCTCTCGATCGGCCTCGGGCTCAACCATCTCGTCGGGCACCTGCAGCTGAACGGGCGCGACGTGACCTATGCCACCTACGTCGCCCCCGGCCTGCTGGCATCGTCGGCGATGAACGGCGCCCTGTTCGACGCCACCTTCAACATCTTCTTCAAGCTGAAGATCACCAAGGTCTACGACGCCCTGCTGGCGACCCCGCTGCGGGTACGCGACATCGCGCTGGGCGAGCTCGGATGGGCGCTGATCCGGGGCTCGCTGTACTCCACGACGTTCCTCATCGTCATGGCGGTCATGGGGCTCGTCGTGAGCCCGTGGGCCGTGCTGTGCTTCCCCTCGGCGTCGCTGATCGGCTTCGCCTTCGGAGGCGTGGGGATGGGGCTCACGACCTACATGCGGAACTTCCAGGACTTCGACTTCTTCTTCCTCGCGATCATGCCGCTGTTCTTGTTCTCGGCCGTCTTCTACCCGCTGTCGATCTACCCGGGTTGGATCCAGTTCGTCGTGACTTGTTCGCCGCTGTACCAGGGCGTGGCGCTGCTGCGGGAGCTGGACGCCGGCCAGATCGGGTGGGCGTTGGCCGCTCACGTGGCGTATCTCACGGCGATGGGTCTCGCCGGCCTGCGCCTCGTGTCGGCACGGTTTGCGAAGCTGCTGCTGTCCTGAGCGGCGGAGCATCAGGCCACCAGCCGCTCGGAGATGGTCACCTGCTGCCGGCGCCAGGCGACGACCGGTCGGGAGACTGGATCGGTGGCGCAGCGTGTGCACCGTGACGGATCGAACGGCTCGGCGGACTGGTCTGACCAGAACCGGGCGGTGGCGACGTTGTGGTCGGGACGCACGAGCCGCCCGAGCGCAACGACAGCCGTCACCCGCACCCCCGCCGCACTCAGCGCCGCCGCTGCGCTCAAGGCACGCGAGCCCGATGTGAGCACGTCGTCGAGGACGACCGCCGAGCGGCCCCGCACGTCCACCAAACGATCCACGTCGTATCCCCCCACCCGCGCGTCCAACCTCGCCGGTGGCCGGGCACCGGCTCGGAGGATCTCGGCGATCTCGAGGTCCGGCGCCGCCTCGGGGCTCAGGTCGAGTGCCTGTTCACAGAGTGACGCGACCGGGTGGCGGCCGTGCCAGGACGGTCGTCCTCCGATCGACGAGGGGACCGGCACCACGAGGGCTGGTCGTGGGCGCGGGCTGCAGCTGAGGAGGCATGCCGAGTGGGCCGCCAGGAACTCTGCCAGGACGGTGGCGAGCGACTGGGTGCGCGCCGCCCGTCCGGCCGGCGTGACGCCGGCTTTGTAGCCCACGAGCGCTCGGTGCACCGGTGAGCCGAGCGCGAAGAGGAACACCGGTACGACCGGGGCAGGTTGGCCACCTAGCTGAGCGCCGACCACGTGGCAGCTCCAGCACACCCGATGGCCCGCGGCAGCAGGACCGTGGCAGACGGCGCAGACCCCGTAGACACCGGGCGCCAAGCTGATTGCACCCGTCGCCGGCACGGGCACCCTGCCGCCCAACGGGACCGGCCCCATCTCCTCACGACGCTCAGGACAAGCCATGCGGCCTACCCTACGAACGGGGTGCGCGCCGCCCTGGTGGCGACCGGTGCCGGTCGAGGCAGGCGGCGTCGTACTGTGTCATGAGGGCCGGTCGGGATGCATCGTCACCGGCGACATGGGCGTCCGGATACCCGACTAATGTCATCGGCATTGGCCGGGATGGGGCACATCGCTTCCGGTGGCCTGACCCGGCCGATCCAGCACCACCCACGACAGCACGACAGGAGATATGACATGGCTCTGCAACTGGGCGACACCGCCCCGGACTTCACGTCTGACACGACCGAAGGCGAGATCAGCTTCCACGAGTGGTTGGGTGACGGCTGGGGCGTCCTCTTCTCGCACCCGAAGGATTTCACCCCGGTCTGCACGACCGAGCTGGGCGAGGTCTCACGGCTGAAGGACGAGTTCGCCAAGCGCGGCGCCAAGGTCATCGGCGTCTCGGTCGACTCGGTGGACTCGCACCACAAGTGGAGCCAGGACATCGAGGACGTCACCGGCCACAAGCTGAACTACCCGCTCATCGGTGACGAGAGCCGCAAGGTGGCGGAGCTCTACGGGATGATCCACCCCAAGGCGGACAACACGCTCACCGTGCGCTCGGTGTTCATCATCGGCCCTGACAAGAAGGTCAAGCTCACGATTACTTACCCGGCCAGCACCGGGCGCAACTTCGAGGAGATCCTGCGCGTCCTGGACTCCCTCCAGCTGACCGCCAACTACTCGGTGGCCACACCGGTGAACTGGCACGAGGGCGAGGACGTCATCATCGTCCCGGCGGTCGACGACGACACGGCGAAGGAGAAGTTCCCGAAGGGGTTCACGGCTGTCAAGCCGTACCTGCGTTACACGCCGCAGCCCAACCGCTAACCAGGCCGCCGGCTCGCCCAGCCCAGCCCAGCCCAGCCCAGCCCAGCCCAGCCCTCCAGCGGCGATGCCGCCGGGCGTTTACCATGCGAGGGGAGGCATGGGGCGTTGGGTCACATTCGGCCACTGAGATCGCTGTGGGCGTCGGCGAAGGCCGTGTGGGGTTGGTTCGCGGCGCTGCCGGTGCTCCGGCAGGATGCCTTGCTCTACCTCGGCTCGGGGATCCTGGCTGTCGGGACGCTGGTGCTCGCCGTGTCGAACGACTACCGCGAGTGGGCGGCTGCCACCATCGGTCCATACCTGCTTGCGGCGCTCGTGTGTGAGCTGGTCGTGCGGCATCGCAGCCGCACGGCGAGCCTGGTAGCTCTGGCGGGGAGCGTCGAACCGGTGGCCCTCGACGGCAGGGGCCTGCGAGGCGCGCTGAGCCGGGTCCTCCACGGCTCGGGCGATCGTGTCCGAGCCGGCGTCATCGTCGGCCTGCTCGTGTTCGCCGTGTTCGTCCCGCTGACGACGCAGCTGGTCTTCAGGGCCAACGGTGCCCACGGCGCCCACGCGCAGCCGGAGGTGGCGGTCATCGAGCGGGCGGGTGACCGGGCGATGAACGGCCACGACCCCTACCCCGCGAACCCGACGGCGCCGGGCAACTCACCGTGGACCGATAATCACACGCTCGATGCCACCGCATTCTTCCCGTACCTGCCGGCGATGGCGGCGTTCGGGGTGGCCAACGCGTTGCACATCCCGGCAGAGCTGGCCGATGCCCGCGTCGCCCTCACCGGGTTCACGCTTCTCGTCGTGATCGTGGCGCTCGCACTTCTGGCCACGGAGCCCGAGCGGCGCTGGCGGGCGTTCCAGGTGCTCGTCGTGTTGCCGACCGGGTCGTTGCTGTTCGTCACCGGTGGTGACGACCTCCCGGTCCTTGCGCTCATGTTGTTGTCGCTCGTGCTGGCGATCCGGCGCCAGCCCTATCTCTCTGGTGTCGCCGTGGGCCTGGCAGCGACGCTCAAGTTCTCCGCCTGGGGCCTACTCGTCCTGCTGGCGTTCGGGGTCCAGGACCGGGAGGGCCGCCCCGCCTACGGACGGTACGGGTTTGCTGCGCTGGTGGTCATGCTCCCGATCCTGGGAGCGGGGATCGTGCTCGGCCCTCACTCATTCCTGGTGAACGTCGTCGAGTTCCCGCTCGGGCTGGCGTCGGTCCACTCGCCTGCCCAGAGCCCGCTCCCGGGCCCGTTGCTCGTGCGGCTGCTTCCGAAGTTGAAGACACCGCTGACGGCCGGGCTGGTCGGAGGGAGCGCGGTCGTCATCCTCGCAGCGCTCGTCAAGTGGCGACCCCGCTCGCCGGCAGCAGTCGCTCGCTTCACAGGGCTTGCCATCGTGGGGTTGATGCTCATGGCGCCGGCGTCGCGTTTCGGCTACCTGATCTACCCCGTGAACCTGCTGGTGTGGGCCTATCTGCTCCGCCAGGGCAAGTCCAGCGCGCCGGAGCTGTTCCGCGCGGATCAGCTGGCATCGCCGACCTGGTAGAGCGTCAGTACCACCGAGCTTGCCGAAGTCTCGCTATAGCCCGCCAGGGCGGGCGTCAACTGAGGGTTGACGGTCGTGATCACGATCGCCACACGCCACTGGTAGCCGTCGCTGCCGTTGCGCTGGGCAATGATCTCGAGGCTGTGACCGGCGCGCCCGTCGAACTGCATCGCCCAGTGCCCCGTCGGCAGCTCCTTGCGGTAGAAGAGGGCGACCGAGGCGCTCGTGTCGGGGACTGCGAGCGTCACACTCCGGTCGAACTGGTCGACTCTGGCATCGTTGTCGGATGCTCGCTCGTACCGGGCGACGGCCGGCACTGTGAGGGCGTGGACGATGTCCAGCGGTGGTTCCTCGCTCGATTCGATGTGAGCCAGCGTGGGGGTGGCGGGCACGGCTTTGAACGGCACGCCTTGTACGGAGGTGCCTGTCTGAGGGGACGGCGCGTGGACCGAGGAGCTACCGGCCAGGGCGACTACGGCGCCGAGGACCACGATCAGCACGGCGATGCCGAGGACGATCGCCGCGGGTCGGAGGGATGGCGCGGGCGGCCGAGTGGCGGTCCCGGCGGGCGGGCTCATCGGAGGGGAGGCAGGCACTTTCGACACGGGTTCTCGTCAATCTACCGGTGTTCCGGATCGGCGCCGGAGGCGCCAGCAGGGCCGTAAACGGCGCCAGATCAGCCCGACAGCAGGACGTCACTGGTTGAACACCCGTCAACGGTACGCTCGTTGTCGATGACGGGCACGATCGGCGACGGTGCGCTCGTAGGCGGCACCGCTCCTGACCAGGGCGGCTCGGTGTCTCCGGCGGGCGATGGTGCGTTCACCGCGGCGGTGCCGCGGGCGGAGAGCGCCGCCCGGGCGCTCATCCCTCCGAGCACGGAGTCGGTGGAAACCATCATCGCCATCCTCGAGAAGAGCCGCCCGGACCAGGACCTCTCTATCGTCCGGCGGGCGCACGCAATGGCGACCAAGGCTCATCACGGCCAGCGCCGGGCCTCCGGCGAGGCGTACATCACCCATCCCGTGGCGGTCGCCACCATCGTCGTGGAGCTGGGGCTCGATGCCGTCTCTGCGTCTGCGGCGCTGCTGCACGACGCCGTGGAGGACACCAAGGTCGATCTCGACCAGATCGAGCGCGAGTTCGGACCGGCCGTTGCCGCCATCGTCGATGGCGTCACCAAGCTGGACCGCCTGCGGTTCGGCTCGAAGGAAGCCCAGCAAGCGGCGTCGATGCGCAAGCTGCTCGTGGCGATGGCTCGGGACTGGCGCGTCCTCGTGATCAAGCTCGCCGACCGGTTGCACAACATGCGGACGATCGACGCTCTGCCCGAATGGAAACGCCGGCGGACGGCCGAAGAGACCCGCGACATCTACGCACCGCTGGCTCATCGCCTCGGGATCCAGGAGATCAAGTGGCAGCTCGAGGATCTGTCGTTCGAGACCCTGCACCCGAAGCGCTTCGCGGAGATCGCCCACATGGTGGCGACGCGCGCGCCCCGTCGTGAGCTGGAGCTCGCCGAGGTGCTCGAAGCGGTCCGTGCCAGGCTGGCGGACCTCGAGATCGAGGCCGAGGTGACAGGACGGCCGAAGCATCTGTGGAGCATCTACGAGAAGATGGTCGTGCGGGGCAAGGAGTTCGACGAGATCCACGACCTCGTTGCCATTCGCGTCATCGTGGCGGCGGAGAAGGACTGCTGGGCGGCCCTCGGAGCCGTGCACGCCCTGTGGCCACCGGTGCAGGGGCGGTTCAAGGACTACATCAACTCACCGAAGTTCAACCTGTACCAGTCGCTTCACACGACTGTCGTGGGCCCTCACGGCAAGCCGCTCGAGGTGCAGATCCGGACTTACGAGATGCACCAGCGGGCAGAGCACGGGATCGCCGCCCACTGGGGCTACAAGGAGGCGCCGCAACGGTCTTCCGGTCGGGGCGCCCGTTCGACCGATGAGATCGCCTGGCTGCAGCGGATCGTCGACTGGGAGCGCGACACGCCAGACCCGCAGGAGTTCCTCGAGACGCTGAAGGGCGACCTCGAGTACGACGAGGTCTACGTCTTCACGCCGACGGGCGAGATCATGACGCTGCCTGCCGGCGCGACCCCGGTCGACTTCGCGTACTCCATCCACACCGAAGTCGGTCACCGGTGCGTCGGTGCCCGCGTGAACGGGCGTCTCGTCCCACTCGAGTCGCGGCTCAAGTCCGGCGACACGGTCGAGATCGTGACATCGAAGATCCCCTCGGCCGGTCCGTCGCGGGACTGGCTCAAGATCGTCACGTCCCCCCGTGCCCGCAACAAGATCCGCCAGTGGTTCTCCCGGGAGCGACGCGAGGATGCCATCGACTCCGGACGGGAGGAGCTGGCGAGGGCGCTGCGGCGGGCGGGATTGCCCGTCCAGAAGCTGCAGAGCTCGCCGTCTCTGCTGACGGTGGCCGCCAGCCTCGGCTTGAGCGATCTCGACACGCTCTACGCCTCTCTCGGGGAGGGCCATGTCTCTGGCCAGTCGATCGTCCAGCGGCTTGAGCGCGAGCTGCGTGGCGGGGACCAGGAGGTGCAGCTCCCGTCGACAGCACTGCAGCCCCGGCGCCCGTCGAGCCGGCGCAGTGGCGCCAAGATCTACGTCGAAGGGCTCGACGACGTCATGGTGCGCCTGTCCCGTTGCTGCACCCCCGTGCCGGGGGATCGGGTCGTGGGCTTCATCACGAAAGGTCGCGGTGTCTCGGTTCACCGGGAGGACTGCGCGAATGCCGTCGCACTCGCCGGGAACGACGCCGAGCGCCTGATCGAAGTCGAGTGGGACGAGGACCGCAGTGGCGTGTTCGTGGCCGGGATCGAGGTGAAGGCTCTCGACCGGGCTCGGCTCCTCGCCGATGCCGCCCGCGTACTGTCAGAGCACCACGTGAGCATCCTCTCGTCGTCGTCGAACACCTCCGCGGATAGGGTGAGCCGGATGCGATTCGAGTTCGAACTAGCAGATCCAGCGCATCTCGATTCGCTCCTCGATTCGTTGCGTCAGCTCGACAGCGTGTACGACGCTTACCGGCTCCTGCCTGGCCACGGGGGGTCCGCCCCGGCCGCCTCGAACTGAGCGGCGAGACGATGCCCGAAGACGATGTCGCGCGCTTCGAATTCGGCGCGCCCGGCGCCGATCCCGCCCGCCCCCGGGGGCTGCGCACGCGCTATTGCGGCTCGCTCAACGCCAGCGACGCCGGCGCAGAGGTCATCGTGTGCGGCTGGGTGGCGCGGCGCCGCGAGCACGGCGAGCACCTGGCGTTCATCGACCTCCGCGACCACACAGGCATCGTGCAGTGCGTCGTCGACGGGGCTCAGGATCTGCGGTCGGAGCATGTGGTCCGGATCTCGGGCGCGGTCCGCCTCCGGCCGGCGGACAAGGTCAACGACGGGATCTCGACCGGCGAAGTGGAGATCGGTGCCCGGCAGGTAGAGGTTCTCGCCACAGCCGAGCCACCACCGTTCTCGCTCGATGCCAGGGCTGAGACCGACGAGCCGGTGCGCCTCCGCTACCGCTACCTCGACATCCGCACGGAGCGGATGCAACGCAACCTTCGCCTGCGCGCCAAGGTGAACGGGGCGCTGCGGAGGGCGATGGACCGGCAGGGTTTTGTCGAGGTGGAGACGCCGCTGCTGTGGGTGCCCACGCCCGAAGGTGCTCGGGAGTTCGCCATCCCGTCGCGGCTGCAGCCGGGCTCGTTCTACGTGCTGCCCCAGAGCCCCCAGATCGCCAAGCAGCTCCTCATGGTCGCAGGGCTCGATCGGTACTACCAGATCGCTCGGTGCATGCGGGACGAGGATCTCCGCGCCGACCGGCAGTTCGAGTTCACTCAGCTCGACCTCGAGGCGTCCTTCATCACACAAGAAGACGTCTGGGACGTCGTGTCCACTGCGGTGCTCGAGGCTGCCGAGGAGGCAACCGGTGAGGCTCCGCCGCCGGTCGTGCGGATGACCTGGGACGAAGCGCTCGAGCGCTACGGCACCGACAAACCCGACCTGCGGTTCGGTATGGAGCTGGTCGACCTGGCGCCCGCTGTGGCATCGACGGAGTTCCGGGCGTTCCAGGCGCCGTGTGTGCGAGGCATCCGGGTACCCGAGGGTGCCGCGCTCGGCCGGAGCCGGCTCGACACCTTGACCGAGCGCGCCAAGACCCTGGGTGCGGCGGGCCTCGTGTGGATGCGGGTGCTCGAGGGCCCTGCCATCGAGTCGCCCGTGGCGAAATTCCTCTCCGACGCCGAGCAGGTAGCGATACTGACGGCGACAGAGGCCGCACGTGGTGACCTGCTGTTGATCGTGGCGGGGGAGCGAGTGGCGACCTGCCGGACGCTCGGGCAGCTGCGGCTCGATCTCGGGCAGCCGCCGGTCTCGGACCGACCACTTCGGTTCTTGTGGGTGTCCGACTTCCCGATGTTCGAGGGCCTCGGCGACGACGGCCACCCACAGGCGGCCCATCACCCGTTCACCATGCCGCACCCCGACGACCTCGACCTGCTCGAGACCGATCCGCTGAAGGTGCGTTCGCAGGCCTATGACCTCGTCGTGAACGGCTGGGAGCTCGGTTCGGGGAGCATCCGGATCCACCGCGGCGACATCCAGCGGCGGGTGTTCTCGGCGCTCGGGATCAGTGACGAGGAGGCGGAGGCGCGGTTCGGCTTTCTTCTCGGGGCGTTCCGCTATGGGGCGCCTCCGCACGGCGGGTTCGCCGTCGGGACCGACCGGCTGGTTGCAATCCTCGCGGGCGAGGAGAACATCCGAGAGGTCATCGCCTTCCCGAAGACGCAGTCGGGAGCGGATCTCATGTCCGGCTCGCCGCGGCCGCTCAGCCCGAAGCAGCTCGCTGAGCTCCAAATACGCGTCGTCGTGCCGGAGACCAAGTCTTCCTGATCGACTCGCCGACAGCCCAGGCCCCAGCCCGGGCCGGTTCCTGTGCGGGGCCGACGGCCTCGAGACGCTCGCACTCCTCGCAGAGGTAGCGGCCGTCACGCAAGTGCGTCAGGTGTTGCTGCCGGCAGTTCGCGCAGCAGTGATCGAGGTAGGCGAGCGCCGTGACCGCCCGCTGTCGCGGGGGTGTCAGCTGGTCGAGCTGGCGTTGAGCGGCATCGGTCAGCTCCCAACGGTGGGTCCCGTCGTCGGTCTCGACCCGCTCCACGAGATCCCAGGTCAGTAGGCTCCGGAGCAACGGATTGAATTTCTCGACTGAATAGCCCGTATCTGCTTGGCTGGGAGCCGTTCGCGGCGAAAGCTCGGGATACTGCGCGCCTTGCATGATCCTCACCTCGTCACATCGGCTCGCTTGTGCAGCCGGACGAGTTTCCGGCCCTGTCAACACTGTGCAGCATGCGGTCGGCGCGCGGGGTCGCGGCAGGAGGAAATCTTTGCTCTCCCCGAATTGGGACACAGGTGTCCCAATTCGACCGGAGAGTCAGCGCCGGCGACCCCGTCCCCCGCTTGACATCGGCGACGGCCTCTGTGACGGTCGGATGCGTGATCCGAGGGGGCAGTCGGTCTCGTGACCTGCCGAAGCAAACCAACTCGCAAGAGATCGCCGTATGACGCCCGCTCGCCGGCCAGCGTCGCCCCGCGCGGGCGCCCGCGCGGGCGCAGGCCCGGAGGGGCCGAGCCTGTTCGATGTCGCCGTGGACGCGGAGCTGGCAAAACGGGCCCCGTTGGCGGCTCGGATGCGCCCGGCGGCCCTCGACGACATCGTCGGCCAACGGCACCTCCTGGCGCCTGGGGCCCCGTTACGCACCCTCATCGAGGCGGACCGCCTGTCGTCGGCGGTCTTCTACGGCCCGGCCGGGACCGGCAAGACGTCCGTGGCCCGAATCGTCGCCGTCCATACCAAACGCCGCTACCGGGCGCTGTCAGCCGTGGAGGCCGGCGTGAAGGACGTGAGAACCGAGCTCGAGGACGCCCGAACGGCGCTCGGGACCGACGGCACGGGGACGATCATGTTCCTCGACGAGGTGCACCGCTTCAACAAGGCGCAACAAGATGCTCTGCTGCACGGCGTCGAGGACGGGGTCGTGGTGCTCATCGGTGCTACGACCGAGAACCCGTTTTTTGCCCTCAACACGCCATTGCTGAGCCGCTCGACGTTGTGGCGGTTCGAGCCCCTGAGCGAGGACGAGATCGCCGAGGTGGCCCGCCGGGCGGTCGCCGCTGAGTCGGCAGAGGTGAGCGAGGAGGCACTCGGGCTCGTCGCCGACCTCGCTTCCGGCGATGCCCGGGTGGCGATTACGGTCATCGAGGTGGCGGTTGTGCTGGCCCGGGCAGCTCGTGCGGGTGCAGCCGGCGGCGAGACGGCGACCCTGCGGGTGGAGGCGGGCCATGTGGACCAGGCGCGTTCGATGCGGGCGTTTCGCCACGGCACCGAGGAGCACTACAACCTGATCTCGGCGATGATCAAGAGCATCCGAGGCTCCGACCCGGATGCCGGCGTGTACTGGCTGGCCCGGCTGATCGAGGTGGGAGAGGATCCGAGGTTCGTCGCCCGGAGGCTTGTGATCCTCGCGAGCGAGGACATCGGGATGGCTGATCCCATGTCGCTCGTGGTGGCCTCTGCGGCGGCTCACGCTGTCGAGCTCGTGGGGCTCCCGGAGGCGGCGCTCAACCTGTCACAGGCGGTGATCCACCTCGCGCTCGCGCCGAAGTCGAACTCGGCTGCGACGGCGATCTGGAGCGCCGCCGAGGACGTCCGCAACGGGCCTTTCGCCCTGGTACCACCGCACCTCAGGGGTGCTGGGTACTACGGGGCCTCGGCGGTCGGGAGCGGGATCGGCTACGAGTATCCTCACGATGACCCGAGGGGTTACCTGGATCAGCAGTACCTTCCGGACGAGCTCGCCGGTCGCCGCTACTACGTGCCGAGGGTGCACGGTGCCGAAGGCAACCTCGCCAAGAGGTGGCGGGAGCGCCGCGGGGAACAAGTCCCCGGCGAGCCGAAAGAGGAGACGAGCCCCTGATGCAAGCCGAGCGCCTGCGCAGAGCATTCACGGAGTTCTTCGTGGAGCGTGGACACGCCGCGCTCGCTCCCGCCACCCTCATACCGAACGACCCCACCGTGCTGTTCACGATCGCAGGCATGGTCCAGTTCAAGCCGTACTTCGTGGGGGAGGCGCCTCCGCCCAACCCACGGGCCACGACGATCCAGCCGTGCCTGCGGACGACTGACATCGAGATCGTCGGGACCACGGAGCGCCACTGCACATTCTTCGAGATGCTCGGGAACTTCTCCTTCGGGGACTACTTCAAGGATCAGGCGATCCCGTGGGCGTTCGAGTTCGTGACCGAGGTGCTCGGCTTCGAGCTCGATCGGCTGTGGGTGACGGTGCACGAGTCCGACGACGAGGCCGCTGAGATCTGGCCGTCGACCACGCCCATCCCGGCCGAGCGGGTGCAACGCCTCGACGAGGAGAACTTCTGGCAGATGGGTGATACTGGCCCGTGCGGTCCGAGTTCGGAGATCTTCCTCGACCGCCGGCCCGAGTTGGGCGAAGGCGGCGGACCGGCGAACGACCCGACCGACCGCTACATCGAGTTCTGGAACCTCGTGTTCATGCAGTACGAGCGGTGGGCAGACGGCACGATGACGCCGCTGCCGAAGCGCAACATCGACACCGGCGCCGGGCTCGACCGGCTCCTCGTGATCCTGCAGGGTGTCCCGAACGTGCAGGCCATCGACGCCGTGGCTCCGATCGTGTGGACTGCCGAACGGCTCACCGGGCGCAGGCTGGCCGAGGCCGGCGTGGTCGAGACCGGTCTGCGTGTCATCGGCGACCATTCGCGGGCATTCACGTTCCTTGTCGCCGACGGGGTGTTCCCCTCGAACGAGGGGCGTGGCTACGTGTTGCGCCGGCTGATCCGGCGAGCGGTGCTACGGGCGAACCAGCTCGGGAGCCGCGACCTGGTGGTCCCCGACCTCGTCGACAGCGTGGTGGCGACGATGGGCGGTGCCTACCCCAAGCTGGTCGCCGATTCCGATCGCATCAAGAAGGTGGTGGTGCACGAGGAGGAGGCGTTCCTGCGCACGCTGCGCCAAGGGACGGCTTTGCTGGAGACCGAGCTGTCGAAGGGCGCGGAGACGATCCCCGGCGACGTGGCGTTCCGCCTGCACGACACGTTCGGGTTCCCCTACGAGCTCACCGTCGAGATCTCCAACGAGCGCGGTGTGGGCGTCGACGCGGAGGGCTTCGAAGCGGCGATGGCCACCCAGCGCGAGCGGGCGCGTCAGGGATCGAAGGCTGCCGCCATCACACCCGAAGCAGTGGCCGAGGCGTGGCGGGCGCTCCGGGTATCCCACGGGGCGACGGAATTCCTCGGGTACTCCGAGATCGCAGCGGAGGCACAAATACTGGCCGTTCTGTCGAGTGCCCTGGCACCGGACTTCGCCAACGTGGACGGCGAGCAGGCGGCTGAGGGGTCCGAGTTGCTCGAGGTGTTCCTCGACCGCACGCCCTTCTACGCCGAAGGTGGTGGCCAGGTCGGCGACACCGGGGAGATCACGACGCCGACGGGGCGTTTCCGGGTGATCGACACGACTGCGGTGATCGAGGGGCTGACGCGGCACCTTGGCTACCTGGTCGACGGCGTGATCGAGATCGGTGAAGCGACCGCGACGATCGACGTCGAGCGGCGGGACGCCATCCGCCGCAACCACACGGGGACTCACTTGCTGCACTGGGCGCTACGCGAAGTGCTCGGGGACCACGTGCGCCAGCAGGGTTCGCTGGTGGCGGCGGACCGGTTGCGTTTTGACTTCAGTCACTTCGGGTCGGTAAGCCCGGAGGAGATCGCTCGGATCGAGGACCTCGTCAACGCGGAGGTGTTGCGCGATAGCGCCGTCTCCACGGCGATCAGTTCCCGCGACGAGGCCGAGGCCGACGGCGCCATCGCCTTCTTCGGCGAGAAGTACGGCGACCGGGTCCGAGTCGTGCATGCCGGTCGCACATCGGTCGAGCTGTGCGGCGGTACCCACGTCGCCGCGCTCGGAATGATCGGCCCGATGCGGATCGTGTCGGAGCGCTCGATCGGTTCGAACACGAGGCGGATCGAGGCGATGACGGGGACGGCGACGCTCGCGATGATGCGGGCGGCCGATCAGGCGCTGTCCGAGGCCGCCGACTTGCTGCAAGCCACGCCGACCGAGGTGCCGGCCGCCGCCGAGCGCGTCCTGGCCCGCCAGCGGGCGTTGGAGGAGGAGCTACGGGCGCTCCGAACCGTACAGCTCGGGATTGATGCGGAGTCGCTGGCCGAAGAAGCCGCCGGTAACGGCGGAGTCGTCGTCGCCCGGCGGGACGGCCTCGACCCGAACGCGCTGCGGGACCTGGCGCTGAGCGTGCGGGACCGACCGGGCGTGCGGGCGGTGGGGCTCGCAGGCCTTGCCGGTCACGACCGGGTGGCGCTCGTAGTCGCCTCGCAGAAGGGCTCCGGGGTCGACGCCCGAGCTGTCGCGTCGGAGGCGGCCAAGGCCGTCGGTGGTGGCGGGGGAGGGTCACCCGAGCTCGCGACGGCCGGCGGAAAACTGTCCGCGGGTATCCCGGAGGCGCTCGATCGGTTGCGGGCGCTGCTGGCATCGTGACCGGGCTGGCTGCGTGATGCGGGCTGTCGGGATCGACCTGGGCGAACGGCGCATCGGCGTCGCGGTCACCGACTCCGGGGGTGTGCTGGCCTCGCCCTACGGCGTCGTCGAGCGGAGCGGCGATCGAGCTCACGACCGCCAGGCAGTCGCCACCATCGTCGCCGATGTCGGGGCAGAGATCCTGGTCGTCGGCCTGCCACTCTCGCTGAGCGGGGCATCTGGGCAGGCCGCCCAGGCGGCCCGGCAGGAAGCCGTCGAGCTGGCCTCGGTGGTGGGCGTGCCGGTTGAGACCTTCGATGAACGACTCACGACGGTGGAAGCAACGCGGCTGCGGCGTGAACGGGGACACCGCGCCCGGGGGCGCGACCCCGGGCGGCGCGGCAGTCGGTCTCGGGGGGCAGCCGCGCGGGCGGGGATCGACGCCGAAGCGGCGGCCGTGATGCTCGGCGCGTGGCTGGAGGTGCAGGCGCGATGAGCGCTCCGGTCATTGCCCCGAGCCTTGGGTCGGCGAACTGGCCATCGGCGAACACAGGGCTGTGCGGTTTGATCGGCCACCCGGTGCGCCACTCGCTCTCACCACGTCTCCACCAGGCGGCTTATCGGGCCCTCGGAGTCGACTGGGCATACCTCGCCTTCGATGTGGCGCCGGCGTCGTTGGCCGCCGCCGTCGAGGGCGCAGGGGCCCTTGGCCTGGTAGGTCTGTCCGTGACGATGCCGCACAAGGACGCCGCCGCCCGCCTGGCGACGCGCCGATCGCCGACGGTGCGGCGCCTTGGCACCGCGAACACGCTCACGTTCTCGGGACGCCAGATTTCAGCGGAGAGCACGGATGGGGACGGCTTGATCGCCGATCTGCGCACTTCGGTGTCGTTCGAGCCGTCCGGCAAGGTCTGCGCCGTCATCGGGGCCGGCGGCGCAGCCCGGGCAGCCGTCGTGGCACTCGCCGAGGCCGGAGCACGCGAGGTGCTCGTCGTCAACCGCACCCCGGCTCGGGCGGTCCAGGCGGCGACGCTGGCCTCCGGGCGCGGCCGAGTCGCCAAGGCTGATGAGCTTCAGGAAGCCGAGCTCATCGTGAATGCGACGCCGGTCGGCATGCTGGCTGATGCCGGTCGGGCTTCGGGGGCCGACGAGGTGATGGTCGACCCGTCGAGGTTCGGCGCAGGTCAGCTCGTCGTCGACATGGTGTACGACCCGCCCGTCACGGACTGGCTGTCGCAAGCCGCTGCCAGCGGCGCTCGCACGCGTAACGGGCTCGGCATGCTCGTCCACCAGGCCGCCCGCCAAGTCGAGATCTGGACGGGCTCGCAGGCGCCCCTGACCGAGATGTGGCGGGCCGTGGGAAGGCGGCCCTCACCTCGCTCGTGGCACATTGCCGCCGCGCCGCCGGCGCCCCCCACCGCTCCTTGATGACTCGGTCAACCCAGCCATAGTCCGCAGGTCGGTAGCGGTGGGGGAAATTCTGACGCTCCCGTGGTCGGTCCGCAGCCCATCGAAGCCGTATCCTTCGGCTGTGGCGACGACACTCACAGCGCATGAGCTCACGGTCGGTCGACGTGAGCGCCATCCTGTCCTCGCCCTGATCCGCCATGTCGATCTTGCCCTGATCGGCAGTGCTGTCGCCCTCGGCCTGATCGGCATCGTGATGGTCTACTCGGCGACGAAGTCCGTCTACGGGCACTACTACCTCGAGCGCCAGTTCGTCTGGATCGCGCTCGGGATCGTCACGATGATCGTCGTCATGATGATCGACTACCGGCGTTACCAGCAGCTGGGCTACCTGATCTACGCCCTGGTCGTGCTGTCGCTCGTCGGGGTGTTCGTCGTGGGCAAGTCGGCACAGGGTGCTCAACGCTGGTACCAACTCGGGGCGCTGCAACTCCAGCCCTCGGAGTTCGCCGCAATCGGCCTCATCATCGCCGTGGCTACGTTCTCGAGCCGGCGGAAGGGCGTGCTCGAGTTCCGGGAGATGATCGCGCTGCTCGTGCTTGCAGGCCTGCCGATGGTGCTGGTGTACCTCCAGCCCGACCTCGGCACGACGATCATCCTCGGGGTCACGATGTCGGCCATGCTCGTCGCCGCCGGCGTCCGGGTGCGCTACCTGGTGATGCTGGCGGTGATGGTGGTTGGGGGTTTCTTCCTCGCCATCCACCTGCATGTGCTGAAGCCATATCAGTTGGAGAGGTTGACGAGTTTCTTGCATCAGAGCCAAGGGACGCAGGGGCCGAACTACGACCTGGCGATGTCGAAGGCGACCATCTCATCCGGCGGCTTTCACGGCACCGGACTCTTCAAAGGCTCGTCGACCAACCTCGGCTACGTCCCCAACCAGCAGACGGATTTCATCTTCTCGGCCGTCGGTGAGCAGCTGGGCTTCGTGGGCGGCGCCGTCGTGATCGGGCTGTTCGGCATCATTGCTCTCCGGGCGCTCAGGGCGGCACAGATGGCACGTGACAATTTCGGCCGCATGGTCTGCGCCGGAGCGCTGGCGTTCGTGGCGTTCTCGGTCTTCGAGAACATCGGCATGACGATCGGGCTCGCACCGATCACGGGTATCCCGCTCCCGTTCATCAGCTACGGCGGCTCCGCCTCGTTTGCCTTCTTCGCTACGGTCGGGCTCGTGGCGAACGTCGAGATGCGCAGGGCAGTGCGGAAGTGAGCGACGCCGCGGAGGTATCGGCCGGGGCTGGTGGCTCCAGCGTGACGACCGAGTCCGAGCGCCCCGGCGATCCAGAGGGCTCAATCGGGGCGGCCGAGGCGGTTGAGGCGGCCGAGGCTATGGAGACGATCGACGCCGTCGAGCCAGCGGAGCCAGCCGAGGCGACCGAGCCAGCGGAGCCAGCCGAGGCGACGGAGCCAGCGGAGCCAGCCGAGGCGACGGAGCCAGCGGAGCCAGCCGAGGCGACGGAGCCAGCGGAGGTGGAAGCGGCCGAGGAGCCGCTGGGTTTCGAGCTGCCGCCGGCGATGTCTCGGATGATGTTCGTCGACGTGATGCTCGTCCTGCCGTCCACGCACCCGGTGGTTGTGCTGCAGGAGTCCGACCTGCCGTACCGCGAGCTCCGGATCCCTATAGGCGGGCCAGAGGGCATTGCCATTGGCTACGCCGCTCGGCAGATCGCTACTCCGCGGCCCCTCACCCACGAGCTGATGAGCCAACTGCTCGAGCGGTTCAGCCTCACCCTCGACGTGGTGCGCATCACGGGCTTGACCGGCGGCGTGTTCACGGCGGAGATCGTCGTGTCAGGACCGACTGGTTCCCGCACGCTCGACTGCCGACCGTCGGACGCGATCGCGCTGGCGCTCCGTCAGCGGCTACCCGTCCCGATCATGGCCGACCCGGACGTGCTCGACCGAGCCGCGAGCGGGGCTGCGGGCTCGAACTAGCCGAGCGCCGGCGGCCCTCACTGCAGTGTGGCCCCGGCGCGGGCGCTGCGCTCGGATCGAGACGGCTTGGTCGCCCGCAGGTGCGTGCGCATGCCCGGAACGATCGAACGGACCCGAGCGACCGGCTCGGCCGCCTCGCTTGAGATCCGCATGATGAGCGCCATGAGTACGTAATTCGCGACCAGGGACGAACCGCCGTATGAGACGAACGGCAGGGTGACTCCAGTCAGGGGAAGCAGCCGGGTGACGCCTGCCATGATCAGGAACGCCTGGAAACCGACGGTAACGGTGAGCCCGAGGGCGACAAGCTTGGAGAACTCCGAGCGAGCCCGTAGTGACGCCCTCAAGCCCGATCCAACGATCAGGACGAAACCGGCGATCAGGGCTGCAGCCCCAATGAGCCCGAGCTCCTCGCCGAAGGCGGCGAAGATGAAGTCGCTCTGAGCGACCGGGATCGCCTGGGGCACGCCGAGCCCCGGACCGGTGCCCGCGATACCGCCTTGGGCGAGCCCGAGCTCACCGACGACCGGCTGGTAGCCAATGCAGTTCGGGTTGCAGCTCAAGTACTTCCACGGGTCGAGCCAGACGTCGATCCGCTGGCCGACAAGGACGAGCACTCGGGAGGCGAAATACGTGCCCACCACGAATGCCACGATCCCGATCACGAGGTACGTCCACCGCCCCGTCGTGACCCACAGCATCGCCAGGAACAAGATGAACAGCAGCAGCGAGAAACCGATGTCCTTCTCAAGCAGGATCACCGCGATCGAACAGACCCAGGCGAAGGCGATCGGGCCGAACGGACGCAAGTCGGGCAGCATGTACCTGCCGACGCGGTGCGTGGCCATGGAGAGCAGCTCGCGCTTCTCGACGAAGTACGAGGCGAAGAAGATCACGAGCAGGATCTTCGAAGCCTCCACCGGCTGGAACGAGGCGGGGCCGATTTTGACCCAGAGCTTGACGCCGCCGACGTTCTCGGCGGCATCGCCGAGGTGCGGCACGAGCGGCATCACGAGGAGCATGATCGCCGCCAACAACATCAGGTAGCGGTAGCGCTCGAGGTCCCGGGAGCGGCGCACGATGATGAGCGTGATGGCGTAGGCAACAAGCCCGATGGTTGTCCAGACTGCCTGCAGGCCGGCCAGGTGGGCCACGTCCTCGTACGGCGCCAGCCGCATGATCATCACGAAACCCAACCCGTTCAGCACCAGCACCACCGGCAACAGCACCGGGTCGGCATCGGGAACCAGCCACCGGTTGATGAGGTTCGTGATCACGGCCATGCCGAGCAGGATGGCCACGAACACGACGAGGCGCGCCGGAAGACGGTTGTACACGCCGAGCGTGGTGAGCACGTAGTCGAACGTCACCACGATGAGGCCGACGAGCAGAAGCCCCAGTTCGCTCCTGCGTCTCGGCTTCGACCTCGACGTCGTCGCCAGCGCGGCCACGGCTTGAGGGTAGCGTCTCCGGCGTGGAAGCCAACGTCATCGCCGATACGCACCCAGGCGGCAGCGGATCCGACACGATCTCGTTGAGCAGCCCGGAGAGGTTCCTCAACCGCGAGCTCTCCTGGCTCGACTTCGCCAGCCGGCTGGTGGATCTCGCCGAGGACGAAGGCACATCGCTGCTCGAGCGGGTGAAGTTCATCGCCATCTGGTCGTCGGGCCTGGACGAGTTCTTCCAGGTCCGCGTCGCCGGCCTGAAGGACCAGATCGCCGCCGGGCTCGCCAAGCGCTCGCATGACGGGATGACCGCCACGGAGCAGCTCGATGCGATCGGCGAGCGCTGCCGCGCTCAGATCGCCCGGGTCGACGACATCTTCCTCAACAAGGTCCGCCCTGCTCTCGCCCGCGAAGGCGTCGAGATCCTCTCGTGGGAGGACCTCGACGTGTCCGAGCGGGCCGAGGTCCTGAATCGGTTCGAGCGTGACATCTTCCCGGTCCTCACGCCGCTCGCCGTCGACCCCGGGCACCCGTTCCCGTATATCTCCAACCTCTCGCTCAACCTGGGCGTGATCGTGGCGGACGAGAGCGCCGGTGAGGAGCGCTTTGCCCGGGTGAAGGTGCCGCCCCTGCTCTCGCGATTCGTGCAGGTGGGCAAAGCGACGAGGTTCGTCCCGCTGGAGCACGTCATCGCCGCCAACCTGGACAGGCTGTTCCCCGAGATGACGTTCGGTGGCCGTTACGTGTTCCGGGTGACCCGCAACGCCGACCTGACACTCGAAGAGGACGAAGCCGACGACCTGCTGGCAGCTGTCGAACTGGAGCTGAGGCGCCGTCGCTTCGGGCGTGCCGTGCGGCTCGAGGTCAGCCCTGACATGCCGCCGGACATCCGCGAGCTGCTGCTGACGGAGCTGGAGCTGATTCCTGACGACGTCTACGAGTCAGTTGCTCCGCTCGATCTCGGTGGGCTGTGGGCGATCCACCACGTCGACCGGCCGGATCTGCACGACCAGCCCTGGGTCCCGCGCACGCCGCCTCAGCTGGCCGGTGCCGGCGAGACGCCGGCTGACGTCTTCGCGGTGCTGCGTGAGCGGGACGTCCTCGTCCACCACCCGTACGACTCGTTCACGAGCTCCGTCGAGGCGTTCATCAGCCAGGCTGCCGAGGACCCGAACGTCCTTGCCATCAAGCAGACGCTCTACCGCACGTCGGAGAACACCGCCATCGTGTCGGCCCTCGTTCGGGCCGCCGAGCGAGGTAAGCAGGTGGCGGCGCTGGTGGAGGTCAAGGCGCGTTTTGACGAGAAGGCGAACATCCAATGGGCGCGCCAACTCGAGCAAGCGGGCGTGCACGTCGTCTATGGCCTCGTCGGCCTGAAGACGCACTCGAAGACCTGCCTCGTCGTTCGACGTGAGGAGGACGGGTTGCGCCGCTATTGCCATATCGGCACCGGCAACTACAACTCCGAGACGGCGGCCATCTACGAGGATCTGGGCCTGCTCAGCGCCGATCCCGACCTTGGTCAGGATCTGACGAACCTGTTCAACTACCTGACCGGGTTCGGTCGGCAGGTTTCCTTCCGCCGCATCGTGGCGTCGCCTCATGGCATCCGGGCGTGGTGCGTCAGCGAGATCGAGAATGAGGCAGCTTCCGGTCCCGCCGGGCACATCACGATCAAGGTGAACAGCTTGATCGACCCTCAGGTGATCGACGCCCTCTACCGAGCCTCAGCCGAGGGCACGAGGATCGAGCTCGTCGTCCGCGGGTTGTGCGGCTTGCGCCCGCACGTGCCGGGACTGTCGGAGAACATCTCCGTGCGCTCGATCGTGGGACGCTTCCTCGAGCACTCGCGCATCTTCCGCTTCGGTAATCCGAGCACCGAGGGGGGAGTAGGTCGCTCCGGGCGGCGCGGTGGCCCGCCCGTCTGGGACGCGAACGGGAGCCAACCCAAGGCCGAAGGCAGTGGCGAGCCCCGCTACTTCATCGGTTCGGCCGACTTGATGGAGCGCAACCTCGACCGCCGCGTGGAGGTGCTGGCGCCGGTGATCGACCCGGAGCTGCGCGGCAGGCTCGACGAGACGCTTGAGCTGAACCTGGCAGACGACGTGTCGACGTGGGAGCTCGACGCCCACGGTGTGTGGCACCGCGTACTGCAGCTGGTCGGGGTCTCCACGCAGCGCCGCCTGCAGGAGCTGGCAGTCGAGCGCGCGCACAAGTGGCGCGCGTCCGAGATCCACGCGTAGGCGCCGGGCAGGCACGTTGCGGATCGCGGCACTCGACCTCGGCAGCAACTCCTTTCATCTCCTCGTCGTCGCCACCCGGCCCGACGGCAGCTTCACGCCCCTCGTGCGGGAGAAGGAGATGCTGCGCCTCGGCGACGTCGTTGCCCGGCACGGCGTGTTGACCGACGAAGTGCTCGCCGAGGCGGTCGAGGTGGTCCGGCGCTTCCGGGCGATCGCCGAGGCCAGTGATGCCGACGAGATCGTCGCCTACGGGACGGCGGCGCTCCGTGAGGCCGCCAACGGAGCTGCCGCTGTAGAGCGCCTCGAGACCGAGACCGGCGTGCGCGTCAAGGTCATCAACGGGATCCGGGAAGCCCAGCTGATCTTCGAGGCGGTGCGGGCAAGCGTCTTGATCGACCCCGGGCCGGCGCTGTGCGCCGACCTCGGCGGGGGGAGTCTCGAGCTGTCGGTCGGCGATCGGTCGGGCCTCATGTACGCGACCAGTGTCCACTTGGGCGTCGGCCGTCTCACAGCAGAGCTGATCCGCTCGGATCCGCCGTCGAGCAAGGACCGCAACCGGCTCAGGGGCCGTGTCGAAGAGGAGCTCGCGGTCGTGATGCCCGAGCTCGTCGACGAAGGTCCGAAGATGCTCATCGGTTCGTCCGGCACCTTGTGCGCGATCGTCCGCGCGGCCGTGGCGCTGCGCGACGGCACCATCCCGCCAGTGCTCAACCAGCTGAGCGCGTCGGCAACGGAGGTGACCGAATTCGCCGATCTGGTGTACTCGCTGTCGTCGGCCGACCGAGCGCGCCTACCGGGCATCGAGGCGCGACGTGCCGAGCTGCTGCCGGCGGGCGTAACGGTGGCTGAGGTGTTGATGGAAGAGACCGGTTTCTTGGAGCTGACCGCCAGCGAGTGGGCACTCCGTGAGGGCATGGTCCTGTCCGCTATCGGCAAGCACGACCACGCGGACCTGAGCGGTGACCCGAGGGCGATCCGCCGGGCCTCGGTCCTGTCGTTGTGCCAGCGGTCGAATTGGCGGGAGGCTCATGGGCAGACCGCCGCCAGGTTGGCGTGCCAGCTGTTCGACGCTACCGCCGCGGTGCACCGGCTCGGCCCGCACGACCGGGAGCTGCTCGAGCTGGCGGCGCTGCTGCACGACATCGGCGAGCACGTGAGCCGAGACGGCCACGGGCGCCACACGGCGTACCTGATCGAGAACGGAGGGCTGCGGGGTTTCTCGCCGGACGAAGTCCGCGTACTGGCGTGCCTCGGTCGCTACCACACCCGCGGGCGGCCACGGGAGTCGTTCCCGGCCTGGGACGCGCTCTCGTCGTCTGACCGGTCGCGCTGCCTGGCCATGCTGTCGCTCTTGCGGATCGCGGACGGTCTGGACGTCTCGCACGCATCGCTCGTCCACGAGGTCGGTGCCGAGGTGGCTGACACAGCGGTGGAGCTCGTGGCGACCTGCCGTGGGGACGCCGAGCTCGAGCAGTGGATGTTCCAACGGAAGAAGGGTCTGTTCGAGGAGCTGTTCGGCCGCACACTGACGCTGCGGTGCATGTCGGCAGGTCACGACGAATTCGAGCCCATGGCGGCCGGCCGCACCGGGTTCGGATGACGCGCCGATGATCCTCGAGCGCTTCCGGCTGGACGGCCGAGTGGCGATCGTGACGGGAGCGGGACGCGGGCTCGGGGCCGCTGCGGCGTTGGCCCTGGCCGAGGCAGGCGCAGATCTCGTGATGGCGGCACGGACGCCCGAGGACCTGGCATCGGTCGCCGAGGCAGTCGGAGCTCTGGGCCGCTCGGCCGAGGTGGTGGTCGCCGACCTGTCCGACCTTGACGCCGTTGCCGGCCTGACGTCTGTCGCCGGAGAGCGCTTTGGTCGGCTGGACGTCGTGGTGAACAACGTCGGTGGGTGGATGCCGAGGGGGTTTCTGGAGACGTCGCCCGGCAACTTGGAGCGTGCCTTCCACTTCAACGTGTCGACGGCTCACGCCCTGACGCGCGCCGCCACACCGCTGATGCTGGAAGGCGGGGGCGGTTCAGTGGTCAGCATCTCGTCCGCCATGGGTCGTCTCGCCAACCGGGGATACGTGTCCTACGGGACGGCGAAGGCGGCGCTCGCCCACTGGACGCGCCTCGTTGCGCGAGACCTGGCGCCTCGCATTCGGGTCAACGCCATCGCCGTCGGGATGGCCGCCACGTCAGCCCTGGACGTCGTGGTGACCGACGATGCGATGCGAGCGCGAGTCGAAGCGGTCACGCCGCTGCGCCGCATCGCCGATCCGTCGGAGATCGCGGCGGTCGTGCTGTTCCTGGCGTCGCCGGCATCATCGTTCGTGACCGGGAAGATCCTGGAGGTCGACGGCGGGGCCGAGCAGTCGATCCTCGATCTCGGCTTGCCGGACCTGTGACAGGCCCTCGTCACGCTTCCGGCGAGACACGATTGTCATCTATGGTGGCGCCACGACGCCGCTGTGACCGTGCAGGGGCGCTCAGTCAGCCGGCTGCGGTTCGAGACTCGGCATGGAGGTCTGATGCTGGACTACGCGATCACAGGTGGGACCGTCGTGGACGGAACCGGGGCCGACGCCGTCCGCGCTGACGTCGGCATCACCGGCGGCCGGATCGTCGAGATCGTGCCGCCTGGCGGCTTGAGCGAGCAGGCAACCGAGACGTTCGACGCCGACGGGCTGGTCGTGGCGCCGGGAGTCGTCGACGTGCACACCCACTACGACGCCCAGCTCTATTGGGACCCGTACGCGACGCCGTCCAACGTCCATGGCGTGACCACGGTGTTCGGCGGGAATTGCGGCTTCACCCTCGCACCGCTGCGCGCCTCGGACGGCGACTACACCAGGCGGCTGATGGCGCGGGTCGAAGGCATGGCGATCCCGGCGCTCGAGCGGGGCGCGCCCTGGGACTGGGAGTCGTTCGGCGAGTACCTTGCCGGATTGGACGGGCGGGTGGGCGTCAATGCCGGCTTCCTGGTCGGGCATTGTGCCCTTCGCCGGTACGTCATGGGGCCAGAGGCCGTCGAGCGCGAGGCGACCGACGCCGAGGTCGCCGAGATGGTCTCGGTCCTGCACACCTCGATCGCCGCCGGCGGGCTGGGGCTGTCCACGACCCGCTCGTCGACCCACATGGACGGGGACGAGCGCCCCGTCGCAAGCCGGCTCGCCTCCGAGGACGAGCTGCTGGCGCTGTGCGCAGCTGTCGGCGAGCACGAGGGGACGACGCTGGAGGGGATCGTCGAGGGGTGCCTGAGGGGTTTCTCCGACGAGGAGGCGGATCTGCTCGCCCGGATCAGTGCGGCGGCCAACCGGCCCATCAACTGGAACGTCTTCGTGGTCTCCGGGCGCAAGCCGGACAAGGCGCACCACCAGCTGCTCCCGTCGCAACGTGCCCGTGAGGTCGGCGGTCGCGTGATCGCCTTGATGATGCCGGTGCATGCCGAGATGAACATGAGCCTCGGGACGTTCTGCGCCCTGTGGCTCATCCCCGGCTGGTCGGCGACCCTGTCGCTCCCGCCCGAGGAGAAGGCCGCCAAGCTGCGGGACTCGGCCGTGCGAGCGGAGATGATCGCTGCGGCCAAGGGGACTCCGTTCTCACGGCTCACCCACTTCGCGAGCTATCACATCGGCGACACCAGCAGGCCCGCCAACGCATCGCTCGAGGGTCGCCTCGTCGGTGAGATCGCTGCGGAGCGAGGACTCGACGCGTTCGAGTGCCTGTGCGAGATCGCCATCGCCGATGACTTCACCACGGTGTTGTGGCCGACACCCGGTGACGACGGCGACGAGGACTGGGCGTTGCGCCGTGAGCTGTGGGACGACCCGGACGTCATCCTCGGCGGGTCGGACGCCGGCGCGCACCTCGACCGGATGATGGGGTCGTCGTATCCGACCCGTTTCTTGGCCGACTGCCTGCGGGGGCGGAAGCTCGTGTCGCTCGAACGGGCCGTGCAGATGATGACGGACGTCCCTGCCCGTCTCTATGGGCTGCGTCAGCGCGGCCGCCTGGAGGAGGGCTGGCACGCCGACGTCTTCGTGTTCGACCCGCTGACGGTCGCGGCCGGCCCGGCACGGCGGGTTTGGGATCTACCGGGTGACTCCCTGCGGCTGACGGCGAGCTCGATGGGTGTTCGCCGGGTGCTCGTCAACGGTGTCGTCACCGTCGCCGACGGCGAGTCCACGGGCGCTCTGCCGGGCACTGTCTTGCACTCCGGCCGCGACACGGCGACGTTCGCTGCCCGCTGATCGATCGAATCTCTTCGAGGAGCCTGCCATGACCGACTTCAACGACATCCCCCGGATCATCTCGGTTGACGATCACGTCGTCGAGCCTCCGGATCTGTGGCAGTCACGGCTGCCGTCCAAGTACCTCGACCGGGCTCCTCGCGTGATCAGGATGAAGGGCCGACTCGGTGGTGGAGGTACCGGAGGTCGTTCCGTCGGGTTCACGGCCACCGAGGACGGCCAGTGGTGTGACGTCTGGCACTACGACGACCTCGTCACGCCGTTCCTGATGTTGTCTGCGGCGGTCGGTTTTGACGAGGTCGGGTTCAACCTGACGACGTTCGACGAGATCCGCCCCGGTGCCTGGCGGCAGACGGAGCGGCTGGCCGATATGGATGCGAACCACGTCGACGCCGCCATCTGCTTCCCGAACACGATCCCACGCTTCTGCGGGCAGGCGTTCTGCGAGCGGGAGGACAAGGAGCTGGCCGGCCTGTGCGTCCAGGCCTACAACGACTGGATGATCGACGAGTGGTGCGCCGGTGTCGGCGCCGGCAAGCTGATCCCGCTCACGATGGTGCCACTGTGGGACCCGGAGGCCGCAGCGGCGGAGATCCGCCGTTGCGCCGGCAAGGGCAGCCACGCCATCACGTTCCCCGAGAACCCGTTCCCGCTCGGCCTGCCGTCCATCCACCACAAGTCTCGTCACTGGGACCCCGTGTACCAGGCATGCGAAGACACCGAAACCGTCCTCTGCATGCACATCGGCTCATCCTCCCGTATGCCGTCGACGTCGCCGGACGCGCCGTTCATCGTCTCGTCGGTGCTGACGTTCCAGAACGCAATGGGATCGTTGGTCGACTACTTGTTCTCCGGCATCCTCGACCGCTTCCCGCGGCTGGTGCTGGCCTACGCGGAGGGACAAGTGGGCTGGATGCCCTACATCTTGGAGCGGGCCGACAAGCTCTGGGAGGAGCGGTCGGACAACTCCTTCGGGACAGCGCTGCCGAACCCGCCCTCGTCGTACGTGCCCGGCCGGATCTACGGGTGCCTTTTCGACGACGAGACCGGGCTGAAGAACCGCGACGTCGTGGGGATGTCGCAGATTTGCTTCGAGACGGACTATCCCCATGCGGACTCGACGTTCCCCGAGTCGAAGGCGGTGCTGGAGAAGATCGCCACCGATGCCGGGTTGTCCGACTCTGAGCTGTACGCGCTCGCGCGTGGCAACGCCATCCGGGCGTTCGGCTTGGAGCGGTTCGGCATCACGGAGTGACCGACCGGCGCCCGCCGAGGCTCGCGGGCCGAAACGGTCGTGCTGCAGTGCTGTCGCTCGAGGACGTGCTGTCGGCCGTCGAGGCCTCGGCCGAGGTAGACGAGGTCCGGCCGGGCGTCTGGGGAGCGCCGAACGTGGTCCTTCCCGGCTACCGTCGGCTGTTCGGTGGCCAGCTGCTCGCGCAGGCGATCGCCTGCGCCGTGGCTGCACCGCCGGATGTCCCGGGCAAGGTCGTGCGGTCGCTGCACCTGGTGTTCACCGCTGAAGGGCGACCCGATCTACCCGTCGAATGGTCGGTCGAGGCGTGTCACGACGGCCGCACGTTCGCGACCCGGTCGGTCTCGGCCCGCCAGGGCGAGCGGGTCTTGGCCGTTGGCCTCGTGTCGTTGCACGCGCCGGACTCGGGACCCGGCGTGCTGTCGCACTCGGTCGCGCCACCAGCCGTCACTGCAGCGGCGGATCTGGCGGCAATGCCTCAGATCGGTGCGATGGCGATGGAGCTGCGCTGCGACGTAGGTGCCTCTGCCGGCGCCGATGCCGGTGGTGGCACCCCCGCGAGCGATGAAGGCGGCCGTGCGGCAGGCGCCCAGCCGGTCCTGGACGGCCTCGAGATCGGGCCGCCGGAGATCGCCGTATGGATGCGGTCCCACCGCCCCCCTCGGGCGCTGGGCGCCGCCGTGTCGCCGGCGGCCACACAGATAGCGAATCAGCAGCTACTGGCGTACTCGTCGGATCTCACGATGATGGTGGCGGCGATGCGGCCGCACGAGGGCATCGGCTTTGGATCGCCCAACGTGCTCGCGTCTGCTGTGACCAGCCACACCATCTCCTTCCATCAGGATCTCAAGGTCGACGAGTGGCTGTTGTTCGCCCAGGAGTCGCCGGTGGCTGCGGGTGGGCGTGCATACATCAGGGGAGACTGGTTCACCGAGTCCGGTGCTGTTGTCGCCTCCTGTGCTCAAGAGGTCTTGATCAGGGTCGCGTTGCCCCGTGCGGCCACCCCGTGAGCAACTGGCCGATCACCGTGGCGACCCGCTCGTCGCGCACTCACGGCCGCAGAACCCTGGCGAAGCTGCTGGAGACCGCCGTGGCCGAGCTCGACGCTCACGGGTATCACGGAGCCCGCATGGCCCGGATCGCCAAGGCGGCCGGCGTCGCCCACGGGACCCTGTACGTGTACTTCAGCGACAAGGACGACCTCCTGTCGGCGCTGCAACTCGACGTGGACGCCGAGCTCCGTGCGGCCCTACTGGCGATGCCCGAGATCGAGCCGGGGCCGCCGGGGCGAGCGTCGCTGGCGCAGTGGACAGCAGTGGTGTGCGGCGTCTTCCAGCGCCACGGTGCTGTGCTGCAGGCCCTCGCCGAGGCGCTGAGCGGTGACGAGCACAGTGCCGCCGGGCGGGCCGCCCTTCGGAGCATGCGGGTCACGACGGGTCACATCGCCGCCAGGCTCCGCTCGGCGTGTGGCGAGTCGCCTGACTTCGACCCGGACATCGCAGCGCTCTGTATCTTCGCCCTGATCGAGGGAGGCAACCGGGCGGTCTTCCGCGGGGAGCTCACCGTGGACGTGGGGCAGGTCGCCACAGAGCTGGCCGGCCTCATCCAGCGGATCGCCTACCCGCCCCGGCGCGCCGTGGAGCCGCAGCACGCACGCCGCGGCGATCGGACAAGATGAACACCATGGCGGCCCGACCGGACCAGCTTCTCCGCAACAGCCTCGGCGACAGCGTCCACGAGTCGCTCGGCGAGCGCCGTAGCCAGCTCAGCATCTATGCCGAACCGCCGGGCGACCCGGGTTGGTTCGGCCCGGAGTCGATCACCTGGAAGGTGCATTCGAGGCTGGGCCCGATGTTGGTGGGGGGTTTCTCGGCGTTGTTGCTGCAGACGCTCCATCCGCTCGTTGTGCAGGGCGTTGCCGACCATTCGAACTACCGGGAAGACCCGCTCGGGCGTCTCCAACGCACCGCTGAGTTCATTGCCAACACGACCTACGGCTCGGACGCGCTTGCCTGCGAGGCGGTACGGCAGGTACGCGCCGTTCACAGGCGAGTCCACGGGAGCACGGCTGACGGTCGAACATACCGAGCGAACGATCCCCGGTTGCTGTGTTATGTGCACGTCACCGAGGTGTGGAGTTTCATGCGGGCCTACCAGCGCTTTGCCGGCCACCCGCTGTTGTTGTCGGAGAAGAACCGGTATCTCTCCGAGATGGCGATCGTCGGCCGCCGGCTCGGTGCCCGATCGGTGCCGACGACAACCGAAGAGGTGCGCGACTACTTCCGTCGGCTCCGGCCTGAGCTTTCGAAGGGGGTCGAGGCGAGGAGGGTCGTGGGTTTCTTGATGAGCCCGCCGCGGCGATCGCCGGCGGAGCTGGCGGCGCAACGGACGATCATCGAGGCGGCGATCGACTTGTTGCCGGCGTTTGCCAGGCGGGAGCTCGGCTTCGTCCGGCCGCCCGGCTACCGGCTGCTGCTCGTGCGGCCGGCGGCGTCGGTTCTCAGCCACACGTTGCAGTGGGCGGTAGGCGACGCGCCCATGCTGGCCACGGCGCGCCGGCGTGCCACCGGCAGCCCGCCGGCGGGCTGACTCGAGCCGTCAAGCCGCGCAGGATCGGGTCAGCTCACCCGAGCGACCGACCAGTTGCCCCGTGCCCAGCTCCACCCGAGCCCGATCACACGCACACTCAGCCAGCAGGCCAACGCCACCCAGATTCCGGTGATGCCGATCCGATGGTCGCGCAGGATCACCGCGGCGAGCGGGACGAACACGACGAGCGCCGCCGTCATCGCCCGCTGCAACGTCCGGTAGTCCGACGCGCCGAGCAGCAAGCCGTCCAACACGAAGGCGAGGGCGGCGAGCGGCTGTTGGGCGCCGCAGACGATGAGGGCGCGAGTGGCCTGGTGCTGCACTTCCGGGATGGAGCTGAAGATCAGCGGCAGTACCCACGCGAGCGCGATCACCAGGAGGCCGAGGGCGATCCCGCAGGCGAGACCGAAGCGGAGGGTCCGCTGACCGACCTCGCGGGCCTCGGCGACGTCGGCGCGTCCGAGCGCTTCGCTCACGAAGACCTGCGCGGGCACGGCGAGCGAGTCGAGGGTGAGGGCGAGGAGCAGCCACATCTGCATGGCGATCTGATGGCCGGCGAGGACCGACGTGCCGAGCCGGGCGGCGACGGCCGTTGAAAGTAGGAGAGCGAGGCCGAGGGCGACCGTGCGGACCGTGAGGCGCAATCCGTCGGCGGTCAGGCGCCGGAGCTCAGGGAGGCGTGGCCGCGCCGGGCGCAAGGCTGCCCGCCGTGACGCCACGATGAACAGGCACGCCGAGACGACCTGCGCCGCCACCGTACCCCAGGCGGATCCAGCGATGCCGAGGTGGAGCCCGTAGACGAGCAGCATCTCGAGGGCCAGGTTCACGCCGTTGGCGACGACGGCGATCAGAAACGGGCGCTTCGTGTCCGCCAACCCCGTCAGATGGCCGTTACCTGCGAGCGAGACCAGGAGGGGCACGAGGCCGACGGCGGCGATGCGCAGATACGTCACAGCCTCGCTCGCCACGATGCCGTGGGCGCCGAGCACCTCGGCGAGGTAGGGCGAGGCCACGAAGACGAGCCCCGCCACGACGAAGCCGAGCGACCCCGACAGCGTGTAGGCGGCGCCGGCGGCTCGCATAGCGCCGGCGTCGTCGCCGGCGCCCCGTCGGAACGAGACCATCGAAACGGTGGCCATCTCCAGGAAAGCCGCCGTCCACCCGACGATGTTCAAGGCCCCGCCGGCGATGGCGAGCGCCGCCAGCGGATCCCGGCCGAGGTGGCCGACGATCGCCGAGTCGGTCAGGTTGTAGATCGGCTCGACCAGGAGTGCCCCGAGCGCGGGCAGCGCCAGGGCGACGATGCGCCGGTCGAGATCACGCAAGCGGCGGTGCTCGGGCCGGGTCTCGGACGCCATCCGACAGTCCTACCGGGTCAGCTAGGTCAGGCGCCCAAGATGTGGAGCAAGCGGTCGATCGACCACGCCTGGTTCGCCTGGGCGAGGATGCAGACGACGGAGATGAGGGCCATCATCGAGTTCTGCCCTTGCTCGGCCCAGTCGTGGATCATCAGGAAGAAGTACGAGATGTTCAGGAGCAGGCCGCCGGCGAGGGCGATCGGCGTGAGGAAGCCGAACGTGATGCCGAGGCCGATAGCGAGCTCGGAGAATACGACGACGTAGGCCATCATCTTCGGCCGCGGCTCGACGACCTTGGCGAAGCCGGTCCTGACGAGCTTCCACTTGTGCTTCTCGGCCACCGACCTCGCCCAGGCGATGCCGGAGCCCCGTTGGAACCACGCCTTCTTGTCCTTGTGGTTGAAGCTCTGCAGCCACCACAGCCCGAGCCCGATCCGCAGGATCGCCAGCCACTGCGGCGCGCACAAACCGATCGACTTCGTGAGGAACACCTCACCAAGCAACCTCGTCATCGGGCGACCTCAGCGAACAGGACGTCAGGCGACCCGAGCGTGACCGACCAGGCGAGCGCCCGCTTGGCGTACAGATGAGCCGGGCACTCCGCCGTGAAACCCACACCTCCGTGATTCTGCACGTTGTCATGGGCCGACTGGACTGCGTACTCCGACGCCAAAGCCTTCGCCGATGACACGAGGCGGTCGGCGTCAGGCAGGCCATCCTCCAGCGACAGCGCAGCCAGGAACAGCAACGAGCCTGCCGACTCGGCGCGAACCGCCATGTCGGCGCAGCGGTGCTTGACGGCCTGGAACGACCCGATCGGCTTGCCGAATTGCTCGCGGCTCTTCACATAGGCGACCGACATGTCCCGGCAGGCTTCGAGGATCCCGACGAGGAGCGCAGCCGCGACCGCCCGGCCGCGCGCTCCGAGCTCCACTGCCGGTGGACCGGTCACGACCACCTCGGTCGTGAGAGCCGAACTGTCCGCGACTTCGGCGAGCGAGACGGGCACCGACGGGTCCGGACCGTCCAGCGGGTGGATGGACGCATGCCTCCTCAGCGCCTGCGCGTTGACGAGGGCGACACCGTCGGGCGCGAGGAACATCACCAGGTCGGCATCGTCGAGCTCCAGCACGCGAAAACGTCCGCTCACCCTGTTGCCCGAGATCGAAGCTGACGGGTCCCGCCAGGGCTCCGCGAGCGCGGCCGTGACCTCACCGTCGATCATCGATCGAGCGAGCGGGTCGCGCCGGGCGAAAGCGGCGAGCCGGGCCCCGAGCACGGTGCCGAGCAGCGGGCCTGGGGCGAGGCCTCGCCCCAGCTCACGGAACAACAGCACCTGGTCGGCGAGCGAGCCCCCTGCGCCCCCGAGCTCGGGCGGCAGGCCGATCCCGAACCAACCGAGATCGGCCATATCGCTCCAAGCGGCGGCGCCGGCGCCGGCGCCGGCGCCGGCCGCGCCACCCGCGAGGAAGCGGGCAGCAGCACCCGCCAGCGCTTCCTGCTCTGCAGTGGGCATGAGGTTCATCGCGGCAGTCCCAACACTCGCTCACCGATGATGTTGCGCTGGATGTCCTTCGACCCGGCCGCGATCGTGGCTTGGAAGCTCCAGAGGTACTCGTCGGTCCACGACCGCCGCCGGGGTGCCAAACCCGGCACGCCGACCAAAGCCGCACCGTCGGGACCGACGATGTCGACGGCCAGCTTGGTGATCCGCTGCTCGAGCTCGCCGTACAGGACGCGGATCATCGATGCCTCAGGTCCCGGCTGAGGCTGTCCGGCCGAGCGGGAGACGGACGCCAACATCATCGCCCGCAAGGCGGACACCTCCGCCCGCGCTCGCCCGAGCCGGCGTGCGATCTCCTCGTCGTCGATCGCCGGCCTCCGCCCGTCGGGGCCGATCACGACCCGGGCGACCTCAACCAGGGCGTCCAGCGTGCGAGCGAGGCTCACCTGCTCGGCCATGAATGCCGTGCCCCGCTCGAACGAGAGTGTCGACATGGCCACGGACCAGCCGTCGTTCAGCTCGCCGACGACGTTCGCGAGCGGGATGCGCACCTCGTCGTAGAACACCTCGCAAAACTCCGACACGCCGGCGAGGGTCCGGATCGGTCGTACCTCGATCCCGGGCGAGCGCATGTCGCAGATCACCCAGGTGATGCCCCGGTGCCTCGGCGCCTCCGGATCGGTCCGCACGAGCAGCTCCTGGTACGTGGCGACATCGGCGTAGCTTGTCCAGATCTTCTGGCCTGACACGACGAGATGGTCACCGTCGATGACGGCCCGCGTTTGCAGTGCCGCCAGATCCGACCCGGCTGCCGGCTCCGAGAAACCCTGGCACCACGTCAGCTCACCCTTCAGAATCTGCGGCAGGTGCTCGGCTTTCTGGGCATCGGTACCGCGGAGGATGAGCGTCGGGCCGGCGTGGCGCAACCCCACGAAGCTCGCCCTCGGCTGTGGCGCCCCCGCCAGCGCGTATTCCTCGTACCAGATCAGCTGCTCGGCGAGCGAGAGCCCGAGACCGCCGTACTCGCTGGGCCAGTTGACGCCTGCCCAGCCACTGTCGAACTGCTCACGCTGCCAGGCGAGCTCGAGCTGCTGCGAGGCTCTGGGGTCATCGGGAGCCGCATCACGTGGCACATTCTCGGCCAGCCAGGTCCGCGCCCGGTCGCGAAAGTCGCGTTCGGCGGCAGAGACGGCGAGGTCCATGACGAGACACGTCTATCAGGTATGGTGCCGACGGGCAAAGGGAGGAGCGAGATGGGGGAGTACCGGTTTCTCACGTGGGAGGCGCTCGACGACGGCGCGATCGTCCGGATTCTGCTCAACCGTCCGGAGACGCGCAATGCCCAGAGCCGGGGGATGCTTGTCGAGTTGGGCGACGCCTTCCGGGAGGCCGAGGCGGACGACAAGGTCCGGGTCGTCATCCTCGGAGGCACCGGGAAGATGTTCTCGTCCGGTCACGACATGGGGTCCCCCGAGGCGATGGAGGAGTACTACGGCCCGAACCGCCATCCGACGGCGATGGGGGACGGGGCGACCCGAGAGGGCCTGGAGCGCCGGATGATCCCGGAATGGCAGTACTTCTTCGAGAACACCCGACGGTGGCGCAACCTTCGCAAGATCACCATCGCCCAGGTGCACGGCCCGGTCTACGCGGCCGGGCTCATGCTCATGTGGGCGTGCGACCTCATCTGCGCGGCCGACGACGTCACCTTCGCCGACGTGACCGGCGCCCGGCTCGGCATGTGCGGCGTCGAGTATTTCGCCCACCCGTGGGAGTTCGGGCCTCGCAGGACGAAAGAGCTCATGTTGACGGGGGACTCGATGGACGTCGAGGAGGCGTACCGCTTGGGCATGGTGAACAAGGTGTTCCCGGCGGACAGCCTCGTCGACAAGACCCTGGCGTTCGCCCGGCGCATCGCCGAGCGCCCGACTGTCACCGCCTTGCTGGTGAAGGAGGCGGTGAACCAGTCGCAGGACTGTATGGGTTTCTACAACGCGCTGAACGCATGCTTCAGCCTGCACCAGTTGAACCATGCCCATTGGGCTGAGCTGACCGGAGGCGGTTGGGTCGGGACGCCTGAGTACGGCGTGCCGGCGTGGGGGAGCGCGCCGCCCGTGCAGCCGGCGAGGAAGGATGGTTCCTAACTCGGGTGAGCGCGGCGTGACGAGCCCGAGCGCGGGCTCGCCGAGGCCCGGAGGTCAGGCAACGTTCCCGATGCCGGGAGCGCCGGGGGCAGTTGGCGTCGGTGGGCTGCTCAGCTGGCCGAGCGCACCTGAGTGCATCGCCGTCGGTGTCTCGGCCGTCGGAGTCGTCCACCAAAGGGCGGCGATCGCGGTCACCACCGATGGTGGGTCGACTTGGTCGCACCCCTCTGTTCCGCCGGCGACGGGCTCGCCCCCGACGGGGCCGTGATCTTGATGGGCTCGGTCACTCAATAGGCCGGAGGACCCAGACGGTGTACGCGCTTTGTTCCCACAGTCGGTACAAACCGCGTACACCGTCGCGATGCGTGCGCCCTAGCGAGACGGCGTAGACGGCGTTGACGGCGTTGGCATCGGCGTAGGCGTCAGCGGCGGCAGCGGCGTAGGCGGCAGCGGCGTCAGTCACGTCGAGGCCACCGTCAGATCCAGCAGCTCCAGCATGTTGCCGCCCATGATCCGCTTGATGTCCTCGGCTGGTAGGTCGGCGATCTCGTCGACGTAGGAGAGCGGGTCCGACATCCCCTCCGGGTGCGGGTAGTCGGAGCCGAAGATGACCTTGTCGGCACCGAGCAGCTCGACGAGGCCGCGCGGGTCTTCCTCGTGGAACGGGTGCATCCAGATGTTCCGGCGGAAGGCGTCGACCGGGTGCTCGGGAAGCTCCTGAGGCATCTTGTCGTAGACGTCGGCCAGTGATTTGAGGATGGGCCGGACCCAGGCGCTGCCGTTCTCGACGAGGGCGATCTTCAGCCCGGGGAAACGATGGAGCACGCCATGGCAGCACAGCGACGCGACGGCGTCTTCGATCGGCCGGTGTCCCATCGACACGAGGCCGAACGGGGTCGGCTTGAACGCCAGGTACTCGCCACGGGTGCCCTCCCACTCGCCGACGTAGCGGGTGTAGCCGCTGTCGGAGGCGTGCATGACCACGAGCACTCCGGAGCGCTCGACTGCTTTCCAGAACGGGTCGAACTCCTCCAGGGCGAACGACCTCGGGCCGCGGAAGCCTGCCACGGGCGCCGGTCGGATCAGAACCGCTTTGGCGCCTCGCTCGAGCACCCACTCGAGCTCCTCGATGGCGCGCTCGACGATCGGCAGCGTGATCACGGGCGTCGAGAAGATGCGGCTTTCGTAGTCGAAGTGCCACTGCTCGTACATCCACTGGTTGAGCGCGTGGATCGTGATGTGGGTGAGATCCGGATCGTCCCGCATGCGCTCTTCGACCAGGCTCGCAAGCGTCGGGTACATCATCGCCTTGTCAATGCCGAGCTGGTCCATCAGGTCCAGGCGGGGCCCGGGCTCGCGGAACGCCGGGACCGATCGGATCGGCTTGCCCATGATCTCCCGATAGCTCTTGCCCTCGGGGTTGCCGTGCTTGAAGTACTCCTCCTGGGCACCGGGAGCCGCCACGACGTCGAAGGTCGGGTTCGGGATGTAGTTGCTGATCTGACCGCGGACGACGATCTTCGTGCGGCCGTGCACGTCGACGTAGTCGATGACACCCTCGTAGCCAGCCGGGAGGTGCTTGGTGAGCGCCTCGCGGGTCTCGTACATGTGGTTGTCGGCGTCGAAGACCGGAAAGTCGAGCGTTCGGGATGGCACGTGTGCTGCGCTCCTCTCAGCGCCCGGGATCTCGCCGGCGCGAGAAACATGATAGTCGTGTCTCGTCTCCCCGGCCGACCTCCGGGGAGCAGCAGGCGGGTATCTTCCTGGTCATGGTGCGTCGGCGTGCGGTCCTTGTCGTAGCGGTGTCTCTCATGGCGGCGCTCGGCGCTGGCGCAGGCGGCGTGGGTACAACGGATCACACCATGCGTGGGGCCGGCGGGGCGAGAGCACACGCTGCACCCGCGACGGCTGTCCATCGCACCGCTGCTCTCGCCGGCCTGCGCCCCTACTTCGAGCGCGGCCCGCGCTTGGTCCCGGGAGTCGGCGGCACCGCCAGCACGCTGCAGGGTTACTCGCCCGCCCAGATGTGGGTGAACTACAACATGTACCCGCTCTACAAAGCGGGCATCAACGGGCGCGGCAGGACGATTGGCCTCGTCGACGTCTACGGCTCACCCACGATCCGGCACGACCTTGCCACCTTCGATGCCCGCTTCGACCTCCCTGCGCCACCGTCGTTCAAGATCATCGAGCCCGCGGGCAAAGTGCCGGCGTTCAATGCCAAGAACCTCGAGATGCAGGGGTGGGCAGGGGAGACGACCCTGGACGTCGAATGGGCGCATGCCATGGCGCCGGGAGCCTCCATCGTCCTGGCCGTGACCGGAGTCGACGAGGTCGAGGGAACCTCGGGCGTGCCGCAGATCATGGCGGCCGAGAACTACCTGATTCGCTACGAGCACGTGGCGGTGATCAGCCAGAGTTTCGGTGCCACGGAGGAGACGTTCCCGAGCGCAGACTCGCTCATGGATCTGCGTGGCGTCTACGGCGAGGCCGAACGGCATGGCGTGACCATCCTTGCTGCAGCGGGGGATGCCGGCGCCTCGGGTCAGACGACCAACGTGAACAACTACTACGGAACGCCAGTAGTCAGCTGGCCCGCGAGCGACCCGCTCGTTACGGCTGTGGGCGGGACGGAGCTGTTCATCGACTCGGCCGGCCATCCGACCGACCCGCCAGCCGTGTGGAACGCGGCTGCTGCAGCCGGGGGCGGGGGAGTATCGGAGTTCTTCGCCCGGCCTTCGTGGCAGGACGGCGTGGCGTCCACCGTTGGTAGCCGACGGGGGATGCCGGACGTCGCCATGACGGCGTACGGGACCGTGATCTATACCAGCGTGCCGGGGTCGCCGGCGGGCTTCTATGCGACCGCGGGCACCAGCCTGTCCAGCCCGATGTTCGCCGGGATCGTCGCGGTGGCCGCTCAGCTGAGAAACGGGGCGCTCGGGCTGATCAACCCGACGCTCTATGTCCTCGGGGCGATCGGTGCGCCGGGGCTCATCGACGTCACGCACGGCAACAACTCCGTCCTTGTCCCCGTGAACGGCAAGGAGAGCCTGGTGAAGGGCTATGAGGCAGTACGGGGGTATGACCTGGCGAGTGGCTGGGGCACCGTCAACGGCACCGAGCTCGTGCAGGAGCTGGCCGGTCGTTCGATCCCGGCGTGAAGCGCTGAGCGGTTCGGTGGTCAGCTCACGAAGTACCAGTCCGCCGGGTTGATCGACCCGAGCACCCTCCGACCAGGCCCTCACGTCCTCCCCGGAACGACGATGAACGCGATGAGGCACATGTGCGCCGCCACCGCGGCGAGGACACACGCATGGAAGATCTCGTGGTACCCGAAGGTCTTCGGCCAGGGGTCCGGCCCCTTACGCGCGTAGACGACCGCCCCGGCCGTGTAGAGCAGGCCGCCGCCCATCAGGAGCCCGAGACCGAGCCCCCCGGTGGAGTGCAGCAACTCCGGCAGCACCGCCACCGCCGCCCAGCCGAGCACGATGTAGGGAAGGGCGACGGCCCACTTGGGCGCGTCGAGCCAGGCGAGGCGCAAGATGATCCCGCCGACCACTCCGGCCCAGATGAAGCCGAGCAGGATCGGGCCGTCGGATCCCGGCAGGGCGAGGGAGATGGCGGTGTAGGTGCCGGCGATGGCGCAGAAGATCATGGAGTGGTCGAGGCGGCGCATCCGGCGCCTGGCTGCCGGCTCCCACATGACGCGGTGGAACAGCGCACTCACGGACAACATGGCCGTGATCGTGAGGGCGTAGACGACGATGCAGACTTCGACTGTCGCGCCCTTGGCCTCGAGGCCGAGCAACGGCCCGACCACGAGCATGGCTAACGCCCCGACCTCATGGGACACACCGCGGAAACGGGGTCGGGCCCGTTCAGCAGGCGGCGCCGTCGGAGCCCTCGGAGCCGCCTGCCCACTTGGAGATGGCGACTGCTTGGCCATGAAGGGATCGTACCCAGCTCACATCGGCGGCTGCCAGCGCGCCCTGGGCGCGCCGCCCGACGGCGCTCAAGACAAGCGGGCCTCGGGAACGGTCGCCAGGTAGCACTTCTCCTCGACCCGCTCGGCGATCCGCCAGCCGGCCGGCGTGCGCACCAGGCGATCGTGGTACCAGAGCCCGCACAGGTAGAACGTGTCCGGCCGCCCGCCCTGGCCCTTCAGGACCATGGGGTTGTGGCAGATGGTGTGGCACTCGGCCGAGTCGCCGTGGAGGACGATCCGGCTCGTGGCCGCCAGGTGGTAGTACGCGCTGTGCAGCGCCAGCGCCTCCGAAAGAAACCGCTTCGTCTCCTCCACACCGCCCCGCGGCGCCCCGAAGGCCGTGTAGTCGATGACGGCGTCCTCGGTGAAGATCGAGTCCAGCTCGTCGAGCTCCTGCCGGTCGATGGCGTGGCAGTACCGGGCGATCAGGTCCTGGATCTCGAGACGGTCGGAGATCTCCGGGAGGTCCATCACGCCTGCGGTTCGCCGGCCAGGGCAACGGCCGCCACGACGGCGGGATGCCGCGCCTCGATCGTCCGGCGGATCCCCTCCCGCCACCCGACCCGGCACGGGCCGGTGAGCGCAAACCGCCGCCTCACGTCGGCGATCGCGCCCGGGGGGGTGTCGACGCCGCCGGCCACCTCGACGTGAGCTGCCGCGGCGCACATCTCGGCCGCCAGGGCGCACCACTGCTGGACGCTCACGATCTCGTCGCCGGCCCAGTTGACGATCGTCGCCGGCACGGTGGCAGCGTCGAGAAGCGCGGCCACCTGCTCGTTGATGTCGTCCTGGTGGATCGGGCTGTACCAGCTCGGGTCGGAGCGCGTCACCACCGTCTCCGCGCGCACGACCGAATCAGTTTGGTAGGTGGGCAAGCCGCCGTTGGCACCGTAGGAGGCGTTCATCCTGGCGATCGTGACCGGAAGGTCGAACAAGCGGGCGCAGGTCCGTGCGACCGCTTCCTCGCCGATCTTGGACATGGAGTAGGTGGGGGCGAAGGCGGAGTTGGTTTCTCCGAGGGGGTCGCCCTCGCTGTAGGCGTGCTCGGGATCCGGGTTGGGGCGATAGACGGACTGGGTCGACATCACGAGGGCCGCCTTGGCGCTCCGGCAGTGCTCGAGCAGGAGCCCGACCGCCTCCGAGTTGTTGCGGATCGCCCGGTCGAAGTTCGAGCTGGGCCCGATGTAGGCCGCCAGGTGGACGATGTAGGTGAAGTCCGCGGGAAGTTCGCCGTACTCACCCGATGCGAGGTCGACCTTGACGGGGCGAGCGCCGGCGGCGGCGACTCGCTTCTCACTGCCTCCGGCCCGGAACCGAGCTGCTCCCCACACCTCGTTGTCGGCCGCCAGGTAGCCGACCATCGGCAGCCCGATCTGGCCGGGCGCGCCGGTGACGAGGATCTTCTCGCCGGACAGTCCCACCGTCACCCTCCCAGCCCCGCGGTCGTGCCGCCATCGACGCGGATCACCTGGCCCGTCACGTAGCGGGCACCGGGAGAGCACAGCCAGGCGATCACGTCGGCCACCTCGTCCGGTACGCCGATCCTACGGAGCGGGACATGTCGGGCGTGGCGCTCGCCGCGCTCGCCCCCGAAGCGGTCCGCGTTGCTTTCCGTCGCGATCAACCCGGGAGCGACGGCGTTCACCCGGATGCCGGAAGGGCCGAGCTCCTGGGCGAGCTGCCCGGTCAGTGCCTCGACCCCCGCCTTCGAGGACGGGTACACCCCATAACCCGGCGACCTCGTCCACGCCGCCCCCGACGACAGGTTGACGATGCATCCGCTCTGCCGCTCGACCATCGCCGGCGCGAAGGCCTGGCTGCACCACAGCGTGCCGAGCAGGTTCACGTGCACGACGGCCTCGGCATCGGCCTCCGAGGTGTCGGCCAGCAGCGTGTATCGCCAGATACCGGCGTTGTTCACGAGCACATCCGCCGCCCCGATGCTCGACGTGATGTCAGCCGCGAGCTCCTGCACGGCGGCCCGGTCGCTCACGTCACACGTGCGGGCCTCGCCGCCGATCTCGCCGGCGGAGGCCCGTGCGGCCTCGGCATCCCGGTCCACGACGACCACCCGATGGCCGTCAGCGGCCAGGCGGCGTGCGGTCGCCCGGCCGATGCCGGCACCGGCTCCCGTCACGACGGCGACCCCCATAGGCGGGCGATCGTACTTGTCGGCACGAGAACACGTTCTATTCTTCGGCACATGCAGCTGGAGGGGGGAGTCGGGAACTGGGGTCGCTGGGGGAGCGAGGACGAGCGCGGCGCGCTGAACCTCGTCACACCCGGCTCGGTCGTCGCAGCGGCGCACGCCGTGCGGACGGGCAAGGTGTACTCGCTCGCCCTGCCGATGTCCCGAACACGGACGCCCCCGGTGATCGACCGCCCGCCACCCGATCGCCTGACGAGGACGGCGCCGGCCGACACGGCCGAAGCCGGACCGGATGGCCCGCCGCGGATCGGGTCCAATGAGGACATGCTCACGTTCTCCAGCCACGCCGGGACGCACCTCGACGCCCTGTCGCATGTGTTCGAGGGTGACTCGTTCTACAACGGCCATCCGGTGGACACGTTCTCCACGCGCCGGGGGGCGACGAAGTGCTCGATCGAGCGCAGCGGAACGTTCGCCACGAGGGCGGTACTGCTTGACGTCGCCGCCCTGGTGGGCGAGCAGGCCGCCGCCGGCCCCGACGCGACGACAACACAGGCTGGAGGGGATACGACTCCATCGCTGCTCGCGGCCGGCCACACGATCACGGCCGCCGAGCTCGAGGCTTGCTGTGAGCGCCAAGGGGTCGAGGTGGAGCCCGGCGACGCCGTGTTGATCCGGACGGGTTGGCTGGAAGCCTTCCGCCGTGACCCGTCGGCGCCGACCTATCCGCAGGCCGGTATCGGGACTGATGCCGCCGCCTGGCTCGGGGCTCACGACGTCGCTGTCGTCGGAGCCGACAACTCGGCCGTGGAGGTGCTCCCGTTCGATGGAGGCAGCCATCTGCCCGTTCACGTCGAGCTGCTCGTGCATCTCGGCGTCGGTCTGCTCGAGCACGTCTGGTTGGCCGATCTGGCTGCGGACGAGTGCTACCGGCCGCTGCTCGTGGTGGGGGCGTTGCCGGTGGTCGGAGCGACCGGCAGCCCCGTGAACCCGGTGGCCATCGGCTGAGCAACCCCGCCCCTGCCCGGCCGTGCCACAGATCCGGGCACACCCGAAGGCTCGTTCGAGCCAAGGAGGAAACCGCAATGCAAGCAGTCGTGTGGACCGGTGAGCTCGAGGTCCGCGATGACGTCGAGTTGCGTCCCATCGAAGGGCACGAGGTGCGTGTGCGGCTGCAACGTGCGGGGCTGTGCCACTCCGATGTCGCCGTCGTCGACGGGACGATCCCGTTCCCGACGCCTGTCGTGCTCGGGCACGAGGGAGCCGGCGTGGTCGAAGAGGTCGGCAGCGCCACCACCAAGGTGAAGGTCGGAGACCACGTCGTGTTGACGACGCTCGGCAACTGCGGGCAGTGCGACGCCTGCGACCGTGGCCAGCCGACGCACTGCCGCGACACGATGGGCCGGCTCGGCAAGCCGTTCACAGTCGGTGGCGCCGAGGCCTACCAGTTCGCCAACGCCGGCGTGTTCGCCACCGAGACCCTGGTCCGTGAGTCCCAGGCGATCGTCATCGACAAGGCCGTGCCGTTCGAGTCGGCCTGCCTCATCGGCTGCGCGGTCGTGACGGGCGCGGGCGCGGTCTTCAACCGGGCCAAGGTCCAGCCGGGTCAGACAGTCGTGGTCATCGGTGCGGGTGGCATCGGGCTCTCGGTGATCCAGGCGGCAGGGATCGCCGGGGCATCGCGCATCGTGGCCGTCGACGCCAACCCGGCAAAGGAGGCGGCGGCTCTCGAGTTCGGCGCCATGGACTTCGTGGACGCGTCGGTCACCGACGACACGGTGAAAGCAGTGCGGGACCTCGGGTTGAAGGGCGGCGTCGACCACGCGTTCGAGTGCGTCGGCCACCCGGCGCTCATCCGCAACGCCGTCGACCTGCTCGATTGGGGGGGCACCTGCACGCTGGTGGGAGTGCCGAAGCTCGGGACGGAGGCGAGTTTCGTCGTGAATTCGCTCTACAACAACAAGTCGATCCTCGGCTGCCGCTATGGCGCCGCTCGGCCGCACCACGACATCCCGCTCATCGTGCAGATGTACCTTGACGGCAGGTTCAAGCTCGACGAGATGGTGAGCAGGACCTACCCGCTCGCGAATATCCAGGAGGCGATCTCCGACCTGGCGGCCGGGCAACTGAACCGAGGAGTCCTCGAGATCGCCTGAACCCTCGGCCTGCGTGAGCCGATGGGTGGACTCGACTCGACGCTTGACAGCCTACCTATTACTGGTCAGACTGACCAGTAATGGCACCCGGAAACGTGACCGCTCGACCCGCCGTCCGACTCGACCCCGACGAGCACCGGGCGGCGGCGGGACGGCCTCGGGACCCGAAGGTGGACGAGGTGATCCTGCAGGCGACCCGCGAGCTCCTCGTCACCCTCGGCTACCGCAAGCTCGCCGTCGACGCCGTCGCCCGCCGGGCGGGAGTGAGCAGGACGACGCTCCGGCTGCGATGGAAGTCCAAGGCGGAGCTCGTCTTCGACGCCGTCTCGCCCGACCCCGAGGTACTGCGCGTCCCCAATACCGGTTCGCTCGAGGGCGACATCCGCGGGTGTGTCGACAACACGGTGACCCTCTTCCGCTCGGCGCCGATGCGGGCAGCGTTCCAAGGCCTGCTCGATGACGCGCGCAACTACCCAGATGTACGGGTGGCGCTCGCGGACCGGATCTACCGCCCGTCGATCGAGGCGTTCTCGGAGTTGGTCAGACGAGCCGTGGCCCGGGGGGAGATCCAACGCCCCGTAGACCCCGGCGTCCTGTTCGATGTCATCGCCGGGTCGTTGCTGTACCGCCTCACGGTGAGCGGTGACGAGCCCGCCCGCCTCGCTGATCAGCTCGTCGGGATCCTCACGGCGGGCTTGCGCTGTCGCGATCCCGACGGCACCCCCGACGCTTCGACCGACCGGAGTGCCGGCGGCCACCTCGTACGTGCACGATCCACGACAACCAAGAAAGGGCGTTGAGCCATGGAGTTCGGAGTCTTCATCCAGACCTACGTGCCGAAGTGGCGGCAGGAAGCCGACCCGGACGCCGAGCACCATGCGCTGTTCGAGGACCTCGAGGTCGTGAAGGCGGCTGACCGGTACGGGTTCAAGTACGCCTGGGCCACCGAGCACCACTTCCTCGACGAGTACTCGCACCTGTCGGCGAACGACGTCGTGCTCGGGTACCTCGCCCACGCAACCGAGCGCATCCACCTCGGTTCAGGCATCTTCAACCCGCTGCCGACCGTCAACCACCCCGCGAAGGTGGCAGAGCGCGTGGCGATGCTGGATCACTTGACCGGCGGGCGCTTCGAGTTCGGTACTGGGCGTGGGGCAGGAAGCCATGAGATCCTCGGCTTCCTGCCGGGGATGGAGGACCTGAACGGGACGAAGGAGATCTGGGAAGAGGTCATCGGCGAGTTCCCGAAGATGTGGACTCAGGACACCTACGAGGGTTTTGAGGGCAAGTTCTGGTCGCTCCCGCCGCGCAAGATCCTGCCCAAGCCCTACTGCAAGCCGCACCCGGCGATGTGGTACGCAGCCGGCAACCCGAGCAGTTACGCCATGGCTGCCCAGAAGGGCCTCGGTGTGCTGGGCTTCTCGGTCAGCTCGGTGACGGCACTCGCTCCGGTACTCGAGGCCTACAAGGCGGCGATCCCCAACGCTGAGCCGGTTGGCAGCTTCGTCAACGACAACGTGATGGTCACGACGGCTGCGTGGTGCGCCGAGGATTCCGATGAGGCCTACCAGCGTGCTTCGGACGCCCGAATGAGCTACCTGCAGTCGAACGTGTTCCGCTACCACGACACGTTCCCTCACCCCTCGTGGGTGCCGAAGTGGCCGGCGCTGTTGCCGAACGCGTCGCCTGAGGACGTGAAGAACGCCGCCGCCGGGGGAGCGATGCTCGCCGGCGATCCGGATGACGTGCTCCAGCAGTGTCAGCGCTGGGAGAGCGCCGGCGCCGACCAGATCGTGATCGGGGTGGGGCCCGGATCCCACGAGGCGACGATCGCCACTCTCCGCCTGATCGGCGAGCACGTGATCCCGAAGCTCGACCAGGATCCCGTGCACCGGACGACGCGCTTTCGCGAGAGCGCGGCTCCGGCCGCCGCCGCCGGCTGACACTGTGCGGCCATGACGACACTTGCCTATGGGATGACGCTGCCCGTCCAGGCCCAGTCACGCCTGATGGCCGAGCCCTGGGAGGCCGACGCCGGGCCGATCGAGCTCGCTCAGGTGGCCCGGGCGTGTGATCGGGCGGGTTTTGACAACGTGAGCGTCTGCGATCACGTCGCCGTCCCACGGGCGTTCGCCGATCGGATGAGCACGGTCTGGTACGACCAGATCGCCACGCTCGGTTGGCTGGCCGGCATCACCGACTCCGTCCGGTTGCTCTCCCAGGTCTGCGTGCTCCCGTACCGGAACGCGCTGCAGACGGCGAAGTCGTTCTCCACCCTCGACGTCCTGTCCGGTGGGCGTGCGATTCTCGGCGTCGGGACCGGGCACGTCGCGGCAGAGTTCGCCGCGTTGGGTGTGCCGTTTGCGGACCGCGGGCGGGCGACCGACGAGCAGATCGCCGCACTGCGTCGCCTGTTCGCCGACGAATGGGGCGGTGGCTCGGGTGATGCGACCGATCTCGGGCAGCGGCCCCGGCCGGTGCAAGTGGGCGGACCGCCGATCTGGGTAGGCGGATCGACCCCGCCGGCGCGGCGCCGGGCGGCCAGGCTCGGTGACGGGTGGCTGCCACAAGGGCCGCCTGACATCGGGATGGGGGCGGCGGTGGCGGAGATCCTGGCGCTGCGCGCCGGCGCGGATCGGGGGGACGAGCCGTTCGCCATGGGCGACATGTTCGTGCTCTACGTCGGCGAACCGACATGGGAGACGGGACGCTACTGCTTTGCGGCGGCGCCCGAGCAACTGGCCGAGTTCCTCGTCAGTCGGGCGAAGATGGGCATCACACATGTGCAGGTCCGCTTCCGGGCGCGGGCTGTGAGCGAGCTGGTCGACCAGATCGACGCCTTCGCCCGCCAGGTGATGCCGCTCGTGGCAGCAGCGTGATTCGAGGGAGGGACGTGGCGAGATGAGCGATGTGGAGGTGGCTGCGGAGCCTTCGGGCCCGCCAGTGCAGATCGGCCGGATGCTGTTCACGATGGTGGATCCGAATCGGGGTCACGAGGTTGCGTACAACCGCTGGTACGAGCGGGACCATTTCTACGGCGGTTGCCTCGTCGGTCCTTGGTTGTTCGCCGGCAAGCGATGGGTGGCGACGAGAGCGCTGAAGAATCTGCGGTTCCCTTCGGAGAGCCCATTCACCGATCCGGTCGATGCCGGCAGCTACCTTGCCATCTACTGGGTCCACGCCGGCCACGAGGACGAGCATTTCGCCTGGGCGCGCAAGCAGGTGTACTGGCTGTACCGGCACGGGCGGGGTTTCAACGAGCGGACGCACGCTCACACGAAGCTCTACGACTTCGACGGTGCCCACTACCGCGATCCCGACGGGGTCCCGATCGAGCTCGCGCTCGACCACGAGTACAAGGGCCTCGTCGTGCTCTGCTCGGAACCGGCAGCCGGCGTGACACATGAGGCGCTGCGGGAGGGCGTCGGGCCGCTCGTGTCCGGCCTGCTCCGCGCGCCGGGGATGGGCACGGTGGCGGACTGGCGTTTCCATGTCGAGGAAGGCGACTTCACAGCGCCCATGGATCTCGGGGCCGAGGGTGGCTCGAACGACCGGCTGCTGCAGCTGGGCTTCGTCGCCGGGTCGCCCGAGGACACCTGGCCGGCGGTGCGGGAGTACGCGGCCGGCGTGGAGGCGACTGGTCTCGGGGCCGTCACGTTCGCAGCGCCCTTCTTCTCGACGATCGTCGGGACGGACCGCTATACCGATGAGCTGTGGTGACGTCGTGTCGATGATCGGGAAAGGTCGGGAACGCCCGTGGTGAGCGAGAAGGGCCAGTGCTGGATCGGCGGGCGGGCCGTCGACGGTGAGAACGGCACGTACGAGGTCATCAACCCCGCGACCGAGGAGATGGTGGGGCTGGCGCCGGAGGCGTCGGCGGGAGATGCACGGCGCGCCGCTGCCGCAGCCGCCGAAGCGTTCGAGGCGTGGTCGCGGACTTCGCCCGAGCAGCGAGCGGGGGTCTTGTCGCGGGCGGCCGACTTGCTCGAGGCGCGTTCGAAGGAGCTCTGCGCCCTCGTCCAGCAAGAAACCGGTTCCACCACGATGATGACCCGCACCGCCCAGGTGCCGGGAGCGATCGCCCGGTTGCGCCGGTATGCCAAGGGTGCCCTCGAGCCGGTCACGATCCCGCTGCCGCCGGCGACGAACTGGCCTGGTGGGCCCGACGGTATGGGCGGTGGGATCACGACGGCCATGGGGGTGCGCCGGCCGGTTGGCGTCGTCGCTGCCATCACCTCCTACAACGTCCCGATGAACAACGTTGCCGGCAAGATCGGCCCGGCCCTTGCCATGGGCAACACCGTGGTCGTCAAGCCTGCGCCTCAGGACCCGCTCGGCGTCATCGCCATGGTCGAGGCGCTCAACGAAGCCGGTGCGCCGCCGGGCGTCGTCAACCTCGTCGTCGGTTCCTCGCCGGAATGCGCCTCGGCGATCGTCGAGGCGCCCGACGTCGACATGGTGAGCTTCACCGGCAGCACGACGATCGGCATCCGGATCGCCGAGGTGTGCGCCCTTGACATGCGCAGGGTGCTGCTGGAGCTTGGCGGCAAGGGTGCGAGCCTCGTGTTCGCCGGCGCCGACCTCGAGCGCGCGGCGAAGGGGACGGCGAGCACCTTCACGTTCCACGCCGGTCAGATCTGCACGGCGCCGACGCGCTTGATCGTCCAGCGGGCCGTGTACGACGAGATGTTGGAGCGAGTCGCTTCTCTGGCCATGGCGGCCAAGATCGGTGACCCGAAGGATCGTGAGACGGTCGTCGGGCCGCTCATCTCGGCGGCGCAGCGCGACCGGGTGGTCGCCCACGTCGCCAGCGCTGTCGAGGGGGGCGCTCGACTGGTGGCCGGGGGGCCGGAGACACCGGTGCCGGATCGTGGTTACTTCGTTGCTCCGACCTTGCTGGCCGACTGCCCGCCGAGCCTGCCGGCGGTGCAGGAGGAGATCTTCGGGCCGGTCGTCGTGGCGCTACCATTCGACGACGACGAGGAAGGCGTGGCACTGGCGAACGGCACGAGCTACGGCCTCTACGACTACGTCTGGACGGGCGATGTGGGCCAGGGACTGCGCATCGCCGGGCTGCTCCGCAGTGGCAACGTGGGCGTGAACACGGTCGCCCGCAACCCGGAGACACCGTTTGGAGGGTTCAAGCGCAGTGGGATCGGGCGTGACGGGGGATCGTTCGCCCTCCACGCCTACACCGAGATGCAAAGCGTGGTGTGGCCGGGATGAACGAGGAGCCGGGCATGAGCGAGGGTGTGAACGAGACCGACACCGCCGGCGCCGCGTCGAGCGAGGCAAGTGGCAGCCAGGCGGCCGCGACATTCGTCGAGCCACCCTTCGAGCAGATCCCCGACATCAGCCGGGCGCACGTCGCCGCCCTCGAGTCGGGGCTTGCCGACGAGTTCTGGGTCGCCGCCGGCATGGAGCACGTCATCCTGCGGACCGTCGGGCGTAAGTCGGGCAACGAGCACAAGGTGACGCTGCCGTTCTGGCGCGACGCTGACGGCTCGCGGATCGTGGTGGGTTCGTTCGCGGGGGCACCGCAGCACCCTTCGTGGTTTCTCAACCTCTCGGACCGGTCTGCGAATCCGGAGGTGCTCGTGCGGGTTCGAGAGGGCTCGTTCTGGGCGGACGCAGTGGTGATCGAAGGCGATGAGCGCGACCGGATCTGGGCGGCGCTGATAGTCGACCGGCCCTTCTACCAGCGTTACACGGAGCGAACCGAACGCCGAATCCCGCTCGTGCGCCTCGTGGAGGTCAGGCCGGCGTAGGCGCCGTGCCGACTCGACTAGTCCAGCGCGCGCCCTCGGCGGCGAAATACTCGGCGATCGCTTGCCCGATGCCGGTCCCCGCACCGGTGACGAGGGCCCGGCGGCCTTGGAGCGACGTCACGGTGCAGCCTGCGCTCGCACGCCGGGAGGCACCACCTCGGCCGCCCGCCGGCGCAGCTCGAACTTGAGCACCTTGCCGCTGGCGTTCAACGGGAGCGCGTCGACGATCTGTACCTGTCGGGGAACCTTGTAGTTGGCCATGTTCTCCTTCGCCCAGCCGATGACGCCGGCGGGCTCGACGAGCACTCCCGGCCGGGGTACGACGAAGGCGACCCCGACCTCGCCGAGCCGCTTGTCGGGCACACCCACGACGGCGCACTGCGCCAGGTCCGGATGGCGGAGCAGCAGCTGCTCGATCTCGGCCGGGTAGGCGTTGAAGCCGCCGACGATGAAGAGATCTTTCAGGCGGTCTGTGATGCGGAGGTTGCCGCCCTCGTCGAGCACGCCGATGTCGCCCGTGTGAAGCCAGCCGTCGGCATCGATCGCGGCCGCCGTCTGTTGCGCGTCCTCGAAGTACCCCTGCATCACGTTGTAACCACGGCACACGACCTCGCCGGGCACACCCGGCGCCTGCGGAGTCGGGTCTCGAGGCCCCTCGGCGTTGCTCCCGGCAGCCACGATGCGAACCTCTACCCCGTCGATCGCCCGCCCCGACGTCGTCGCGATCGTCTCGAGGTCGTCGCCTTCCCGGGTCGCCGTGACGAAACCAGTCGCCTCAGTCAGCCCGTAGGCGGTGAGGACCGTCTCGGCACCGAGATCGTCGACGATGCGCCGCACCAGATCCACCGGGATCACTGCCGCACCGGTGACGGCCAGCCGGAGGCTGGAGATGTCGCTCGAGGCCAGCGCTGGATGATCCAGCAGCGACTGGTACAAGGTCGGCGGCCCTGGCACGACCGAGATCCGCTCGTCGCAGATCGTCCGGAGCGCGGCTGTCACGTCCAACACCGGCAGCGGCACCATCGTGGCCCCGGCCATCAGGCAGGCGAGGATGCCCGCCTTGTAGCCGAAGGTGTGGAACATCGGGTTGACGAGCAGGTAGCGGTCGCCGGCCCGCAAGCCCACCAAGCGCGACCACTCGGCGAAGACCGCTAGTGACTGGCCGTGGGTCGACACGACGCCTTTGGGGGCTCCTGTCGTGCCCGACGTGAAGATGATGTCCGATACGTCGCCAGGCTTGATCGCCTCGATCCGGGTGTCCACCTCGCCGTCGTCAAGGCCGTCACCCGCCTCGAGAAACTCGCTCCACTCCGCCCCCGATTCCCTGAGCACCACGGTCCGCTCGAGATGCGGGAGTTGCTCACGCGCCAGCATCTCGGGGTACTCCACCCCAAGAAACCCCCCCACCGTCACCAACACCGTCGCCCGGCTCCGGTTCAACACATAGGCGGCCTCGGTCCCCTTGAACCGTGTGTTGAGCGGGACGAGGATCCCGCCAGCCGACTGCAGCCCGAGCAGTGACACGACCCACTCGTAGGAGTTCGGCGCCCAGATCGCCACACGGTCGCCCGGCTGTACGCCCGCGGTGATGAAGGCCTTCGCCGCGGTGGTCGCGTCACGCGCCAGCTCGCCGAAGGAGAAGCGACGTTCCCCGTCGACGACGGCCTCCTCGGGCCCGTACCGCTTGCCGGCGGCGCGACAGAGGGCGGGAATGCTCGCCCAGGGCGTCGCGGGCGTCGCGGGCGTCGCGGGCGTCGCGGCTGGACTCACGTCGCTCCGTAGGCGGCAAGCGGTGGTGGCGCTGCGCTGAGGAGGTCGCTGACGATCGCCCCGACCCGGGCCACTTGGAGTCGTTCGCCCGCGTCGTAGGTGGCCACCCTCTGCCAGCCGTCCATCACCGTCAGCTTGCCGCCTTCGATCTCGAACACGCGGCCCGTCACGTGACTTGAGTCAACAGAGCACAGCCAGGCAACGAGCGGTGAGACGTTCTCTGGCGCCATCGCGTCGAACGCTCCGGCATCGGCGGGTGGGGCCATCGTGTCCGCGAAGACGGTGGCGGTCATGCGCGTCCGGGCGGACGGAGCGATGGCGTTCGCCGTGACCCCGTAGCGAGCCAGCTCAGCGGCTTGGACCAAGGTGAGGCCGACGATCCCTGCTTTTGCGGCTGAGTAGGCCGCCTGGCCCACCGACCCGAGGAGGCCGGCGCCGGACGTTGTGTTGACGATCCGGCCCGACGGCGTGTCGCCCGCTTTGGCGAGGTCGCGCCAGTGGGCCGCAGCGTGGCGGCTCACGCAGAAGTGCCCTTTCAGGTGCACGCGTACGACTGTGTCCCATTCGTCCTCGGTGGCGTTCACGAACATGCGGTCTCGCACGACGCCGGCGTTGTTGACGACCGCGTCGAGACGACTGAAGCTCACGAGCGCGTCGGCGACGGCTCGCTGCGCCCCGGACCAGTCGGCGATGTCGTCGTGGTTGGCGATCGCCTCACCCCCGAGGGCTCGTATCTCGTCGACGACGTCATCGGCGGCCGATCGTGGATTGCCACCTCCGGTACGCGGGTGTTCAGCCGTGCCGTCGAGGGCAACGGACAGATCGTTCGCCACGACCCGGGCTCCGTGGCGTACGAGCTCCAGCGCGTGTGCCCGTCCAAGGCCGCGGCCGGCGCCGGTCACGATCACGACGCGACCGTCGAGTTGGAGGGAGTCTTGGGTCACGTCTTTCAGCGTAGGTGACAGTCGTGTCTCGCCGCCTCGAGAGGCACTGCGCGTCAAATGAGCGGCCCCGGTTGTTCGCAGCGCTTGTCGCTGTGCAGCTGCCGGCTGAGCCGCTCTTGACTAGGGTCCCGCGCCATGGGATCTGACCCGACCGCCCCGACGGGGCACAACCTGCTTGAAGGCAAGACCGTGGTGATCACCGCCGCTGCCGGCACCGGCATCGGCTCGGCGACCGCCAGACGATGCATCGAGGAGGGAGCTCGAGTGCTGCTCAGCGATGCCCACGAGCGACGGCTGGGCGAGGCGGCGGCCGAGTTGGGTGTCCCAGGAGTCGTCTGCGACGTGACCGATGAGGCGAGTGTGGAACGACTTTTCGCGGCCGGGTTGCGCGAGCTCGGGTCCATCGACGTACTCGTGAACAACGCCGGCCTCGGCGGCACCGTCGAGCTCGTCCACATGACTGACGATGAGTGGTCGAAGGTGATCGACGTGACGTTGAACGGGACGTTTCGCTGCACGAGGGCAGCGTTGCGGATCATGCAGACAGCGGGCCGCGGGGTCATCGTGAACAACGCCTCCGTGCTCGGTTGGCGGGCGCAGGCCGGCCAAGCGCACTACGCAGCTGCCAAGGCGGGCGTCATGGCCCTCACCCGGTGCGCGGCTATCGAGGCGGCACCGTTCGGCGTCCGCGTCAACGCTGTGGCGCCGTCGCTGGCGATGCACCCGTTCCTGTCCAAGGTGATCTCGGAGGAGACCCTGGACGAGCTCGCCGCCCGGGAGGCCTTCGGCCGCCCAGCCGAGCCCTGGGAAGTCGCCAACGTCATCGTCTTCCTGGCGAGCGACTACTCGTCGTACATGACCGGTGAGGTGGTGAGCGTCTCCAGCCAGCACCCCTAGGCCCCCCTAGGCCCCCCTAGGCCGGCTGGTCAGCCAGGCCCACCGATCACGCTGCGCTCCCACTCGATCGGACTGTGCGCCTCGCACCCGCCGGATGCTTGATCGAGCTTGCGGACCTTCGTCAGGCGTCCGGGGACAGCTTGCGGTACCGGCCCCGGTAGCGGACGAGCGGCGCGCCGGCGCCGGCGCCGTCGACGAGCTCGAGTGCCTCGATCCGCCCCCGCACGAGCATCTGGAAACCGACCTCCTCCGACCCGAGGAGGCGGCAACGGAGCCTATGGCGGACCCCGCTGATGACTGGGCCGAATTCGCCGTCGGTCGTGTCGACCTCCTCAAAGGGATCGACCGGGTACGCCCCGGCGAAGATCCCGGCTAGGCGCTGATCGCCGGCGTCGAGCACATGCACCACAAAACCCCCGCGCTCGACGGCCACGTCGAACAATTCGGAGAGCGGATCGAGTAACCCGAGCACCTCGGCGGGATCGCCCTCGGCGACGAGCAGCGAGGACACGGTCAGTCCTGCCCGCCGGCGCCCGGAACCGGCGGTCCAGACCGTCACCGGAGCGACAAGGCGGCCACGGAACTGCCGGTCCGTCCGGCGCTGCGACAGCGGCGTGGAGAACGGGTCGTCGGGGCTGAGGCCAGTGTGGCGGACCTCCGGGATGCCGTGATCCGGAGGGACGCTTGAGGAGTCCGAGTCCTCGTGGGGCACGACGTTGGTCTAGCCGCTGCGGGTCGGCTTCGGTAGGTCCACCCCGCCGCTACCCCGAGGTCAGCGCCTTGAACAGGCCGGCACGAAACAGCCGAAGGCCGCACAGCACGATCAGGCAGCTGATGGCCGCGCCGGCCGTCGTCCACGGGAGGCCCAGCTGGTCGGCGATCGGGCCCTGGATCAGGGACCCGATCGGATACGCCACCCCGAGGGCGACGAGGTAGAGGCTGAGGATCCGGCCACGGAATTCCGTCGGTGCCCGCAGCTGCACGACGGTGGACAACCCCGACAGCACGCCGATGTACACGAGTCCGACGACGAACAGCAGCAGGACGGCCCAGGCGAGACTGGGGGCGAAGTCATACAGGACGAGCACCGGCGTCAGGCCGAACAGCGCCCCGACGAGCAACCTTCCCCGGCCGAGCCGCTCCGCCAGTGGGGGGATTATCAAGGCGCCCAGCACAGCGCCGACGCCCTGGGCGGTCGTGAGCCACCCGGTCGCGGACGCGACGCCACGCGCTCCGTCGTGGCTCAGCCGGTGGGCGACGGCGGGCACCAGAGCGATGAACGGTGACTCCAGCAGGGCGACGATGGCGATGAAGAGGATTGCCGCCCGGCACGCCGCCTCAGTCCGAGCCGCCACGAAACCCGATCGGAGCGACGACAACAACCCCGCTCGGCCCTCGGGCGGGGCCGGCGGCGGGGGAGCGAGGCGCACGAACACGAGAGCGACCACGACAGCGAGGAACGACACGGCGTTGGCAACGAAGGCGACCGGATAGCCGAAGGCGGCGACGGCGATCCCGGCGAGGGCGGGTCCGATCACCCGGCCGAGGTTGAACTGGGCCGAGTTGAGGGATACGGCCGCGAGGAACTCCGTTCGGGGAACCAGGTCCGGCAGGATTGCCTGCTGGAACGGGCCGATCAGCGCACTGACGCACCCTTGAGCCGTCACGAGCAGCGTGAGAAGGCCGGGGCCATCCCGGCCGGAGGACACGAGCACCGCGATGATGAGCGCCACAACGCCCGCCACGAGGTTGCCGATCGCAAGGACGGGTCGCCGGGGCAGGCGGTCGGCGAGGGCGCCCCCGATCGGCGAGAACAATCCAGTAGGAAGAAACCCTCCGGCAGCGATCACGACCGCCCACGACGCCTTGCCTGTGTGGGCGATGACGAGCGCGCCGACGGCGACGGTCTGCATCCACGACCCGACGACCGAGATCAGTCCTCCCGACCAGAGGAGGGTGAAGTTGCGGTGCCGGAAAGGCCGAAGTGACGAGAGGCCTCGAGATGCGCCGTCGAGGCCGGTCACCTGCTGGGCGCCTGCTTGTGCAGCGTCAGCCAGCAGTGCGCTCCGATCTGGGTCGCCGGTCCCCGTGCGGGGGTCGCTCACCGGCTCCTCGGCGCTCACGGCGACGAGCGTAAAGGCAGGACGCCTGCGCCGGGCCGGTCGCCGGCGGGGCAGGCTGCAAGCGGCTAACGGGCGCCGG
>JBEKLQ010000003.1:0-100041 GCA_050010115.1 Acidimicrobiales bacterium | reverse complement strand
AGAGAGCCGCACGTGCGAGGCCGTAGGCGCCGAGGCCCGCGATGAGCACGAAAGCGATGCCGGCGATGACGAGGTCTCGCTCCACGTCGCTCACGGTGCGGTCTAGCGACTCGAACGACGACCCGGCGACCGCCACCCAACCGGGATGCCCCGCGAGCCTGGCGGCGACGACACGTTCAGCCTCACCGTCGATCTGCACCGTGGTGACGGATGGAGCGAACCTCGCCCGTTGCAGCTCGTCTGTCGTCAGCAGCGGCGTTTCAGCGGAGTCCGGGGTGGATCCGCGAAGGCGACCAGACGGGTCGAAGACCTGGAGGACGAACTCGCCGGGCAGCGTCAGGTGAGCACCACTTGCTGGCGTTGTCGGTGCCGTGACGAGTCCACCCGCCTGCGAGAGAGAAGTCTGTAGTTGCGAGTCGAGGAGGCTCAAGAGGCCCGACGAGAGATTCGCGACGAACAGCCACGCTCCGAGGGAGAAGAGGAGAGCGGCGGCCAGCATGAAGAGTGTCGCCAGTCGGAGTCGGATGGACACGCGCTAGATGCCGGCCTGTCGTAACCGGTACCCCATGCCCCTCACCGTCTCGATGTCGTCGCGCCCGAAGGGGCGATCAACCTTGCGCCGTAAGTAAGTGACGTACTGGTCGACGATGTTGGAGGTGCCGTCGTAGGCGAAGTCCCATACCGCATCGATGATCTGGGACCGCGAGAGGACGATGCCCGGGTTGCGGAGAAAGAGCTCCAGAAGGGCGAACTCCTTCGGTGACAGGTCGAGCTCGTGGTCGCCGCGCCAGGCGTGTTTGCCTGCAGGGTCGAGCTTCAGGTCACCCACCGCCAACAGCACAGGCCGGGAGCGGTCGTCGCGGCGGGCAAGGGCACGCAGACGAGCGGCCAGCTCGAGCAAGCTGAAGGGCTTCACCAGGTAGTCGTCTGCGCCGGCGTCGAGTCCGCGGACCCGGTCGCCCACCTCATCGCGCGCCGTCAACATCAGCACAGGGGCCCAGACCTCCGCCTGGCGGAGCCGCCTGCACACTTCGAATCCGTCGAAGCCGGGCAGCATCACGTCGAGGACGATCGCTCCGTAGGGGTTCTCCGTCGCCATCCAAAGACCGTCGGGGCCATCCCGGGCTACATCGACCGCGTAGCCCTCCTCCCCGAGCGCCCGACGGAGAAGCCCGGCCATGCGCTCCTCGTCCTCGACGACGAGCACTCTCATGACCACACCCTAAGACGGCGTCGCCGGCGTGCGGCGGCAGCCCCGATCTCGGCCGGGCAGATGTGAACAGCTCACATCGCTTATTCACGGGCGCCACATCCGGCAAAGCGCATCATCACGTCAAGGCCGGCGAAGGGCGCCGGTGGAAAGGATGAGATGACGCCATGTCGATACCGAGAGAGCCCAACGACGCCATGTCGATACCGAGAGAGCCCAATAGGGAACAGACCCCCAACTGGGAACAGACCGAATACCTGCTTCAACCCGAGCCACCCCGAGCGCCCCGGACGGCGCGCGGGCGAGAGGAGAACCTCCGGCGGGTGCGTCGACTCACCAACTGGTCGCTCGCCGCCCTGCTGGTCGGGGTCGGAGCGACCAGCGCGACGCTCGCCCACGTCATACCCGGGCACACCAGTCCCGCGGTATACAGCGCGTCGCCATCGGGCGGCAGTGCGGCCGGCACCCCCAGCGGGAAAGCGCCTGCTCTCTCCGGAGCCGTCGCCAGCTCCAACCCATCTCAGGTGGTCGCCGGCGGCGGCGTGACGGCTTCAGGCCAGGGCTCGTCCCAGCCGGGCGTCGTCTCGTCGGGATCGACAAGGAGGGATTCGTGATGGCGCTTCTCGCCCGCACCGCCGCCGCCCCAGGTTGGCGGCCAGTCGATCTTCACGGCGAGGCCGCAGCTGCGGCCGAAGCCGATGCGCTCGGAACGCTCGTGCGCGTCGCCGTGTGGCCGGCCGATCGTCTCGAGGCGGTCACGGAGGCAGTTGGCAGGCAGCTAGACCGCCTCGACCGCGAGGCGAGTCGCTTCCGCTGCGACTCGGAGATCTCGCGGCTGCACGCCGGCGGCGCAGGTCTGTTCCTCCTCAGCGACGGGTTGTCCGAGGCCATCGGTGTGGCGCTCGCCGCCGCCTGGTTCACCGATGGCCTCGTCGATCCCACGGTCGGGCGCAGCCTCGTCGAGCTTGGCTACGACCGTGACTTCGCCGCCATGCCCGACGACGACGACGGCGCCGCCGCATCGGCGCCCGGACCGGCACCTGGCTTCCGAAACGTGGCTCTCGAAGGCAAGCTGCTCCGCCTGCCTTCGGGCGTCTTGCTGGATCTCGGAGCCACGGCCAAGGGCCTCGGCTCGGACCGCGCCGCCTTGGCGGCGCTCGAGGCTTGCGGCGAACCCGGCGGCGTGCTGGTCAGTCTCGGGGGGGACATCGCCGTCGCCGGTGAGCCACCGATCGGCGGCTGGCCCGTGGAGGTGACCGAAGCGCCGACGGCCGGCGACTCGTCGCTCGCCCAGCTCGTGCGGCTCCCGGCAGGAGGCATGGCGACCTCGTCGACGTCGATGCGGCGATGGCGGCGTGCCGGGCGCGTCGTGCACCACATCATCGACCCGCGGACCGGGCTGCCGGCGAGCGGACCGTGGCGGATGGCAACGGTTGCGGCCGCCACCTGTGCAGAGGCGAACGCCGCCGCGACAGCGGCCCTCGTCGCCGGCGCTGGCGCCGTCACATGGTTATCGGAGGTTGGGCTGCCCGCTCGCCTCGTCGGCGGAGACGGAACGATCCTTTGTCTCGGTGCGTGGCCGAAGGCGGACGGGGGTCTGCTCATGGTGCCGGCTCGGCGCATGGCAGGCCCGGTGCCGAAGCTCTCACGAGGCCCAGTGTCTCGGGTCTACGGGAGCCCTCGATGATCTCGACTGTGACCGCAGCCACTGGCTCTCCGTGGCTCTGGTATATCTCGCGGGGAAGTGGGCTCGTACTACTCGCCTTGTTCAGCCTCGTCGTCGTGCTCGGCGTAGCCACCCGGACCGGGAGCACCCCTGGAACCTGGCATCGCTTCACGATCGCCGAACTGCACCGGGCCTTGTCCTTGTTTGCCATCGCGCTGCTGGCTCTGCACGTGGTCACTGCCATCGCCGATCCGTACGTGTCCATTGGGTGGCTCGCCTCCATCGTCCCGTTCGTGTCGCACTACCGGGCTGTGGCGCTCGGCCTCGGCACCCTCGCCGTCGACTTCGGCGCAGCCGTCATCATCACGAGCCTCCTCCGCCGCCGCCTGGGCTTCCGAGCCTGGCGAGCCGTGCACTGGCTCGCCTATCTCGCTTGGCCGGTGGCCTTCATCCATTCCCTTCGCGCCGGCAACGACCTCGGCATCGGCTGGGTGGCCTTGATCGAGTGGGGCTCCGCCGCCGCAGTTGCGACCGCCGTGCTCGCCCGGGTGCTGACGGCGGTACGAACACCCAGCCCCGGGGAGAGCCTCGACAGGCTGTCTTCGCCCTCGACGGTGGCACACTTTCGAGGTGGCCGGTGATGCCGCGCCCGCTGCTACCACCGCCAGCCTCCCTGGCCCACACGCCGGTGGGTCTCGGACCGCCGCCGGCTCCGGTGGCGAGACTGCTCGGCGGTCCGCCGCTGGTGGGCCGAAGCACTCTCGACGAGCACCTCGCCCGTTTCGGGCGGCTGCCCTGTGACGCAGGCGACCTCTCCTCGCCCGAGGAGCTGATCGATCTCGTGGGACGTTCCGGACTGTGCGGGAGGGGCGGTGCCAGCTTCCCGACGGCGCGCAAGCTCGCCGCCGTGGCTCGACAGCCGGGTTCGGCGATCGTCGTCGCCAACGGGACCGAGGGCGAGCCGGCCAGCTCGAAGGACAAGGTCCTCTTGGCGCGTTCCCCCCACCTCGTCATCGACGGTGCCGTCCTGGCGGCGCGGGCGGTTGGAGCTGCTGAAGCCATCATCGTGTGCCACCGGGCCGTGCGCGAGCTCGTCGACGTTGCTCTCTCGGAACGACGGCTCTCTCGCATCGACTCGATCCGCCTGCGGGCAGCCACTGGGGCGGACCGCTTCGTCGCCGGGGAAGCGAGCGCAGTCGTGCACTGGCTGGAACGAGGCGTGGCCACACCCACTCGCACGCCGCCGCGCTTGGCCGAGCGCGGCTTGTGCGGCCGCCCCACGCTCCTGCAGAACGTCGAAACACTCGCTCACCTCGCCCTCATCGCTCGGTTCGGGCCGGAGTGGTTCCGCGCCGTCGGGACGGAGGCGGAGCCGGGATCGATGCTTGTCTCGCTCCTCGGCGCCGTTCAACGGCCGGGCGTGTACGAGATCGCCATCGGCACGCCGGTCGGAGGCGTGCTGGAGGTCGGGTGTGGTGCGGTAGCGGGCGCCCGGGCGATCCTCGTCGGAGGCTACTTCGGGACCTGGATCCCCTTCGAGACGGCTCTCCGGCGTCCATTCTCGCGGGCCGGACTCGCCTCCCTCGGGGCTGGTCCCGGCGCGGGCCTCGTGGCCGTGCTGCCTGCTGACGCTTGCGGGCTAGTTGAGACGGCTCGAGTCGCTCGCTACCTCGCCCTCGAGTCAGCCGGTCAGTGTGGTCCGTGCGTGTTCGGGCTTCCCGCCATCGCCGGCGAGCTCGAAGCCCTGGCATCGGGCGAACCCTTCAACTTGGCGCGGCTGCAACGCTGGCTGGGCCAGGTGGAAGGGCGGGGAGCGTGCAGCCATCCCGACGGAGCCGTTCGCCTCGTGCGCAGCTCCCTTCGAGTGTTCGGATACGAGCTCGAACGGCACTCGCGCGGACGATGCTGCGCCCCGCCGCGGACCGAGGTCCTCCCCGTCCCCGCCCTGCCAAGATGAGAACTCGCGCTAGATTTCGGCTCCGCGTCGACCCGATCGCCTGCGACGGCCGAGGTCTGTGCGCCGAGCTCCTCCCTCAGCTGATCAGTCTCGACGACTGGGGCTACCCGATCGTCCGCGATACCGACGTGCCGCCGGAGCTCGCATGGGACGCCCGCGAGGTGGTCAAGGTCTGCCCGAAGCTCGCCCTTCACCTCGAACACAGCCCCCCTCCGCCCTGACAACGACCTGCGCCCCGCCGTAAGCATTCAGGTCCCTGCCTGACCCGAAGCTGATCTGTTGTCCAGCATCCGCCATTTTCGGTCGAAGCCCAGATAACGTGGGGGATCTCAACTCCCGGCCCTTCCTCCGACTCCCAGCCAGAGCCCGTGGGCTGAAGCAGTCGACCACGATCCGCCCGATCCGTGCCGGGGTTGTGCCGCTTCGAGCCGGGTCTCGGTACAGGCAGCAAGGGTGGCCGACCGGGTCGCTGTAGGAGTAATATTCGCCCTTGCGGGCGCCGCCCACCAACATCGATCAAGGCCGGCGGCGCAGGATGCTCGCGGCTGCGTCCGTGCCGGCGGTAGGTTTGGCCAGGCGGAGCGTCGTCGAACAGCCGGTCATGAGAGCTTTCCAGTGAGTCGCCTCCAGGCGCGCCGGTGCCGCGTCCTCCTTGGCGTTCTCGCCGCCGCCGTCTACGTCCTGCTCGCCTGCCTGGCCTACTGGCCGGTGGCACCCCTCGACGGCAGCCACGTCGTCGGCTGTGCTTGTTCCGATCAGGCTCAGGAAGTGTGGTTTCTCGCCTGGACCTCGTTCGCCGTTCTGCATGGCCACAATCCCTTCTTCACGACCTACCTGATGGCCCCGCGCGGCGGGAACCTCGGTGTCAACACATCGATGCCACTGCTCGGTCTGCTTGGTCTGCCCGTGACGAGGAGCGCTGGTGCCGTCGCCACCTACAACCTCCTCTTACGGCTGGCTTTGGCGCTCTCGGGACTCTCGATGTACCTGCTGTTGCGGCGGTACTGTTCGTGGTGGCCGGCGGCGTTCGTGGGCGGACTCCTCTACGGCTTCTCGCCCTTCCTCATCGCTCAAGGCCACCTGCACCTGTTCCTGGTCTTCGTCCCGCTGCCGCCACTGCTCGTCGCACTCGTGGACGACTGGTTGCTGCGGCCGAAACGCCCACCGTGGTTGTCCGGTCTCCTCCTCGGCGCCGTGGCGGGGCTGCAATATTTCATCTCGCCCGAGGTGCTCGCCATGACGGCGCTTTGCATGGCTGTCGCAGTGCTCGTTCTGGCATTCAGGTACCGGAGCGTCATCAGGTCGCGCTTGTCCGGCTTCCTCGTGGGGAGTGCGACGGCGCTCGGGGTCTTCGCCGTGCTCGCCGGTTATCCCGTTTGGATGCTGCTCGACGGTCCCCAGGCGGTGAACGGCCCGCCGCACGCCGTGCAGTCCCTCGGGCTGCTGCGGTATCCGCTGAGCGCCCTCGTCGTTCCCACCTTCAACCAGCTCATCGACCCGCACGGTTCGGTGGCCCTGGGCAATCCTGCTCTCATCCAGGACTACGCCGAGAGCGGCCTTTATCTCGGTATCCCGCTCGTGCTCCTCCTTTCCGCCCTCGTCGTACGGTGCCGCCGGGAGGGCGTCGTGCTGGGCGCAGCCGCCGGCGGTGGCGTCGCGCTGGTGCTGTCACTCGGTGCCCGTTTCGCACTCGCGCAGCACGTGTCGTCGGTTCCACTGCCGTTTCGCGCGGTGGCGGAGATCCCGTTGCTCCAGTCGATCGAGCCGTCCCGCCTCGCCTTGCTCGTCCAGTTGGCTGCCGCCATCATGCTCGGCGTCGGGCTCGACCGGGTGTACCGAGACGGCGTGCGGCCATCTCGGGAAGCGACGATCAGCAGGGCAACGGCGGAAACAGATTCCACACGGAGCTGGCGGGCGGTGGCCCTCCTCGCCGTCGCCGGGGCTGCACTCGTACCCCTCGTCCCCCGTCTGCCCTACCACTCGGTGGACGCGTCGGTGCCCGCCTACTTCGGTTCGCCGGCGGTCGACGCCGTGCCCGCCGGCGCCCTCGCACTGACGTATCCCTGGGACGCTCGGCCGAACGATGACGCAATGCTCTGGCAGGTGGCGGCCGGCATGCGGTTTCGCATCCTCGGCGGGGACGTGTTCGTGCCGAGCCGTGATCGCATCTCGGTCGGCTACGTCCTGCCTCCGGCCACGGATGCCGTGCAACACCTGCTGCTGCAAGACACGAAGTACTACCGGGGACCAGAGCCGTCCGACGATGCCGCCATCCGCGCCGCCTTTCTGAACCTGATCAGTACGCAGTCGGTGGGCATCGTGCTGGTGCTCACCAGCAGCCCTGGTGCCGCCACGGTGGTGCGAGTCACGACCGAGGCCTTCGGGCGTCCTCCACAGCGAATCGGCACGATCGACGAGTGGCTGGTGCAAGCGGCGTCACCCGGCTGAGTCGGCGAGTCCGTGGTGAGAGGCGGCGGCTAGTCTCGCACTGTCCAAGACCAGCTCAGTCGGGAGGTCGCGCGTGAGCTCGTTCGAATGCGTCCCGAACTTCTCGGAGGGGCGAAACAGCTCGACGATCGCCCGAATTGCCGGCGAGGCGCAGAACCGAGCTGGGGTGGCGTTGCTCGACGTCGAGCAGAACGCCGACCACAACCGCTGCGTCGTCACGCTCGTCGGCGAAGGACCGGCGCTCGTCGACGCCTTGTTGCGCATGATGCGGGTGGCGACGGCGCTCATCGACCTGACGACTCATGAGGGTGAGCACCCGAGGATGGGCGCCACCGACGTGGTGCCCTTCGTGCCGCTGGGGGACGCCACCGTGGAGGAGGCGATCGACCTCGCCGTCATGCTCGGCACACGCGTGTGGGAGGAGCTCCGCATTCCCGTCTACCTCTATGGTCAGGCGGCGCGGCTACCGGAACGCCAGGACTTGGCGAAGGTGCGAGCCGGACAGTTCGAAGGTATTCGGGACGCCATCGGAACGGACCCCAACCGGTACCCGGATATCGGCGAACCGCACGTGCACCCGACTGCAGGCGTCGTGGCTGTCGGCGCTCGGCCTGTGCTGATCGCCTACAACGCCTACCTCACCACTTCCGACGTCGCCGTGGCCAAGCGGGTGGCCAAGGCCGTCCGGGGCCGCGACGGCGGGCTGGCGGAGGTGAAGGCGCTGGGTTTTGACATCCGGGAGCGTCAGCGGGCTCAGGTCTCCATGAACTTGACCGATTACCGCCGTACTCCCATCCACCGGGCGGTCGAGGCCGTGCGGCGGGAGGCGGCCAGGTTCGGGGCCGGCGTGGAAGAGACCGAGGTCGTCGGTCTCGTGCCGGAGGACGCCCTCTTCGATGCTGCCGAGTACTACCTGCAACTCAACGCCTTCGACCGGAGCACCGTCCTCGAGCGGAAGGTTCGGGAGGCGCAGCCGCCCGCCGAGTCCCTCGCGGATTTCACCGTGCGGCTGGCGGCACGCGCCCCGACGCCTGGCGGTGGGAGCGCCGCGGCCGCCGCCGGCGCCCTGGGGGCCGCCCTCGGTGAGATGGTGATGGCCTACTCGACCAGCGCTGACGACCCGGCGCTCAGCGAGGCGAGGGATCGGTTGACCGCGGTTCGGAGCCGCTTCCTTCACTTGGTGGAAGAGGACGCCCAGGCGTACACCGAGACGGTCGCGGCGCGCCGGGTGACCAAGGCCGAGCCAGGGCCGGAGGCCGAGGAAGCCTGGACCGCCGCCATCCGGCACGCGGCGGAGGTGCCGCTTGGCACCGCACGGCTCGCCTGGACGTGCGCAAAAGAGCTCAGGGACCTCGCCGACGCCGTCCGGCCTGTCATGAAGAGCGACTGGACTACGGCCCTCGCCTTGTTGAATGCGGCAAGGGAGGGAGCGCTCGCCAACGTGGCCATCAACGCCGACGACCTGCGAGAGCGCGGCGCCGACGTGTCCGATCTGGAATCGGCTGTTCGCGAGTTGGGCTAGGGGTTTCTGGAAGGGCGGTGCCTGGAGCCTCCGCCCGCATCCCGCGGCTCAACCGTCGGTCGCGTAGTCCTGCCCCTGACTCGCAGCAGGCCGCGTATCTCTTCAACCACCGCGCGCTGATCGCCTCGAGTCCGTCGGTCCGACAGCTCATAAAGTCGGGCGGCCTCAGACAAGTGCCGATTTGCTCGCAACGAGACGAACCGGCTCAGGTGAAGGCAAAAGCTCCATAGCCCACGACCCGTTCGGGCTCGCCGGCCGTGTCGGCCGAGGTGCGTAAGTCCAGCAGCTCGACCTCCATGTCACGCTTGGCCGCCACGGCGAGCAGGCCACGCAAGGCGAACACCCCACAGGCGTCGCCGATAGCCACTTCCTCTGGCCGGCGGCCCACGATCGCGGATGCCGTGCGCCTGTCGAGACGCTCGGCGGTTTCGCGGTTGCGGTAGTGGCTCAAGTCGGTGCTCACGACCACTAAGGTCTCCCGCCCACCCCACACTCGGTCCAGTAGCTCTTCGACTGCGGTTGTAGATACTGCCCCGATCACAAGAGGCAGCACGTTCACCGGACCGAGGACGAACTGAAGGAAGGGAAGTTGGACCTCGAGACTGTGCTCCGCAGAATGTGCCGGGTCGGAGACCGTGACCAGGTCGTCATCCACCAGCGCATCCCGCGACGCTGAGTCGACCTCAAGTACACCAAGCGGCGTGGAGAAGCCATCTGCACTTGAGGCCGCAATCTTGTCGAGTGCGACGAAATGGGCAGGGCCTAGTATCACCACTCGATGCAGGCGGCCTCTACCCGCCGCCACCCGGGCATAGGCGCTGGCTGCGACTGGACCCGAGTAGACGTAGCCGGCATGGGGCACGATGATCGCCTTGGGAACCGATCCGCCCGATGTCGTGAGCACGGTGGCCTTGAGGTAGCCGCGGAGCATCTCGGTGAGTGCCGTAGCATCTCGCGGGTAGAAGGCGCCCGCGACGGCTGGCCGACGCACAACGGATCTCATGATCGGACCGGCGTCAAGCACACCGGCAGCGTTCTCGGGCCCCAGGTTCCCGCTGGGCCGTCGAATACGCCGACGAGCTGTGTCCCACAACCGATGCATCGACCATCGTCGGAGAGGCCGTATCGCCCGATCGCGTACCAGTCGCGCTCCACCACCAGCTGACCGCAACCTGTGCAATAACTGCTTGATCCGTCTCGGTCATGAACGTTGCCAGTGTATACGTGGGACAGGCCCGCTGCCAGGGCTCGGCGGCGAGCACGGCTGAGCGTGCTAGGTGGCGTCTGAGGCCGGTCGAGAAGCTTGTAGTCCGGATGGAAAGCGCTGAAGTGAAGGGGCACGTCTCTGCCGAGATCGGAGGCGACCCAAGACGCCAGCGAGTCGACCTCGGCATCGGAATCGTTGAGGCCCGGGATCAACAGTGTTGTTACTTCCAACCAGACAGACGTCTCCTGACGGACGTACCGCAACGTGTCCTTGACCGCCTCGAGATGACCCCCGCAGACATGACGGTAGAACTCCTCGCTGAAGGCCTTGAGGTCGATGTTGGCAGCATCGATGTGCGAGTAGAACTCGGTCCGCGGATCGGGGCAGACATAGCCGGCGCTCACCGCCACAGCGTTGATGCCGGCCTCGTGGCACGCGTCCGCTACGTCGATGGCGTATTCGTGGAAGATCACCGGATCGTTGTACGTGAAGGCGACGCTTCGGCATCCGAGCCGTTGGGCCGCTTTCGCAAGGTCGGTAGGAGAGGCGGCGTCCGCAAGAGTGTCGATCTCCTTGGACTTCGATATGTCCCAGTTCTGGCAGAAGCGACAAGCGAGGTTGCACCCAGCCGTGCCAAATGAGAGCACGGAGCTGCCGGGGAGGAAATGGTTCAGGGGTTTCTTCTCTATTGGGTCGACACAAAAGCCGCTGGAACGTCCGTAACTGGTCAGAACCACCTGATCCTCTAAGCGCCCCCTCACGAAGCACACGCCTCTCTGGCCCTCGCGGAGTTTGCAAGCGCGGGGGCACAGGTCGCATTGGATGCGCCCATCGCTAAGGGCGTGCCAATACTTTGTGGGAACAGTAAACCGATCCCAGGCGAATTTGAGATTGTCCTTGCGTGGCTGGGCCGTGGCTCCAGTGCCAGTCGGATCACCCGCCATCGACTTGCTCCTCACGACTTCAGGATCTGACGGATGTGAGCTAGCCGCTAGGGCCGAAAGGCCCACTTGCGGCTCAGCGCCTCCACCCGGCGGCCTTCGACGGGTACGAGGCTGGCCGACCAATGGGTTCTCCAAGAAGGTCGAGATCCACACCTGCGCGGTGCGCCCACCCATTGTGACCTTGGCCTCTACCACGCTGTGGCAGTGTCCCCCACTGTGGAGACAGTTGTGCAGAGGATGGACCGAATGGGTCAGCAGTCCGGAGTTCGTCCGGTCGTGGCGAGACGTGGACTGGAGGTGCCCGATGTGAGTTGGAGGGACGCGACGTGGCGACGGGACACCTTCGGCCCGAGCATCCCGAAGCGGGCGGTGGCCCTGGTGGGTACCTACCCACCGACCGCCTGTGGGGTGGCGACGTTCACGAGCAACCTGCGAGCGGCCATCGCGGCGCGTCCGTCGAGTTGGGCGACGGGGGTAGTGCGGGTCCTCGACAGCTGGGAGCCGCGGCCGTCGGATGAGGTGGTCGTGCAGTGGGTGGCGGGGAACCCGGCGTTGCTGCGCCGTTCGCTGGCGGTGCTGAACTCGTTCGATGTCGTCCTGTTGCAACACGAGTACGGGCTGTTCGCGGGCCGTGACGGCGAGGACGTGCTCGGGTTGGTCGATGGCGTCAAAGTGCCTCTCGTGGCGGTGCTGCACACGGCGTTGCTGGAGCCGAGCCCGCACCAGCGACACATCCTCGATCGGATAATCGAGGCGACGGCAGTCGTCGTAGTGCAGAGCGAGGCGGCTCGCCAACGCATCGTTTCCGTGCACGACGCCGACCCCGAATCCGTGATCGTGATCCCGCACGGCGCAGCAGCGAATTTCTTTGGACCGCTGCTGGCAGATGTGCCGAGGCCCGCGGTGCTGACCTGGGGGCTGTTAAGCCCGGGGAAGGGCATCGAGCACGGGATCGCGGCGATCGCCCGGCTGCAACCCGTTTCTCCGGCGGTGTCGTACATCGTCGCCGGGCAGACGCACCCCAAGGTCCGGGCAGCGAACGGTGAGCACTACCGCGAGGCGCTCCGCGCACAAGCACACTCCCTGGGGGTCGACGACCGAGTCCGCTTCGACAACGGCTATCGAGACTGGGGCTCGCTGCGCGCCCTGGTGCGCAGCGTGGACGTCGTGCTGCTGCCATACGACTCGCGCGACCAGGTGAGTTCGGGTGTGCTCGTCGAGGCACTGGCATCGAGCAAGCCGGTGGTGGCGACTCGCTTCCCCCAAGCGGAGGAGCTCCTCGGCGGTGGGGCGGGCATCCTGGTCGACTACGGAGACGTCGGCGCGATGGCCGACGCGCTATGCCGTGTGCTGTACGAACCCGGCCTCATGGCGCAGATGGCCGCCGCCGCCCGGCGTGCAGCGGCGCCGCTGCTGTGGCCGGCGGTCGGCGCCTCCTACCGGCTCCTGCTCGACCGGGTGGTAGCGACGCGGGCGGTGGCGTGAATCGTTGGCCACCACCGTCGCTGCGGCACCTGGCCAGGCTCACCGACGAGGTGGGCATCATCGAGCACGCCCGCTACGACCGTCCCCGTTGGGACCTCGGCTACTGCACCGACGACGCCGGGCGGCTGCTGGCCGTCGTGTCGAAGCTGGCGTCCGACCCCGACGCCCGTCGGCTGGCGACCGTTGCGCTGCGGTTCCTCACCCGAGCCCACGAAGGTGGTGGCCGCTTCCGGCTGCGTCTGGCACCCGACGCGCAATGGACCGACGATCCGCCCAGCGACGACGCCGCTGGCCGTGCCCTCTTCGGCCTCGGCACCGCCGCGGCCAGAGCTCCGTGGCCTGAGGTACGCACTGGTGCGCTCGACCTGTTCGACGCCGCCGTGGGGTTCAGGTCAGCTCACTCGCGGGCGGTGGCGTACGCCGGGCTGGGTGCCGTGGCAGTCCTGGACGTGATCGCCGACCATGACGGAGCTCGCCGGCTCGTCGCCGACGCCGCCCACCGGCTCGTCGCCGACGCCGCCCACCTGCTACCGGGTGCTGCGCTTGCTCCCGGATGGCAGTGGCCTGAGCCGCGGTTGTCGTATGCCAACGCGCTGATCCCCGAGGCCCGCCTCGCAGTGGCGGCGGCACGTGGCGACCGGCAGGGCGCGAGGGATGCGCTGTCCCTGTTGGACTGGCTGGTCCGAGAGGAGAGCCGGGAGGGGTGGTTCAGCTTTGCCCCGGTCGGTGGCCGCGGGCCGGGTGAGGTGAAGCCGGCGTTCGACCAGCAGCCGATCGAGGCGTGGGCGATGGCCGACGCCTGTGCCCGCGCCCACGCTTACACGGGAGATCCCCACTGGGCCGACGCGGTGCGGCGGGCGGTGGCCTGGTTCGTCGGCGACAACGACGTTGGTGTCGCCGTGTTCGATGCCGCCAGCGGGGGCGGCTTCGACGGCCTGGAGCCGCAGGGCGTGAACCGTAACCAGGGCGCCGAGTCCACGCTCGCGTTCGTGGCCACGATGGCGCAGGCCCGCGCGCTGCGACGCCGGGCTCAGGCGGCCCGTTCGCGACCCGCGGCAGCGAGCGCGTCCAGCAGATGAGGGACCGACGCGACCGCGGCGCCTACACAACGATCGGCGGCACCGTAGGTGAGATAGATGTCGTCGCCGTCGAGGTGGGCGCCCTGGACGAACACCACGTCGTTGACGTCCCCGGCGCGCTCCCAGTCGAGCTCTGGCTCGAGGACCGGTTGGGGCAGCCGGCTGCGGACCCGCCCGGTCGTCTCGTCGAGCAGCGCCACGTTCATCGTGTACGAGCCGTCGGTCCGGCGCTCGTGGAAGAACAGGAGGAACCCCGCCTCGGAGCGCACCGGTGGCGCACCGGCGCCGACGCCGAGCGCTCCCGGCGACGGGACGAGCAGCGTGTGGCTGGCCAGGTCGGCCAGGTGTGCGTCCCAGTACTCGTCTGGCGCGTGCCACAGATGTTCGAGATCGTCGAACACGGCGAGCTGCATGTCGGGGTGGATACGGTGGATGAGCGCGACGCGTCCATCGGAGAGGCTGAACACCACCGCGTCCTTGTTCGCCACGTCGTGTGGCCCGAGCAGCTGGCCGGTCGCCTCTTCAAGCTCGAACCTCTCGCCGTCCCAGCACAGGCGGTGGGCGCCGATGCGCCACGGTCCGTCGCCGGGCTGGGGCAGATGCGTGTAGGTCATCACCAGCCGTCGGCTGCCGCGGTCCTCCACCCACTGCACCCGCGGGTCCTCGAAGGACAGCGCGCCCCCGATGCCTGCGCTGGCAAGGACGTAGCCGTACTCGTATCGGTGCCCGTCGGCGGAGGTGAAGACCACGATGTCGGAGGCGTAGTCGACGAAACGCGGGCCGCTGCCGTCACCGGGGCGGTAGCCATCCCGCACGGCCCGGGCGAAGAGGTGGTAGACGCCGGCGTGATGCAGGACACCGGCGTTGAACAGCGGCCCGTAGCCGAGCACCGCGCCGGCCTCGACGATGGGCCGGTCGCGCAACCGCCGGACCAGACGCGTTGACGTTGCAGTCACCGCGTTGTCGTGCACGGCGCCTCCTGCTCAGATCAATGGGAGGGTGACATGTCTGTTATCGACACGATGAAACGACGACTGAACCAGTTAGGTGGTGGATGCTGATGAGCAAGGCCGACCCTCGCGAGCTGCTGCAGAGGTACTCGGGCAACCCGATCCTGCGCCCGCACGACTTCCCCAAGATGGTGAACGCGGTGTTCAACCCGGGTGCCACCATCGTCGACGGCCGAACGCTGCTACTGCTGCGCGTCGAGTACCGCACCGGCCTGTCCTCGCTCGTCGCCGCGACGAGTGACAATGGGCTCACCGGCTGGGAGATCGACCCGGTGCGCGGGCTTCACCCGATGGGTGACAGTTTTGAAGAGCACTGGGGCATCGAAGACGCGCGCATCACCAAGGTGGGCGACGAGTACTTCGTCGTCTACGTCGGCTACTCGATCGCGGGTCCGCTGGTCCTGCTGGCCACGACCCGGGACTTCACGCGCTGGGAACGAAGGGGCGTCCTCATGTCGCCCGAGGACAAGGATGCCGCCCTGTTCCCTGCCACCTTCGGCGGCAGGTGGGCTCTGATCCACCGGCCGGCGTCGGGGATATCCAGCCTCGGCGCCCACGTCTGGCTGTCGTTCAGCCCCGACCTTCGCCACTGGGGCGATTCGCGCGTCCTGCTTCCTGCCAGGAGGGGCGGCTGGTGGGACGCCAACAAGGTAGGCCTCGGGCCGCCACCACTGCTCACCAAGCAGGGCTGGCTGCTCTGCTACCACGGGGTTCGGGTCACCGCATCGGGATCGATCTACCGGCTCGGGCTAGCACTGCTCGATCGCGACGACCCCACCAAGGTGCTCGCACGTGGCAACGAGTGGGTCCTCGGGCCCCATGAGGCCTACGAGCGCGAAGGAGATGTGCCCGACGTCGTGTTTCCCTGTGGGTGGATCCTGCGCGATGACGGCGACACCTTGCACCTCTACTACGGCGCCGCCGACAGCGTCGTCTGCGTGGCGGAGGCCAGCTTGGCCCGGCTGCTCAACCACCTCGAGGAGCACCCCTACCATCCGGCGTCGGCCGATATGCCGCCGTTGGGGACTAGCAGCATACCATGACCTTGCGTCGTGATGCTTGCCCAAGATCAGTGGTGGCAGCTCCGGGGCGATGGCGACCGCCGCGTGTCGAACGACGGATCATGGCTGCCCCGGCGTCACCCGGCCGCCAGTCGCGCATTGCCACCAACCGTCGGCACCCGGCGGCTGCTTCCGCGCCATTCCACATCACAATCTCGAGCTGGGTCAGCTGACGTCACCGATGCGGTGTACCCGCATCGTGTTGGTGGTGCCGGGTTGTCCTGGCGGGGTTCCGGCCACGATGACGACCCGGTCGCCGGCGCCAGCCCGGCCGGTCTGCTGGAGCGCCCCATCGACCTGTCGCACCATCTCGTCGGTGGTGGCGACGGTCGGAACGATGAACGTCTCCACCCCCCAACTCAACGCCAGCTGGCTCCGCACGACCGGCTCCGGCGTGAACGCCAGGATGGGAACGGCGGGGCGATGCCGCGCCAAGCGCCGCGCCGTGGCGCCGGTCTGGGTGAAGACAACCAGAGCGCACGCTTGCACGTCCACGGCCACCTCGATGGCGGCGGCTGCCAGGGCGGCGCTGCTCATGCCGAGGGGCGCTTCGATGGGCGGGAAGTGCCCGACGGCCTCGGCCTCAGCGGCGTGGATGATGCGCGCCATCGTGAGTACCGCTTGGTGCGGGTTGGCGCCCACGCTCGTCTCGGCCGAGAGCATGAGCGCGTCCGCGCCGTCGAATACGGCGGTCGCCACGTCGGAGACCTCGGCCCGGGTGGGGCGGGACTGGGTGATCATCGACTCGAGCATCTGGGTCGCGACGATGACGGGCTTGCCGGCTTCGCGTGCCAGACGGATCCCTCGCTTTTGCACCAGCGGCACCTGCTCCAGGGGGGTTTCAACCCCTAGGTCGCCGCGGGCCAGCATGATCCCGTCGAAGGCGGCCACGATCTCGGGCAGGTACGCAACCGCTTGAGGTTTCTCGATCTTGGCGATGACCCCCGCCGACGAGCCGGTCTCCCGCAACACCTGGCGAACTGCCTCGGCGTCATCGGGGTGCCTGACGAAGGACAGCGCGACCATGTCCACGCTCAGCTTCAGCGCGAAGCGCAGATCGGTCAGGTCTTTGTCGCTCAGGGTGGGCACCGCCAGGTCAACGCCCGGCAGTGACAAGCCCTTGTGGTCGCTCACCGGGCCTCCGACCACCACCCGGCAGGTCACGTCCGTGACGTCGGCCCCGATCACCTCCAGCACCAGGTTCCCGTCGTCGACGAGCAGCGAGTCGCCGGGGTGGACGTCGCCGGGCAGCCCGCCGTAGGTTGTCGAGACGCGCTCGGCCGCTCCCGGCACGTCCTCGGTCGTGATGACGACCCGGTCCCCAGCCACCCAGGCGGCGCGCCCGCCGACGAACGTGCCGAGGCGGATCTTCGGGCCTTGCAGGTCAGCCAGCACCGCGACTGCGTGACCGGTCTCGTCGCCGGCCTGACGAACCCACCCGTAACACCGAGCGTGCTCGTCGTGACTGCCGTGAGACAGATTCAGCCGGGCGACGTCCATCCCCGACACGAGCAACTGCCGCACGGACTCCAGGTCGGGCGTCGCCGGACCCAACGTGCAGACGATCTTCGCCCGCCGGCCCACACACTGAGCCTACCCGTCGAAGACGGAGCTGGTCGGCGGTGGGCCTCGAAGCGTGGGCGCTGTTCGCCGGGTACCGCGTCTGGCGACAGCCGTGTAGGCCGAGGGGCCAGCCGGCCAGCGTGGTGCTCACCGTCAATTGAGAGACCGTCTGGCCCGCGTGCCGCCTCCGTGGATAGTCCCAACTCGTGGCGTGAAACGAGTCGCCCGTCGCTCCGCGAGACTGGACCTGTGATTGCGCGTCGCTTGTCCTCTCGCTACCGCCTCGAAGCGGAGATCGGTCGCGGGGGAATGTCCTCGGTGTGGGAAGCGACCGACGAGTTGCTCGGCAGGAAGGTCGCCGTCAAGATCTTCGCGCTCGATGAGGCTTCAACTCCCGGGGTGACTGCACGATTCCGCCGCGAGGCACAGATAGCGGCATCAATCAATCATCCCAACATCGTTACGGTGTTCGACACAGGCGTCGACGGTGCCATCGGGTTCCTCGTCATGGAGCTCTTGGCAGGACCGACGCTCGCGCACAAGCTCGCCGAGTCCGGGCCGCTTCCGGTCGGCGAGGTCCTTGCCATCGCCGCGCAAGTGTCTGCCGCGCTCGCTGCGGCCCACGCCGCCGGGGTGGTCCATCGCGATATCAAGCCATCGAACATTGCCTACGCGAGCGACGGCCGCGTGAAAGTGCTCGACTTCGGCATAGCGAGGCTGCTCGAGGCAACTACGGGACAAACGGAGCTGACTCGAACGTCGACGGTCATCGGCACTGCTGCGTACCTCTCGCCCGAGCAAGCTCGAGGCGACCCAGTCAGTGCCCGTACCGATCTCTACGCGTTCGGATGCGTCCTCTTCGCGTTACTCGCGGGTGACCCGCCATTTCACGGTGACACTGCCATTGCTGTCTGCTCTCAACACCTCCATGTCGAAGCGCCGCGATTGGCAGATCTCTCCCCATCCGTGCCGCCAGCTCTTGCGGTGCTCGTAGCTGAGCTCCTCCGAAAGGACCCAGCCGCGCGTCCTCCTGATGCCGAGGCGCTGCGCCGTCGCATCGCCGCTATCCGCGACGTTTCTCTACCGGGGGACCCGACCATCCCGCTCGGCGCGCCGGAGGCCCCGACCATCTCGCTCGGGCCGCCGGAGGATCTGTCTTCGACCAGCGTGTACCCCTCGTCGATCGCAGCGCCACGCTTGCCAACACGAAGACGCGGCATTCGAGCCCTGCTCGCCGGCGTCATCCTCGTTGGCGCTGTCGTTCTGTTGATCGCCCTGTTCTCTGGCGGGTCGCCTCCTCAACGGCACGTCACCGGGACGACTCCGCCAACGTCTCGAGTGACCTCTACGACGACCTCGACCACGACGAGCTCGACCACCACGAGCTCGACCACGACGACCTCGACCACGACGACCTCGACCACGACGACCTCGACCACCACGACCATCCCAAGAGCCACGACGCCCGCTCAGGCGATCGCGCAGTTGCGGGCCGCAATCGCGAAGGCCGAGTCGAGTGGAAACCTCGCGGCGCCCGCCGGCTCCGACTTGTTGAATCGGCTGAGCGGCTTGTCGAGAGTGCTCGCGAAAGGGAATACGAAGGACGCGGGCGAGAAAGTTGCCGATCTCGTTTCCCAAATCGGGAAGCTTGCTCAGTCGGGCCAGCTCACACCTGCCGGACAAGCAATCCTTGCCGTACCCCTGTCGGACTTGGTGCGGCTCGTCCCCCCACAGACCGGGAAAGGAGGACCACCACCTGGGCCGGGTGGCTCCAAGGCAACCAAACAGTCGAAGCTCCCAAGTGCTGCCGGGTAGGCGAACTGGACGATTCCGGCGACACGACCCTTCGAGCTCACCGAGCTCGGGTTGATTCAACCACCCTGTCCGAGGCGGACCAGGAAGTCGTCGTCGCTGCGTGGCGCGATGAACAGGCCTTCCGCCTCCGCCAGGACAGTGCCGTCCAGCTCGCAGCTTCCCCGGATGGTCCGCTTCCGGCCGTCGATGCGTTCCACGAAAGCTCGTAGCGTCAGGCGACGGTTGAGCGGAGTGGGCCGCAGGTAGCGAATGGTCAGGGTGGCTGTGAACCCCGGGCCCTGCTGGGCGAAACCCAACAGCTCGTCGAACATGGCCGCGATCAGCCCTCCGTGGACGTGCCCGGGCGGGCCCTCGTAGGCGGGACCGAAACAGACCTCGCCTTCGATGTGAGCGCCTCCCGGGCCGTCGACGACACTGAGGGTCACCGGCGGTGCGATGGCATTGCTACGCCCGCTCACCGGGCTGAAGGCGACGAAGTCACGCGGCAAGAGACCGGCCTCGCTGATCTCCCACGACCGTTTGCGTTCCGGGAACCGCTCGAGCCGGTCGGCAAAGACGGCGGCCGCCTCGGCCGCCTGCCGCAGCTCCTCTGCGGGAGGTCGCACGACCGCCAGCCGCTCGATGATCCGGCGCATCTCGTCAGCAAGGCGGGCAGCGCCAGCACCGGGATCGTCATCAGCCATGGTCGTCCTCGTCCTTCAGATTTGGCGTGCGACGGGCGCCGTGCGCGTCGACGGCCGCCTCGACATGACGCGGCAATCCGGCTCGCAGCTCGACCGCTGCGCCCTGTGGATCTGGCGGGAAACGTTAACAAGCCGCCCGACCCAGCCCGGTGCCGCACGGCCTCACCACCTGTCGATGCAAGGCCGCTTCTTGCCCGTCCGAGGCGGGACGGCGGGCACTGCCTCGAGGGTGTCAACGATCCGGAGGCTCCCATCGATCCGCCTGTGCACGATGGGCCCGAGTCATGCGTCGAGGGCCTCAGAGCGGCGGGCAGCGAGGAGCAGCATGAACCCGGCGAGCCGGCGGTCGAGTACCTCGAAACCGGCGTCGTCGAGGAGCCGTTCCATCTCGCCGCGGGCGTAGACGCGCAGCCCGCCCGGCCGCATGAGCGCGGCGGTGCCGGACCCGCCGACGCGCGGTTGTTGCGATGCCATCAGCGTGAAGCGCCCGCCCGGCCGCAGCGCGGCGGCGATGCCGGCGAGGACGCGGGGCGGGTCGGAGAACAGGTAGAAGGCGCCGGCGCAGTTCGCCGCGTCGACGCTGCCGGGTTGCAGCGGCAGACGGTGGGCGTCGCCGCGTACGTAGCCGACCATCGCTCCAGCGGTCGGGGCAGTGGCGAGGGCCTCGCGCAGCATCGCCGTCGAGAAGTCGATCCCGAGCACCCGGCCGGCGGGGACGGCGGCGGCGATGGTCCTCGTCGTGTTGCCGGGGCCGCAGGCGAGGTCGAGGACGGTGGCGTCGGGCACCGGGGCGAGCCGGTCGAGCGACCAGGCGCGCTCCGCCTCGTGGCTCATGCCGGTGAGCAGCCGTGTCAGGACCGGCCGCCAGGCCCGCTCGTACACTCTGGCGAGCAACCCGGATTCCATGATGCGCATGTTGGGCGTCTCGGCCTGGGCGGGCTCGGGCGGGACGAGGTCGGCGAGGCCGTCCGTCACCGGGTAGCGCGCACCGCAGGCCGCGCAGACGAGCGTTCCGTCCTCGGCCGGGGGCAGCGAGTCGTGACACAGCGGGCAGCCGACGACGTCCGCGAACGCGGCCGCCGCGGACGATGTCAGGACTCCGCCTTGCGTCTCACACCACCATTCTGTCGTCCTGCCGGTCGCTTCACCGCAGGCTTGTGAAATCGCGGAGCGAGCGGAGTCGACCCAATCGAGGTGACCATCGGCTGCCGAGGCCTTGTTGACGAGTCACGCAGCGAGCCGAGGTCGATGAGTTCTCCCGTCCGCGTCGCCAGACAAGGGTGGAGGCTTACTTGCCCGCAGGTCAGCGCTTGGCCGGCATTGCCGAGGCGAAGACGCTGCGGTAGCGCGCGTCGTGGAAGAGCTTGGCCGTGAGAGTCTCGAGCGGGACGAGCACCCAGATCCCTGCGGCGAGGAGTGCTCCGCTGAGCGGGCCGGCCACGTAGACCCAGTAGTCGGTGAACCGGCCCGACACTATCGCTGGCCCGAGGCTGCGCGCCGGGTTGAGGCTCGTGCCGGTGTAAGGGGCGCCCTGCCAAACGAGCACGGCAATGACGGCGGCGACCGCGAGTGGGGTCCAGTGCGCCGTCCAGCGGGAAGAGACGAAGACGAAGATGGTGAGGACGAGCAGCGCGGTCATTGCCGCCTCGAGCCCGGCGGCACCGAGCGGTCCGAGCCCGTGACCCGGGAGCGTGAGGCCATCTCGGACGCTGGTCGCCCGGCGTCCCCACAGGACGTGCACGGCGAAGGTACCCGCCACGGCGCCGGTGGCCTGGGACAACACGTAGCCGAGTAGGTCGGGGAGGCGTAGGTGCCTGTGACACCAGAAGGCGAGGGTCACTGCCGGGTTGAGGTGCGCCCCGGAACGGCGGCCGAGCGGAGAAATGGTGACGAGGGCGCCGCAGCTGGCAAAGAGCGTCCCGGTGAGCAGCAACCTAAGCGAGTGGGACGGCACCGCTCGAGCCACGGGGGAGTCGGCACCAAAATCGAGGACCACGGCCGAGAGTCCGCCGAGGAGGAGGAGTGCGGTCCCGAGGAGCTCGCAGCCCCAGTCCACCCCGTGCCAGCCGCCCTCGGCCGGGTGCGGCGACTGCGTGGGCGGCGCCTCGCTCGGGACCGGCGCTCGTCCGGGCGACATGCAGAGAGGCTACCGGGAGGGCTCCCAGGCACCGATGAACAGCCGATTTCGGGACAATGTGGAACGGCTGGGCTCGCGGCGCCGGTTAGGTCGGTCCCCTTGGGGGACATCCAATACTTCTCCACCGCGCTCCACCGGCTGCGGCCATCGGGCGCTTGTCGATCGACGACTTCGGCACCGGCTCCATCGCTCGCGTCGTTAGCGTGAGCCGATGCTCAGTGGAGGTTGGCTCTACGCCGTCGCGTTCGTCGCGTCGCTCGCCATCGCCACGGTCGCAAGCCCCGCCGGAGTGTCAGGGGCCGTTCTGTTGCTGCCGTTCCAGGTCAGCGTGCTGGGAACCCCAAGCCCGGCAGTCACACCAACGAACCTGCTCTACAACGTCTTTGCAACACCCGGGGCGCTCTACCGTTATTGGCGGCAAGGGCAGACCGGTGGTGGGCTGACCCGCCTCCTGGTGGCGGGGACGCTGCCCGGTGTCGTCATCGGCTCGGTCATCCGGGTCGAACTTCTTCCTGGGCCCCGCGTGTTCGAGTTGATCATCGCGGTCGTCATGGTGCCGCTTGGCGCGTGGCTGCTCGTTGCCCGCACAGGCCGAGCCGGTCTTGTCGCACCGACCACTCGACTCTCACCGTCGACGATCACCGCAATTTCGGCCGTCGTCGGGTGCGTCGGTGGAATCTACGGAATCGGGGGTGGATCGATCCTGGCGCCGATTCTCATCGGCTCCGGTCGCCCAGCATCTGACGTCGCGCCCGCCACGCTCGCTTCGACCCTCGTCACCTCGATCGCCGGTGTCATAACGTTCTTGGTTCTCGCGGCTGGCCACGACGCTTCGGTCGCCCCGGACTGGGGCGTGGGCTTCGCCCTCGGGGCCGGCGGCCTCGTGGGCAGCTACGTGGGAGCTCGTCTCCAACCGCATCTACCCGACGTGGCCATCCGACGCGTGCTCGGGCTGCTCGTTGTCCTCATCGGCATCCGTTACGCCTGGCTGGCTGCTCGATAGCTACTGAATCAACTAACGCACCCCGCTTGGTGTTGACAGTCCACCGTCATATCCTGCTCAACTCGAGGTCCCGCTCGTCGTCGGAAGTGCGAGCGCTGCCCCGGCTCACCTCACCAGCCGCTCAGGCCGTGCGCTTCCCGCTCTTGGGTTGGCTCGGAGCCTCCAGGCCGGCAAGAAACCCGACGATCTCCCCGGTCAGCCGCTCCGGCCGCAGCCGGAGCTCGAGCAACGAATGGGCCTGGATGAGCTCACCGTGCTGCAGTTGTGCGACCAGACCAAGCGCATCGTTGAATGGATGGATGAAGTCGTTGCGGTGGCCGAGCACCAACGCCTGAGACGTGATCGCCCGCCGTTGCTCTCGCGTGGGCGCCACGGGGCCGACGAGAACGCCGTGCAACACCGCCGCCATCGTCCGGGGCTTGAGTGAAGCGGTGTTCAGCACCGAGTTCAGTGGGCCGAAGCGCGTGCGCGGGACCCGCGAGACGATCCAGGAGGTGACGCGCAGCACCGGTCGACCGTAGTAGGCGGCGAGGATCATCGGCACGAAGACCATCGCTGCCGCCGGGACGGCCCGTTCGAGAACAGGCATCTCGAGCAGGAGGCCTCTCACGCGCTCGGGATAGCGCGTCGCCGCGAACAGGCTTACGTTCGCGCCGAGCGAGATGCCGCCGAGCACGGCCTGTGGCTCACCGAGATGGTCGAGGAGGGCGATGACCTGGTCGGCGTAGCTGTCGATACGGTACTCGGTGGCGTGCGTCGGCTTGTCGCTGCGACCGTGTCCCAGGAGATCCAGCAGGACGACACGGTTGCCCTGCTCGGCGAGAGCCTGGGCGATACCCCGATTGAGCTCGGAGTCCAGCAGCAGGCCGTGCATGTACACGACGAGCTGGCCATGGGTGCCGAAGGAGTCGTACACCAACCGGTGCCCGTTGTGAACGAACGAAGAATCAAGTTCCACCGCGACGGGTGTCATGGGTCATTGTCGCGCTCCGCAGCTCGCCGTGCTACAAGCCGAAGCCCTTCAGCAACTTCCGGATCCCCGAGTTCCCCTTGCGATAGGCCCCTCTACGCGCCACCCGTTTGCCGTACGCGCCGGGACCCTTTGCGGCCGCCTGGGCGTTCCCGAGGTCGCGGGCCGCTCGGTACAGCTGGCCACGGAGGCTCTTGCGACGTGGCACACGTGAAGTGTGCACTGTCAGCATGGCGCTTGCAAGGGTCCCCAGCGTCAGTGGCGTAGCTCGTCGCTGAAGATCCGGGCGGTCTTGGAGACGCCGTCGGTTTGCTCGAGGGCGGGGAGGATCAGCCGCTGCATCTGCTCGGTGAGTCGCCGGTGCTCGTCGGCCCAGGTGGCTATCTGCTCCGACATCCTGCGGTGCTGCTCGGACCAGTTGGCCATCAAGTCGGCAAGGCGTTGCTGCTCTGCCAGGAGCTTGCGGAGCGGTCCGGTGAGCGACTCGGAGAAGTTGGCCACGGCGTTCGCCAGCTCCGCCAGGGGGCTGGCGAGGAAGTCCGGAGTCACTTGGGCGCCCGCCACGGCAGCGGCCTGAGCGGTCTCGGTGGCAGCTTCTGAGATCAGCGCGGCCATCGTCTGCAAGGACTTCAGCAGTTCGCCGACCTCCTCGGTGATCCGGTGCTCTTCGGGCATGGCTGTCTCCTTCGCGGGAGCGCCGACTGGACGGTGCTCGGTGACAGTCTTGCTCTTCACGAGCCGTTGGCGCGTCACCTCGCGTTTTTCTAGCAGGCTGCGAGCAATTCGATCCGGCTACCGAACGGGTCGTCGGTGTAGAAACGCCGCCTCGGCGCCAGCTCCTCGTCCCACGTCACCCGGTGGCCGGCGGCAGCGATCTTGGCGGCCATGGCGTCGAGATCCGTGACGGCAAGAGCGATATGCGCCGCCTCGGCGGGCCGGAAGTCGCCGTCCATGCCCAAGTGCACCTCGGCCCCGTGTCCCTTGAACCAGCAGCCGCCGCGCGCCGCCAGCACGGGAGGCTTCGGGACTTCCACGAGGCCCAGCACCCCGCAGTAGAAGCGCCGCGTGGCGTCTTCCTCGCCCGCCGGCATCGCCAGCTGGGCGTGGTCGAGCCTGGCGACCGCAGTCGCCTGCGCAGCACCGGGTCGCCGCCCGACAGCGAAGACCCGGCGGTAGGGCAACACCGTCCCGTGCTCGGTCTGCGGGTACGCCTCTCCCAGCCGTGCTCCGTACTCGCGGACGAACTCCTCGCGATCCTCGGGGCCGAGCACGGTGAGCACCGGTCGGAGCGCCGTGCCCTTCATCCATTCGAGCACGGCGTCCTCGCCGCTCAGCAGCTGGAAGTACGTGGTCTCCCAAGCACTCGCGACGAGGCCCGCGCCCAAGAGCGCCTGCAAGTAGACGTCCGGGTCGTGGGACGACGGTGACGCGAGGGCGCCCGTGCCGAGGGCCGTGCGCCAGCGATCCGAGACCGTGAGCTCGGCAAGGAGCCGGTGCGTCGGCTCAGCGAAGTTGCCGGGGACCTGGAGCGCGAGCACGCCGCCCGGCTGCAGGAACGAGGCAAAGCGTTCCACCAAGTCGAGATGGCCGGGCACCCACTGCAACGTCGCGTTGGAGACGAGCACGTCGAGTGGCGCGGCCGGCTCCCATTCCCGGACGTCTGCGAGGCAGAACTCCAGCCGCCCCTCGATCTCTCTCGCCCGTGCTTCGGCCAGCATGTCGGGTGAGTTGTCCACGCCGACGACGTGGGCGGCTGGCCAACGCTGTGCCAGCTGGGCGGTGAGAGCGCCGGTGCCGCAACCGAAGTCAGCGATCTCACGTGCACCCGGGAGGTCGATGCGGGCAACGAGCTCGGCGAACGGCCGGGACCGCTCGCTGGAGAATTGCTCGTACTGCTGCGGGTCCCATCTCGTGCCAGGCGCGGTCGCCGCGGCCTTCCCTCCCGTGGTACCCGCGCTGGTCGTCGTCCCCGGCGTCATCGTCGCCTCCCAAAGTCTCTCGATATCGAGATAAGTGTGCCGCTCAGTTCTCTTTATGTCAAGATTCGTTTCGTGACGACACAACCCGCCCTCGAGGACGAGGTCGATCGGCTCGTCGCCGACTGGCGCCGTGAGCGCCCCGATGTCGACACGTCGCCGCTCGAGGTGCTCAGCCGCGTAACCCGCCTGTCGCGTCACCTGGATCGCGAGCGGCGCGACGCGTTTGCCGGGCATCAGCTCGAGCAGTGGTCGTTCGACGTGCTCGCAGCGCTCCGCCGGGCCGGCGCGCCCTACGAGCTCGCTCCGGGCACGCTGCTCCGGCGCACGCTTGTGAGCTCGGGAGCGATGACCAACCGACTGGACCGCCTCGAGACCGCCGGGCTCGTGCAGCGGCGCCCGGATCGTGCCGACCGGCGGGGGGTGGTCGTGCGTCTCACGGCAGCCGGGAAGCGACGCCTGGATGCGTGCCTCTCGGACCTGGTGCGCCGCGAGAGCGAGCTGCTCGCTGGCTTGTCCGCCACGGAGCGCACGGTGTTGGCGGATCTGCTGCGGAAGCTGTTAGTGGGTCGTGACGTGCCGGATTGAGTGTCGTCATCCGGGTCAGGCGCGTGCGAGCGCGGCGGCCTTGGCGAGGCATGGAAGGACATCGTTGACGTGGTACGGCCGCTCGCTGGCTTCGATCCCGTCGAGGAAACCCTGATACGTCACCGCCTCACCCAGCGCCGCCAGCGGGCGCACGAGCTGCCAGGCCCGATGCGGATCGGTCCCTGGCAGCGAGCGTGCCCAACGGTCCAGCCAATGAGTCCTCAGTGCCTCGGCTTGCTCGGTCCCCGGTCGAGCGAGGACCGCGACATCGGTGATCGGGTGACCGATCCGGCAGTCGCCCCAGTCGAACCAGATCCCGGTGCCGGCTCCCTCGCCGACGCGGGCGTTGCCGGAATGCGCATCACCGTGGACCAGCACGTCCGGGAGACCACACTCGGCGATGGCGTCGATGCGTCGGTCGGCTGTGTCGATGAGCTGCCGGAGGGCCTCGTCCTCGGGTGCCCACCGGCGGACCACTGCATCAGCGGCCTCGAGCAGGCCGTGCCAGCGCCCGTCGGGCACGCCGGCGGCACGGAGCTCCCCGATCCGGTCGATCGTCGAGAGCTGGAGGTCGACGAGGACGTCGATCAAGTCTCTGTGGGCTTCGAACGGGGCGAAGTAACCGTCGTGGCCGGGAAGGTCAGCCAGCAACATCCTGTGAGAGTCCGCCGCGAGCAACCGCGGGACTCGCTCCGTGCCGAGCAAGCTCAGCACGGCCGCCTCGTGGCCGAAGAACGGCGGCACGCACTTCAGCCAGATCAGGCCGTCTTCCGTCGGCAGTGACCAGATCGACGACAGGTTCCAGGTCCGCCGCTGTACCGCCGGACCGTTGATCGGGACCTGCGCCGCCGCCCACTCGAGATCGGCCTCCGGCCCGCCCGGGTGCGCCCAGGGCATACGGAGGGGGTCGTCAGTGAGCCTGCCACCCCAGTCACGCAGCACTCCGGGCTGGCCGAGGGCAGTCGAAGCCCCGTCGAGCGCTTCGACCAGATAGGTGACCCGACCGCCCATCACGTGGCCAGGCGCCGGCTCAGCGTCGAGCATTCGCAGGACTGCAACCCCAGGGACCGCTCGCCGGATGGGCTCGACCTCCTGCCACCATGGGGTCTCGACATCGAACGGCGCAAGCGCCCCGAGTACCCGACCGGATCGCGAGACGACGACGAGCGTGACGGAGCGCCCGTGGAGACCTGCCGGTGGCATGGGCTACATCATTGCTGTTGCCTGTCCCCTCGCTCCGCACGGGAGCCTACGCCGGGCGGGCGTACCCGAGCAGCGGGCCGCCGACCGGTAGCCTGCGGCGTGCCTGTCGACTGGAACCGGCTCGTTCAGCCCGCCACGACCGCTCTCGTGATCTCGGAGTGCCAGCGTGACGTGATCGGCGATCTCTCCCGACTCCCCGCCCTTGCAGAGGCGGCAGCCGATGCGGTGAAGAACGTCGGAGCCCTCGCCGCCGCCGCCCGGTCAGCCGGGGTGCAGGTGGTCCATGCCACGGCGATCGTCCGGGCCGACGGCCGGGGCTCGAATGTCAATACACGCCTGTCGGCCGGCCTGACGCGCAGGCTGGCCGAAGCCAGCCAGCCGACCGCTGCTGCATCGGACGCAGCGGCCGTCGTGCCGGCGATCGGCGTGGCGGACGAGGACATCGTGCTCACCCGCATGCATGGGATGTCTCCCATGCATGACACCGGGCTCGATCCGGTCTTACGGAACCTCGGCGTGACCACCGTCGTGGCCGTCGGCGTCTCGCTCAACGTGGCGATCCCGAACTTGGTGATGGACGCCGTGAACCGCGGCTACGTCGTATGCGTGCCACGCGATGCCGTGGCGGGCACGCCGCCGGAGTACGGCGAAGCGATGCTCGAGCACACCATCGGCTACCTCGCCTACCTGACCACCTCGAGTGACCTGACCCGGGTCTGGGCCTGACGGTGACCCAAGCGGCTCAGCTGCCCCGCAACCGCATGCCGGCGGCCGTGTAGATGGCGTCGATCACCCGCATGTTCGCGATCGAGTCCGACGGTGGCGTGAGCGTTGGCTCGCCCTTGAGTACAGCGGCGCAGAACGCTTCGAGCTGGTAGGTGTAGGTCGGGCGGCGCGAGAGGTGCTCGACGCGGGAACCTCCGGCGCTCTTTACCGAGAGGCGGTGGTACAGCTGCGGCGCAGTCGGGTTCAACACGTTGAGCGTGCCATCGGAGCCGCTGACCCGAACGCTCATGTGGAGCAAGGATCTTGACCACATCGAGCAGGTGACCGTTCCGGTGTGGCCGCTCGGGTAGCGCAGCTCTGCCCGCATCGCCCGGTCGATGTCCGCTGAGTGGAGCTTGGCCTGGGCACTGATGACCTCGGGCTCCTCACGCCCGAGCAGCCGGGCCATGTGGACGGCGTAGCAGCCGGCGTCCATCTGCGCGCCGCCACCGAGATCGTACTGGTACCGGATGTCCGAGAACAGGGGCAGGGGAAAGCAGGTCCACGCCTCCACTCGCTCGATCGTGCCGAGCTCGCCCCCGCTCACGATCTCGAGCATCCGCTCCGCCAACGGGTGGTAGCGGTAATGGAACGCTTCCATCACGACACGGCCGGTCCGATCCGCCGTGGCGGCCACGTGGGCGGCTTCGTCGGCGTTGTTGGTGAAGGGTTTCTCGCACAAGACGTGCTTGCCCGATTCGAGGGCCCGTACCGTCCACCGAGCGTGCAGGCCGTTGGGGAGCGGGTTGTAGATCGCATCGATGTCCGGGTCGTCGACGAGCGCGTCGTAGCTGTCATGGGTTCTCGGGACGCCGTGCTTGGAGGCGAATGCCTTGGCTCTCTCAGGGTCGCGAGCTGCGACGCTGACCACTTCCGCACTCGGGACCGAGCGAGCAGGTCGCACCAGGGCGGCCGGCGCGATGCGGGCTGCTCCGAGGACGCCGATCCGTAGCGGGCTGTCGGTCACGTTCCGGGAGCGTACTCATGTTGTTCCTCGTCCTGGTCGTGGTGGCCAGCCCGACTTCCCTGTCCCGTCTCCGGGCCCCGGGCGGCGTATGTTGACGGGGATGGTCGTCGCAGGTTCGAGGCTCGTTATCGGCAAGATCTCTCGCTGGGCCCTCGTGTTGCTCTGCGTGGGCGCCTTGCCGGCGTTCGCGGTCGCTGCCCGGCAGGATCACGGGGGGCTGGCGGGGGAGGGGCGCCTGCTCGGCGCGCGAGCGACGACCGGGTGGCAGGCTCTGAAGCTCCCGTTGCCGGCGGGGGCGAAGTCGAACGGGGCAGGTTTTGCCGGGCCGGTCGCCTGCGCGGCGACTGGCCACTGCGTCATCCTCGGCGAGTACACCACGTCGACCGGGCTCAACGAGGACGCCATCGAGACCGAGTCGGCTGGCGTGTGGACTACCGCGAAATCGCCGCTCCCGACGGGAGGCAGCCAGGCGGCGAACCTCGGTCCCTACGGCCTGGCGTGCCCCGGGATTGGTGACTGCGTCGGGACGAGCCTCTACGTCGGCGCCACTTCCGTGGAGGCCGACATCCTCAAAGAGGTCGAGGGCTCATGGTCGGCGCTCACCATGCCGATGCCGGCGAACACCAGCCGGTCCTCGTGGCCGCAGATCACCTCGGTCGTCTGCGGAGCCACGGGAGCCTGTGTGATCGTCGGCAGCTACACGACCACGGCCGGCCTGCACGAGGGCCTCATCGTGACGGAGGAGAAGGGCGGCTTTGTGGCATCCGAGGCGCCCACACCCGGCGGGGTGACGTCGAACCAGGGGGCCTGGCTGACGGGCGTTGGCTGCTTCCAGCCGACGTCGTGCGTCGCCGCCGGCTACTACGAGTCGGCCGCCGGAGCTCGGGAGGGCTTACTCGTCGCCGACTATGCCGGCGTCGAGGCCGCTCGGAGCGCACCGCTTCCGGCGAATGCTGCCTCCAACCCTCTGGTGACGATGGAAGCCGTTTCCTGCGGCGCTACCACCGGTTGCGAGGTGGTCGGTGGGTATGAGAGCTCGACAGGCGACCGGTTCGGGGTCATCGACGGGAGCGCAAACGGTCGATGGACGACGATCCAGATGCCGAGCCCGGGATCGTCGAGTGCCAGCCCGTCGCCGGTGATGTTCGCCATGAGCTGTGTGGGAGCGGGCTCGTGCCTCGCCGTCGGGCAGTACACCGACTCGAGCGGCAAGACAGAGGCACTGGGGCTCGTCGAGCAGTCCGGTCGGTGGTCCGCCACGATCCTGCCTGGTACGCAGGGCTCGGGAGCGCTCGTGACCGTTGTGTCGTGCTCAACTTCGACCAGCTGCGTCACCGCCGGGCGCTATGAGACGAGGTACGGCCAGTTGGGCTACCTCGGCGTGCTCAGCGGCTCGACGTGGTCCTACACGTCTGCTCCCGTTCCCCCGAAGGCGAACGCAAACCCCTTCGAGGACCTGGGGTCGATCGCGTGTCCGGCGGCTGGTGCCTGCGCCGCCTCCGGCACCTACTCCGAGTCGGGGAACGTCCAGGTCGAACTGCCGGTCGTCGTCTGGCAGTAGCTCAGCCGGCGGGCCGCTTGGCCACCAACGTCAGGATGTCCTAGGTGGCGACCGGCTTGCCGTCCTGGGCCACCACGGCGTCCCAGCACACCTCGCCGTAGTCAGCACCAGCCGTCAAGGCGCTGGGACGCCGGGCGGATGCGGTCGGGCTGACGGGCCGGGTTGAGCCGTCAAGGCGCTCGCACCCGCCTGCGGAGGCGGCTTGGTCTGACCCGACCGGCCGTTCGGTCTGTAAGAATCCGCCCATGTCCTCTTCGGATGACGCCGGCCCGGTACGTCTCGCGCAGGCCGGCGGTGTGGCGACGGTCATGCTGTCCCGTCCGGATCAGATGAACTCGCTGACGGTGGCCGCGAAGGTCGCGCTCCTCGAGGCGCTCCAAGCGGTCGCGGCGGACGACTCGGTCCGAGCCGTGGTCCTCACCGGCGAAGGCCGGGCGTTCTGCGCAGGTCAGGATCTCGGGGAGCACGCGACTGCCCTCGAGGGGGATCTGAACCACGCCTTCGACACGGTCGAGGATCACTACAGCCCGATCGTCCGCACGCTGGCGACGATGCCGAAGCCGGCCATCGCTGCGATCAATGGGACGTGTGCGGGTGCGGGGTTGGGTTTCGCTCTGGCGTGTGATCTGCGGGTGGTGTCCTCGGGCGTGCGATTCGCACCGGCGTTCCTGGGGATCGGCTTGACGGCGGACTCCGGTTTGTCGGCGACGTTGGCCAGGACGGTCGGGTGGTCGCGGGCGATGGGGCTGTTGATGCTCGGGACGGTCATCGACGCCGACGAGGCGCTGCGGATCGGGCTCGTGCACGAGGTGGTCGCCCCCGAGGAGCTCGGCTCGCACGTGACCGGGCTGGCGGAGCGGCTCGCGGCCGGGCCGACCAAAGCCTACGCAGCGTTGAAGGAGGCGTTCTGGCAGGGCGCCGCCGCCGACCTCGACTCGGTCCTCCGGCTCGAGGGTGAGTTGCAGGCTCGCCTCGCCTTCACCGACGACCACAGGGCGGCCGTCGGTGCATTCCTGGAGAAACGCCGCCCCGACTTCATAGGCCACTGAACGGCCGTCGCCAAGGCCGGCGGACGGCCGGCAGGACGGGCCTGTTACGACCTCGCCAGCCTGCTCGCAGTCGCTGTCGAGGTGGCGATCGCCACAACTGGCTTGGCCAGCCCTGCGAGACCAAAGTGACGAGCGATGGGCCGGCGCTGGTCGGGGTCCTCGGTGGTAGATTTGCCGACCGAATGGTCGGGCGGTCGGTCGGTAGGTCGGTCGGGCGGTCGGTCGGTCGGTCGGGCGGGTGCGGGACATCTCCCGGCTCTCGAAGGAGGAGGCTCGTGACTGCGCAGGTCAGCCCTGACTTGGATGCCGAGTTCGATGCCCTCATCGCGGCGGACCAACGCATCGAGCCCCGTGACTGGATGCCTGAGGCCTACCGGGCCACGCTCGTGCGCCAGATCGCCCAGCACGCCCATTCCGAGATCATCGGCATGCAGCCCGAGGGGAACTGGTTGACGAGGGCGCCGTCGCTTCTGCGGAAGGCAATCCTGATCGCCAAGGTGCAGGACGAGGCGGGCCACGGGCTGTACCTGTACGGTGCTGCCGAGACGCTCGGCGTGTCGAAGGACGACTTGTTGGATCTGTTACACGCCGGTCGCCAGCGGTACTCGTCGATCTTCAACTACCCGACGCTCACGTGGGCCGACGTCGGGGCGATCGGCTGGCTCGTTGACGGGGCGGCGATCATGAACCAGATCCCGCTCACCCGTTGCTCCTATGGCCCGTATGCCCGCGCCATGGTGCGGATCTGCAAGGAGGAGAGCTTCCATCAGCGGCAGGGTTTTGAGCTGTTGCTGACGCTGACTCGTGGCACCGATGTCCAGCGGGCCATGGCCCAGGATGCGGTGAACCGTTGGTGGTGGCCCTCACTGATGATGTTCGGGCCGCCGGACAGTGACTCTCCCCACTCGGGGCAGTCGATGGCGTGGGGGATCAAGCGTGTCTCGAACGACGAGTTGCGGCAGCGCTTTGTCGACATCTGCGTCCCGCAGTCGGAAGCGCTCGGGCTCGAGTTGCCCGACCCCGACTTGAGGTGGAACGAGGAGCGGGGACACTACGAATACGGCGAGATCGACTGGTCCGAGTTCAAGCGGGTGCTCGCCGGCGACGGGCCGTGCAACCGGCAACGCCTCGCCAAGCGCGTGGCGGCGAACCGGGAGGGCCGGTGGGTGCGGGATGCCGCCAACGCCTATGCGGCGAAGCACGACAGGAGCTTGAACTCGAAGGAGGCGGACCGTGCCGGCGCCGCCTGAGTCTGACGGTGGGGCGGAAGGGGTGGGTCGCGAGGCAGGGCTGCGTGATGCCCCGCTCCCGCAGGTCCCGCTCCCGCAGGTCCCGCTCCCGGAAGTTCCGCTCCCGGAGGTTCCGCTCCACGAGTGGCCGCTGTGGGAGGTCTTCGTCCGGCCGCGCCGAGGGCTGTCGCACACGCACTCGGGCAGCCTGCACGCGCCCGATGCCAAGCTGGCGCTGCAGAACGCCCGTGACTTGTACACCCGCCGACAGGAGGGTGTGAGCATCTGGGTCGTGCGGTCGACGGACATCACGGCGTCGACGGCCGACCAGAAGAACTCGTTCTTCGACCCGGCGGGCGACAAGGTCTACCGGCACCCGACGTTCTACGAGATCCCCGACGGGGTCGAGCACCTGTGAGCGAGACGGCGCTCCGTCCCGCCGTCGCCCGGTACTGCCTCGGGCTGGGCGACGACGCGCTCGTGCTGGCGCAGCGGCTGTGCGAGTGGGCGGCTGGCGCTCCGGCCATCGAAGAGGACATCGCCCTCATGAACATCGCCCTCGACCTGATCGGCCAGGCGCGGTCGTTCTTGTCCCACGCGGGCGAACTGGAAGGCGCCGGCCGCACCGAGGACGATCTCGCGTTCGGGCGCGACGAGCGTGACTTTCTCAACGTGCAGATCGTCGAGCTCGCGAACGGTGACTTCGGCACCACGATGGCCCGGCAGCTGCTGTTCTCTGCCTACCAATACCAGCTGTACTCGGCCCTGTCGTCGTCGGCCGACGAGCAGATCACAGCCATTGCCGCCAAGGCCGTCAAGGAGGTCGCGTACCACCGCGAGCATGCAGCCAGCTGGGTCCTGCGCCTTGGCGACGGCACCGAGGAGAGCCATGCCCGGATGGCAGCCGGCCTAGAGGTCGTGTGGCCGTTCGCCGGCGAGCTGTTCGAACCGCTCGAACCGCTCGAACCGCTCGAACCGCTCGATTCGGACGATTCGGACGGAACTCGGCACAGTCTGGGTGCAGGAAGTGTCGTAAACGAGCTGTTCACAACAACCTGTGCACCCAGACAGGATTCGGACACCGGCCGCTCCGCCGGCCGATCCGACGACAGCGGGCCCGTCGGCCTGCTGGACGCCCGGATCATTGCTGATCCCGCCTCGCTGTACAGGCCGTGGCTGGGCTACGTGCAGTCGGTGCTCACCGAGGCGACGTTGGAGGTCCCGTCCACGACTTGGTCGCCTGGGGGCGGGCGGCGGGGGCTGCATACCGAGGGCTTCGGCTACCTCCTCGCCGAGATGCAACACCTGCACCGGTCGTATCCGGGGGTGACGTGGTGACCGGCACGACGCCCACAACGCCCACGACGCCCACGCTGCCCACGGTGCCAGCGGTGCCAGCGGTGCCAGCGGTGCCAGCGGTGCCGGCGGTGCCAGCGGTGCCCACGCTCGAGGCCGTCGCCGCCATCGCCGGCTCGGTCCCGGATCCGGAGATCCCGAGCCTGACGATCGCCGATCTCGGCATCCTGCGAGCGGTCCGGGTCGACAAGGCCGGGCACGTAGAGGTCGATCTGACGCCTACCTACTCGGGCTGCCCCGCTGTGGAGGCGATCGAGTCCGACGTCCGCGAAGCACTCGTTGCCGCCGGGTGGCGGGACGCGGCAGTGCGCCGGGTGCTGGCGCCGGCGTGGACTACGGACTGGATCACGGCAGAAGGCCGTCAGAAGCTAACTGACGTCGGGATTGCCCCGCCTGGCGAGGCGTGTGTCGGTGCAAACGGTGGGCCACGGCGTTCTTCGCCGCAGCCAGCCGCCTCGGTGTCGATCTCCCCAGTCACCGTTGCCGTCGCCTGCCCGCAGTGTGGGTCCTGCGACACTGAGCTCGTGAGCCGTTTCTCCTCGACAGCCTGCAAGGCGCTCCGCCGCTGCCGGAGCTGCGCCGAGCCGTTCGAACACTTCAAGCCTCTATGACCCCGGATCCCCCCAAGATGACGGGGACCGCAACAGCCCTGACCACCCCTCCGAGCCGCTTCGTCCCGGTTCGCGTGACGAGTGTCGAGCCGCTCACGCACGACTCGGTCGTCGTGGAGCTGGCGTCGCTGGGCGAGCGACAGATGGGTTTCTTGGCGGGGCAGCACCTCACGTTGCGCCGCCTGGTCGACGGGACCGAGTTGCGGCGCACGTACTCGATCTGTGCGAGTGCTCCGAGCGGCGACCTCCGGATCGGCGTCAAACGTCTCGAGGGCGGCGTCGTCTCCGGATGGGTCAACGACGTGCTGGCTCCCGGTGACGTCCTCGAGGTCATGGCGCCCGCTGGACGGTTCACGCCGCGTCTTGATCCCATGGCACGGCGGCGGTACGTGGCCGTGGCGGCAGGAAGCGGGATCACGCCGATCCTGTCGATCCTCATGACAGTGCTCGAGGTTGAGCCGCAGAGCACCGCCGTGCTCTGGTTCGGCAACAAGACGACTCGGGACATCATGTTCCTGGAGGAGCTCTGCGACTTGAAGGATCGGTATCCGGATCGTTTCGAAGTTCTGTTCTTCCTCTCCCGTGAGGAGCAGGAGATCGAATTGCTGACCGGGCGGATCGACGGCGACCGGGTCCGCCGGCTGCTCTCCAACCTGCAGCCGGCAGGAGAGGTCGACGAGTGGTTCCTGTGCGGGCCGTTCACGATGGTGAACGAAGTCCGGGCTGCCCTTGCCGAGGCCGGCGTAGAGCAGGCCAGGATCCACGCCGAGTTGTTCCATGTAGACGGCGAGATGCCACGGGCGGCACGGGCCGCCCGGTCTGCGTTGCATGAGGACTGGGGCGGACGCGTGAGCGAGGTGACGATCGTGCTGAACGGGAGGGCCACCACGGTCGCCGTGCCATACGACGGCGATCCCGTGCTCGACTCGCTCATCGCCGCACGGAGCGATGCGCCGTACTCATGCACGAGCGGCGTCTGTGGCACATGCCGGGCGCGCGTGGTCGCTGGGGCGGTGGAGATGGACGTGGCTTACGCCCTGGAGCCGGACGAGACCGAGCGCGGTTACGTGCTCATGTGCCAGTCTCACCCGACGACAGAGTCGGTGCGGTTGGAGGTCGACTGAGTCGACGGAAAGGTCCCGCATGACGCTGTCGTAGACGCCACGGTCCCGCTGGCAGACGCGGCGCCGGCGACGAACCGTTGGCGAAAACGATACCGATACAGGAGGAGACACGGTGGCAGGTCGGCTCTCAGGCAAGGTGGCGCTCGTGACCGGCTCGGCGAGCGGCATCGGAGCGGCCACGGCACGAGCACTGTCTGCTGAGGGCGCCACTGTGGTCGTCAACTCGGCAACGTCGGTCGAGGCGGGGGAAGCGCTGGCGACCGAGCTCATCGACGCCAGCTATGTCCGCGCCGACATCGCCAAGCCCGAGGCGGCGGCGGCGCTCGTCGAGCAAGCCGTCGACACTCACGGTCGGCTCGACATCCTCGTCAACAACGCCGGAACGACGGTGAAGATTCCCCACAATGATTTCGCGTCGGTCACACCGGAGGTCTGGGGCAAGATCCTCGGAGTCAACGTCCTCGGGACGTGGAGCGTCACGGCAGCCGCCGTCCCACACCTGCAGGCGGCGGCCGATGGCGCTCGCGGGGCAGCGGCGATCGTGAACGTCACGTCGCTGGCGGGCCTCCGGCCGGCGGGCTCGTCCATCCCCTACGCGGTGTCGAAAGCTGCTGTCAACCATTTGACGCTTCTTCTCGCAAATGTCCTCGGACCGGAGATCCGTGTGAACGCCGTCGCGCCCGGGCTCGTGGATACACCGTGGACCGCAGAGTGGGAGTTGGAGCGCAACTACGTACGAGCGATGAGCCCGCTCAAGTCGAGCTCGACCCCCGAGGACGTCGCCGAGGTGATCGTCGGCCTCGTCCATGCAAGGCAGGTAACCGGTGAGGTCGTGGCGATCGACGGGGGACTCCACCTTCGATGAACGAGCGATGCCGAAAGGCGGCGGGGATCGAGGTGATGTCGAAGGTTCCGATTATCCGTCAGGGCCGTGACCGCCCATGGTGGTGTCGCTGACAACCTGCCATAGCCGCGGTGGGTCAGGGGCGCCGCCTTTGTGTCGAGAGCTGAGGCCCTCGCGCTCATCCTCGTGATTGGATTCGCCCACGGCGGGGCGCCTCACCTGGCAGCGTCCCCGAACAAGCCACCGACCCCGTCGACCTCGTCGAGCACGAACGTCGTCTGGGTGGCCGTGACACCCTCGATCGCATGCAGACGCTCGAGGATCACGTCGCGCAGGTCGCTCGGGTCGTGCACCCGCACGAGGACGAGAAGGTCCCACTCGCCGCTCACGAGTGACACGTGCTCGACGCCCGGGAGCTTCGCCACGAGCTGGCCGACCTTCCGCCAGGCGTGCTGATCGATCTTGATGTACACGTAGGCGGCGAGGCCAGCGCCGGTCTTGCGCGGGTCGAGGACGACCGTGAAACCCCTGATGACGCCGGCGTCCTGCAGCCGTTGGATGCGGTTGTAGGCGGTCGCCCGCCCGATACGAGCCTGTTCGGCGACCTCGCGGACAGACACCCGCCCGTCGGCGCTGAGCAGATCGAGGATCCGGCGGTCGATCGCGTCGAGCGCGACCGTCGTCGTCTTGGACGCTGGGCCATCCGACATCCGCCCCGGTGACATCTTGACCATTGCAAAGGCATCCTAGCTGCCAAATATCTCAATTTTCAGAGATGAGTGGACCGATCGGCATCCTGATCGCCATGATTGTTAGGCAGATAGCAGATCGTCAGGGGCCTCGCGGCCACTGGATTGTCCGAGCACGAAGGGCACGAAACGGAGGCGTCGGTGACCACTCTCGCAACTCACCCCGCCGGAATGCTCGATCTCGTCCCACTTGAAGAGCCCGCGTGCCTCATCAACCCGGACGGCTCACCCTCGATGGCGCTCGGGCTCACGATGCCAGACGGGGGCGAGCTCGTCGGCCTGTACCGGCGGCTGGTGGCGGCGCGGCGCTTCGATCGTCAGGCGACGACACTCACCCGCCAGGGCCGTCTCGCCGTCTACCCGTCAGCCGGGGGCCAAGAGGCTTGCCAGGTGGGCGCCGTCCTGGCGCTGCACCCGGAGGACTGGATGTTCCCGACGTACCGGGACACCGTCGCGGTCGTGACCCGCGGCATCCCGCCGGTTGAGGTGCTTTCGTTGCTTCGCGGCGAGTGGCACTGTGGCTACGACCCCAAAGAATGGCGGACCGCCCCGCAGTGCACGCCGCTCGCGACGCAGGCGTTGCACGCGGTGGGTCTGGCGACGGCGGCTCGGCGTGCTCACGAAGCGACCGCGGTGCTGGTGTTCCTCGGCGACGGGGCCACCAGCGAGGGCGACGCCAACATCGCCATGAACTTCGCCGCCGTCTTCGACGCGCCGGTCGTGTTCTTCATCCAGAACAACCAGTACGCGATCAGTGTCCCGCTGTCCCGTCAGACCAAATCGCCGACGCTCGCACACCGTGCGATCGGCTACGGGCTTCCCGGCTACCGGGTGGACGGCAACGACGTCGTCGCTGTGCGGGCAATGGTTGCTCGTTTGATGGACCAGGCGCGTGATGGCGGTGGCCCAGCGGTGGTCGAGGCAGTGACGTACCGCATGGAGGCCCATACGAATGCCGACGACGCCACCCGCTATCGTCCGCCGGAGGAGGCCGAATCCTGGATCGAGCGGGATCCCCTCATCCGGCTCGAGACCTACCTGACGAATCACGGGCTCCTCGACCAGCCCCGCCGAGATGAGATCGCCGCGGCCGCTGAGCGCTTTGCCCGCAGCGTCCGAGACGCAATGAGCGTCGATGTGGTCCCAGACCCGGCAGGGCTGTTCGCTCACGTCTACGAGCAGCCGACCCCGTTGCTCAAGGCTGAGGCGGCCTGGCTGGCTGAGGAGCTGGCCACTGCCTCGACCGAGGAGGTGCCGTCATGACCGTCACGATGGGCGAAGCGCTCAACCGGGCACTGCACGATGCGATGGCCAGCGACGAGCGAGTGGTGGTCTTCGGCGAGGATGTCGGTCGGCTAGGTGGCGTGTTCCGCGTGACCGACGGGTTGAACGCCGAGTTCGGGGAGGAGCGCTGCTTCGACACCCCGCTCGCCGAGAGCGGGATCGTCGGTACAGCAGTCGGTATGGCGATGTACGGACTGCGACCGGTGGTGGAGATGCAGTTCGACGCCTTCGCCTATCCGGCCTTCGAACAGATCACGAGCCACGTCGCCAAGATGAGAAACCGCACCCGCGGCCAGCTCACCCTTCCCCTCGTGATCCGGATCCCCTACGGCGGCGGTATCGGGGGCGTCGAGCACCACTCGGACTCGAGTGAGGCCTACTACACCCACACACCCGGCCTGACGGTCCTCACCCCCGGGACCGTCGCCGACGCGTACTCGCTGATGCGGGAGGCGATCGAGCTGGAGGACCCCGTGATCTTCCTCGAGCCAAAACGCCGCTACTGGTCGAAGGCCGAAGTGAATCTGCCCGTTCGGACGGAGGCCTGCCGGTCTGCGGTGATCCGGAGGCACGGCACCGATGTCACCGTGATCGCCTACGGCTCGATGATCGACACCGCTCTCGATGCGGCTGCTGTTGGCGCGGACGAGGGCTACGACCTCGAGGTCGTGGATCTACGGAGCTTGGCGCCGTTCGACACCGAGACCGTGGCGGCGTCGGTCCGGCGGACGGGCCGGGCGGTGGTCGTCCACGAGGCGAGCACCTTCGGGGGCTACGGCGCCGAAGTGGCGGCTCGGTTGAGCGAGGAGTGCTTCCACTACCTGGAGGCGCCGATACTGCGGGTGGGCGGGCTGGACGTCCCGTATCCGCCGCCGATGCTGGAGGAGTACCACCTGCCGAATGTCGACCGCATCCTCGATGCCGTGGCCCGGCTGCAGTGGGAGGACTCGTCGGTGGTTGTCGGCGCTTCGCGTGCCGGTTCTGCCGGCGGCCGTGCGGGCCGATGACGGTCAAGGAGTTCAAGCTCCCAGACCTCGGCGAGGGCTTGACTGATGCCGAGATCGCGCACTGGCTGGTGGCGGTCGGTGACGTTGTCGAGATCGACCAGCCGGTCGTGGAAGTCGTCACCGCAAAGGCGAGCGTCGAGCTTCCGTGCCCCTATGGCGGGACCGTGACCGCGTTGCACCATGCCGAAGGTGAGGTCGCTGACGTCGGTTCGGCGCTGCTGTCGATCGAGGAAGCTTCGGTTGAGTCCCCGGGTGAGGCGGCGGGTGGAGTCGTTGCCTCCGCCATCGGAGGCCCTGTTGCGGCTACGGCTGAGGTTGTCGCTCCGAGTGGCGGGAGCTCGGGAGGCTCGTCGGGGAGCGTCCTCGTCGGGTACGGGACGAGGCCGGAGCGTCGCCGGCACCACCATCGTGCTCCGTCCGGCGCAGCGTTCGACAGTGCCGCGACTGCGGTCACCGGCGCAGCTCTCGACGGCGTCGCTGATGCTCCGTCCGGATCCGGCGTTCGTCCGCGTCCCGCCGTCTTGTCACCCGTCGTGCGACGGCTCGCCCGCGAGCTCGGCGTCGATCTGGCGTCGATACAGGGCTCCGGTCCTGACGGTGTGATCGTGCGCGCCGACGTGGAGCGCGCCCGCACGCCTGCGAGCGTCGCCACCTCAGCAGCGAGCGCGGCCGCGTCCCCGAGCATCGGACCGGTCGAGCGCATCCCGATCCGCGGCCTGCACCGTCAGATGGCAGAGCGACTGTCACGTTCACGGCGGGAGATCCCGGAGGCGACTGTATGGGTCGATGTCGATGCGACTGGGCTCGCGCAGGCGCGTGACGCCATCGACGCCGCCAACCCGGGACGAGCCGTCGGAGTCGGAGTGACCAGCTTGCTGGCGCGTATCTGCGTGCTCGGTCTCGAGCGCTTTCCCATCCTCAACAGCAAGATCGAAGGCGACGAGATCGTTGTCAGCCGGGCGGTCAACCTGGGCTTCGCCGCCCAGACCGAGCGAGGCCTCCTGGTACCCGTCGCCCGGAACGCCGAGCAGCTCACGTTGCTGGAGCTGGACGCGGAGATCCGCCGCCTTGCCGCCGCCGCCAGGCAAGGCACCCTGACCACCGCGGAGGTCACCGGCGGCTCGTTCACCGTGAACAACTACGGCGTGTTCGGCGTCGATGGGTCGGCGGCGATCATCAACCACCCGGAAGTGGCGATCGTCGGGATCGGCCGCATCATGGAGCGCCCCTGGGTCGTCGACGGGACGGTGCGCGCGAGACCGGTCACTGAGCTGACCCTGGCGTTCGACCACCGGGTGTGCGATGGGGGGACGGCCGGGGGGTTTCTGCGGTTCGTGGCCGACTGTGTCGAGCAGCCGCTCCGGTTGTTGGGGACGGCGTAACGGGTCTGTCGCCGGGCGGGGTCGCCGGGCGGGACCCTGACCACGGCGAACCACCCCGGTGCGCGCGGTCAGCTGGTTGCCGGCGGGTTGGGTTTGAGGATCAGAGGCTTGGGCCACACGAGGACGCGGAATGTCCCGACTGCATAGGTGTGCTCCGGGGGTCCCCACGTCTTGGTCGCCGAGATGGTGTTGTCGTAGCCCCAAGGGAGGACGGTGTTGTACACGAAGAACTGGAAGCGCTGGCCGGCGTACCAGCTCTCGTCTGATTCCTTCAGGTAACGGCGAAGTGTTCCCTTGGTGCCGGAGACCACCGGTCGGATCGTGACCTGTCCCCTGCTTTCGACGGTCGAGATGCTGGCGCTCCAGTAGTCGCCGACGCCCTCGTCGAGGTGGTGGGTGCCCAGCCAAGCGACCAGCTGCGCGGCGGGTTGCCCAGGATCGGGCTGATCGAGCGTGTATCCGGTGGCCGCCGCGAAGCACATCGTGGCCGCCACCGCCACGGCCGCAACGGTGCGAGCCAGCCAAGTTGCACTCAGCTTGTGCCAGTACTGAGCGACGATCCGGCCGGTGAGGATGGACGCGAAGATCACCGCCGCCGTGAGGTACCTCGTGTACTCGGGGTCGTTCGTGAGAGCCAACACGACGTACGCCACCGGTGGTGCAAACGTCGCGATCAGCAACATGTCGTTGAGCCGCCAGCGCTCGGCGTCAGGATCCGCTGCGAACACCACACCGGCTGCTGCACGCTGCCCACCGGTGATCACGCCGCCGAGCAGCGACACGAGTGCCGCCAGGAACGCCGCCAGCATCACCGCGGCTGCGAGGATGTGCGCGTCCTGCAACCAGGGTGGGGGACCGCCGGTGCCGAGGAGCGGGTTCCCGCCAGGGACAAGGCGGACAGTCCGGGCGCCGATGAGGTCGAGCCCGAAGGTCACGACGTGCTTCGCGTTCTCGGGCATCTGATGAACGCTGGCGATCGGATTGGCGGCTCCGATCGTGAAGCCACCCAGGGCCTTGGCCACCTTCTGCCCGATCTCTCCGAGCGCTCCCCCGGCCACCGCCGCGCTCAGCTGGGCGATGCCACCGCGCCATGCGCGTTGCCGGAGCATGGCGACGAGACCTGCCGCGGCGAGCGGGGCCACGCCGTAGGCCACCATCTGCAGGTCGCCGAGCACCCCCATGACGAGCATGAGCACGGCGATGGCCCATCCGAGCCCGAAACGCCCGCGCCGTATCGCCCAGAATGCGATGAGCGCCCACAGCGCCGTGGTCACATGAAGAGGCCCCCGGAGGAAGAACGAAGCCATCGAATGCGTCGGGAAGGCCAGCAAGGCGACGACGGCGAAGCCGCCAGCGATGGCTGCCGCACCCCGGCGGTTCTCCCGGGCCATGAGGATGCCGACAATGATCACGGCGGTGGCTATGAGCGCCGGGCCGGCGTACAGCAGGCCCGGCCGTAGTCCGGCGATGGCGACGAGGACCGCGTAGACGAGCGCGTCCACGGTCCAGAAGGAGTCGAGCGACAGCGCCCACCCGTGCAGGAGCAGGTGACCGTGGATGATCGCCTGCCCTTCCAGCACTACGGACGCGCCGTCCGAGTCGCCCTGGTTCGCGTGGATCGAAGCGGCGTACAGCCAGAAGATGAGGCCGACGACCCCCAGCACGGCCGCCAGCACCAGCGCTGCCTTATGTCCGGCGCCACTGCGGTGACGGGTCGGCGAGGCTGCCGTCTCCGCTACGACGCTCGTGGTCGTGGTCACCGTTCGGACGTCCTCGTGGACGCGCCGGAACGCAGGATCGGTCCGCTCGGCTCCACGCCGGAAACCCTACTTCCGCCCCCGCACGCTGCCGGGGCACCACCGCCCGCACGGCCGCCGCCTCCCGCCCACCGTACCGAGCGACCTCACCGGAGCGACGTCACCCGAGCGGACTCACCCGAACACGGGCGCGGCCGGTCGCGCACGGATCTCCCGGTAAGACTCCGGCTAGTCAGGAACCCTGAGACGAGAAGGAGACACACCGTGACCACCGACGCGGAACCAACCCCGATCGACTTCTGGTTCGACCCAATGTGCCCGTGGGCTTGGATCGCCTCGAGGTGGGTCCTCGAAGTCGAGAAGGTCCGCTCCATCCGTGCCCGCTGGCACATCATGTCGCTCGTCTACCTGAACTCCGACAAGGACATCCCCGAGGACTACCGGAAGTTCCTCGAGCAGGCCTGGGGCCCGGTTCGGGTCTGCATGGCTGCGGCCCAGCAGCACGGTGAAGAGGTGCTGCTGCCGCTGTACACGGCGATCGGGACGCGTTTTCACAACGAGCACCGCAGGGAGCTCTCGTCGATCACCGAGGCCCTCGACGAATGCGGCCTCCCACCTGAGCTCATCGACGCGGCCACCAGTACCGACTATGACGACGCCATCAAGAAGTCACACCACGAGGGTATGGACGCGGTCGGCTATGAGGTCGGCACGCCCGTGATCCACGTCGAAGGCGTGGCGTTCTTCGGCCCGGTCGTCTCCCCGATCCCCCGCGGCGAGGCTGCCGGCAAACTCTGGGACGGAGTAGTGCTGGTGGCAGGGACGGACGGATTCTTCGAGCTCAAGCGCACCAGGACCCGCGAGCCGATCTTCGACTAACCCTCAGGCGCCGAGGACGTGGGCGACTGACGCCGTCAGCCGCTTGGCGGTCGGTAGGTGCAGCATTTCGTTCGGGCCGTGGGCGTTCGACCCCGGCCCGAGCACACCGGTTACGAGGAACTGAGCCGCCGGGTATTTCTCCTGCAGCGCGCTCAGGAACGGGATGGTGCCACCCTCGCCCATGGCGCCGGCCGGCTGGCCGAAGTACGCCACCGACGCATCAGCAGCGGCCTGCGCGAGCCACTCCGCCATCGGCGGCGAATCGAAACCCCTCGCCCCCTCCGCCTCCACCGTTACCCTCGCCCCGCTCGGCGGGTCGGCATGCAGGATCTCCCCAACCCGGGCGGCAGCCAACCCTGCATCGGCGCTCGGCGGCAGCCGCATCGCGATCTTGCAGGTAGTGAACGGCCTGAGCACGTTGCCTGCGTCGCCGACCGGTGGGATGCCGTCCATACCCACTAACGCGAGCGACGGCGCCCACGTCCGCGCGAGCACGCGGTCGACGGCGCTGTCACCACCCAGGCGCAGCCCCGGCACGGTCGGGAACCCGTCGACGGCACCCTCGCCGAGTGCCTCGACGAGCGCTGTAGCCTCACGGCGACGTACCTCGGGCACCTCCGCGTTGCACTCCTCGAGGAGGATCGCGCCAGTGTCGGCGTCCTCGATCCTCGAGAGCAGGTGGCGCAGGATGCGGAACGACGATGGCACCACGCCGCCGGCGGAGCCGCTGTGCACGCCGTCGGTGAGCACGTCCACTCGGATCTCCGCTGTCAGCAGCCCGCGGAGCGAGGTGGTGACCCAGAGCCGGTCGTAGGTGAGGGAGCCCGAGTCGAGGCAGACGACCACGGACGGTCCGGCCGGTCCGAGCCGCTCGGACAGCGCGTCGAGGTAGGCCGGAAGATGCGGGCTCCCGCTCTCCTCTGACGCCTCGATCAACACGATGCACCGGCCGTGGTCGATGCCGGCCTCGTGCATGATCTGCAACGCGCCCAGGGCGGCGAACACGGAGTAACCGTCATCGGCCGCGCCGCGCCCGTAGAGGTGGTCCCCTTCGCGAACCGGTACGAACGGGTCGAGCCCGTCGCGCCACGCACCGAGCGGAGGCTGCTTGTCCAAGTGGCCGTAGAGCAGCGCCGGCCCGCCCGAAGAGCCCGCACCGGCGTACCCCGGTGTGGCGGGCACTTCGGCCACGATGACCGGCGTCAGTCCCGGCAGCTGCAATCGCTCGGCCTCGAGGCCCGGTAACGGGCGGGACCGCACCCAGCCGAGCAGCAAGTCCGCGGCACGCGAGATGTGACCGTGCCCTGCCCACTCTGCGTCGAAGTCCGGCGACAGGCAGGGTATGGCGATGTACTCCTCCAGGACCGCCACGGCGTCTTGTTCGAACAGACGATCGGCAGCTCCCAACAACCCGTCCATCAGCCACGCCCCTTCGTCACGACCGCTTCACGCACGCCTCTCAGTACGACTTCGGCAGGCCGAGCGAATGCTGGGCCACGAAGTTGAGGATCATCTCCCGGCTGACCGGCGCGGTCCGGAGCAGCCGGGCGGTCCCCCAGAGGTCGGCCAGGCCGTACTCGGAGGCGAGCCCGTTGCCGCCGTGGGTCTGAATGGCGGCGTCGAGCGCCTCGAGTGACGCCTCAGCCGCCGCGAACTTCGCCATGTTCGCCGCCTCGCCAGCGGGGAGCCCTGCGTCATAGCACCACGCCGCCTTGGCGAGCATCAGCCGGGCGAGCTCAAGGTCGATCTTCGCCTTGGCAAGCGGGTGTGCCACCCCTTGATGGGTCCCGATCGGCCGATCCCAGACCGTCCGCTCGCGCGCGTAGGTCGCCGCCCGGTCCAACGCGTAGCGGCCGATCCCGCACGAGACGGCGCCCCCCATGAGGCGCTCGGGGTTCAGCCCGGCGAACACCTGGTGCAACCCGTCGCCCTCGGTGCCGAGCAGCCGGTCCGCGTCGATGAGGCAGTCGTCGAAGAACAGCGTGAATTGTTTCTCCGGCGCGGCGATCTCGACTGGGATGTGCGTGGCCTCGAGTCCCTTGGCGTCGGTGTCGACGATGAACAGCGACAGCTGCGCCCGGCCCTCGTGGGTACCGGTGCGCGCCACGACGATCACGGCATCGGCCTCGTCGACGCCGGAGATGTAGTACTTCGTCCCGTTCAACCGCCACTCGTCGCCGTCGCGCTGCGCCGTCGTGGAGATGCGGTGCGAGTTCGACCCGGCATCGGGCTCGGTGATGGCGAAGGCCATCTTCGACTCTCCGGTCGCCATCGGCGGGAGCCACCGCTGTTTCTGGGCGTCGGTCCCGAACGTGGCGACGAGGGTGGCGCAGATCGCCGGCGACACCAGGATGAGCAGCAACGGGCAGCCCGCAGCGGCAACCTCCTCGCAGACGATCGTGAGCTCCGAGATCCCCATGCCGCCACCGCCGTAGGCCTCCGGGAGATGCACCCCGAGGAACCCACCCCGCCCCAACTCGGCCCACAACTCCTCCTGCTTGCCCCCTTCGCGGGTCTTGCGCTGGAAGTAGGAGTGCCCGAAGGAGCCGGCGATGCCCGACACGGCCTCGGCCAGCAGCTCCTGCTCGGGGGAACGGCGGAAGTCCATCGGGCCGAGACTATCCAGGTATCCAGGTATCCATGTGGCGAGCGAAGACCGTGACCCGCCGCTATGGTCGGACACGTCCGGCGTCTCGGGTGAGGAGGTGCAGGCGTGGCACTCGATGCAGGGCCGAATCGTCGGCCGTTGTTCGCCGTCGTACTAGCCGCGGGTGAGGGCACCCGGATGAGATCGGGAACCCCGAAGCCCCTTCACCGGCTGTGCGGGCGGCCCATGGTGCTCCACGTGCTCGACGCACTCTCGGAGCTACCAGTCGACCGCGTCGTGGTGGTCGTAGGCCACGGTGCGAACGAGGTCGTGAAGACGATCCAGAACGAGGCACCCGGTGACCTGACGCTCGAATTCGTCGAGCAGCTGGAGCCGAGGGGAACCGGGGATGCCGTGGCGGTGGCGCTGCCTGGGTTTCCTGATGCGTTCACCACCGACGCCGACGAGGGTGACCTCGTGATCCTTCCCGGCGACACGCCGCTCGTGCGCCGGGCGACGCTGGCGCACCTCATCCGGGAGCACCGGGCCCTCGACGCGGCCGCCACGGTGCTCACGGCCAAGCTCGAGGACCCGTTCGGCTACTCGCGGGTCGTGCGCTCCAAGGACGGGCGGGTGTCGCGCATCGTCGACGACGCCGACTGCACGCCGTCCGAGCTGGACATCGACGAGGTCGCCTCGCAGATCTACTGCTTCCGTCGTGGGGTGCTCGCCCCAGCGCTACGGCGGCTCTCGCCCGACAATTCGCTGGGTGAGTACTTCCTCACCGACACCATCGAGGTGCTCCACGGTGCGGGTTACACCGTGACGACCGTGGTGGCCGGCGACCCCATGGAAGCGGCCGGCGTGAACGACCGGGCACAACTGGCGGCGGCGGAGTCCGAGGTGCGAGCCCGCATCAACGAGCGCTGGATGCGACGGGGCGTGACGATGTGGGACGCGGAAGCGACCTACCTCGACATGACGGTCCAGCTCGGGCCGGACGTGACCTTGATGCCCGGCGTCGTGCTCGAAGGCCGCACGACGATCGGCGAGGGCTCGCTGATCGGACCGGGATGCCACCTCATCGACTGCGAGGTCGGCGAAGGCGTCCGGCTCACCCACACGGTGGCCGAGCGCGCCGTCATCGAGGACCACGCCGTCGTCGAAGCGTTCTCGGTCCTCGAGCCGGGGACCCGGTTGGCGCGAGGCGAGCGCGTCGGACCATTCTTCGGCAACCCCCGGCCCGAGGAGAGGACTCAATAGATGGAACTGGTGCCGCGTCGCCGTCTCGAGCTCGTCAGCGGCCGGTCACATCCGGAGCTGGCGGCGGAGATCGCCGCCTGCCTCGGCGTCTCGCTCGGGGAGACGAACCTGCGGGAGTTCGCCGACAGCGAGCTCCACTGCCGCTACGGGACCTCGATCCGTGGCGTCGACTTGTTCATCGTGCAGACGCACACCGCTCCGGTGAACGACGCCATCATGGAGATGCTGATCATGATCGACGCCGCCAAGCGGGCCTCGGCGAAACGGATCACCGCCGTCTGCCCGTACTACGGCTACTCCCGCCAGGACCGGAAGTCGACCGGGCGGGAGCCGATCACGGCCAAACTGGTCGCTGACCTGCTCTCGGTGGCCGGCGCGGACCGGATCGTGAGTGTGGATCTGCACTCGGGGCAGATTCAGGGTTTCTTCGATGGTCCGGTCGATCACCTGACCGCCGCACCGGTGCTGCTCGACTACCTGCGGCGTGAGGACTCCGGCGACGCCGTGATCGTGGCGCCGGACGCCGGCCGGGTGAAGGTGGCCGAGAGTTTCGCCCAGAAGCTCGGCGCTGACCTCGCCCTCGTGCACAAGCGACGGCCCGGCATGCTGTCCGACCAGGTGGAGGCCCGGGACATCGTCGGTGACGTCAAAGGCCGCTGTTGCATCGTGATCGACGACATCATCGGGACCGCCGCCACGATGTGCGCCGCCGCCGAGCGCCTGATCGAAGAGGGGGCCATCGACGTCTGGGTGATGGCCACGCACCCCGTGCTGTCGGGGCCGGCGCTCGATCGGCTGAAGGCCGCGCCCATCTCCCGCGTAGTCGTCACCAACACCTTGCCGTTACCCGAGGAGCGCAGGATCGACAAGATCGAGGTGATCTCGGTGGCCAAGATCATCGCCGATGCCATCGACGCCGTGTTCGAGGACACGTCGGTGTCGGAGATCTTCGGCGGACAGAACCTGTTGTAGGCGCGCCCTGCCGGCCGTTGGCGACGCGCCGCCTTGCGCGTTGAGAACGCACTGGCGCCGGGGTCTCGGGCGGGTCAATATGGCTGATCGCCCTCTAGAGGCTCGCGCCTGGCCGATCGGCGGGCGCACGACAGCGAGGAGAGCCAACCATGTCGAGTAACCGCAGCCACCGCCGCTTGGCAGGGTCTGGGGAGGGGGTGGCGGTGGTCGGCGCGACCCTGCTGGCGCTCGCGCTGTTCGCCGCGCCCGCGGCGGGTGCGTCGGCCATCTCGGGCCAACCGGGCACGACTGCGTCGTCGACGGCGCTCTCGGTGTCGGTCGCCAACCCGAGCGGGCCAGCAGGCGCACCCGTCGTCGGTGACCTCGCCACGTTCGCGGTGACGGTCTCGGACGCCTCGGGTACCGCCACGTCGAACCCGACCGGCGCTGTCGACATCTTCGTCGGCTCGACCACGGGTCCCGAGGCGTGCGAGGTCACGTTGTCGGCGAACTCCGGCTCGATCCCGTTGTCGAGCTCGGGCTCGTGTCAGGCGCCAGTCTCCGCGGCGGGCACCGACACGTACTTCGCCGTGTACCAGGGTGACCCCGTGTTCGCCCCCAGCCAGCAGTCCCAGCAGCTCACGGGAGTGGACTCGGCTACGACGACGACGGTGTCGGTCACCGCCGGCGGTACCGGAGCGGCCGTCGGCGATGCGGTCGAGATCACCGCCGATGTGCTCGCGTCCTCGCCCGACGCGGCGGCTGCGCCGACGGGCACGGTCACGTTCCTCGACGACAGCACGCCGATCGGGTCCTGCGTCAATGCCGCGCTGATCCAAGGTGCCAGCGCGTCAGCGCCGAGCTTTGCGCCGTGCGACTTCACGCTCACGCAGACGAACAACGCCATCACGGCGACGTACTCGGGCGACTCGTCCGACGGCCTGTCGGCTTCTTGCGTGCCGGCCATCGTCGAGGCGCAGCCCGCCACGCCCACGCTCTCCCTGTCATCGTCGGACACGGCCCCGGTGGCGGGCGAGGTCCTCACCATCGACGCCAGCTTGACCGGCGTGTCCGGAGTTACGCCCACCGAGTCGATCGCCGTCGACGTGGCAGTGGGCAGCGGAACTCCGCAGCCGATCCTGAGCTGCTCGGATCAGGCCTTCCCCGCCCTGGGCACGGCCTCGTGCACCTACTCAATCACGAGCACCCAGCCGCTCGAGTTCACGGCGTCGTACGGGGGCGATGCCGGTTACACCTCTGCTGTCGCCGTTCCGGTCGATCTCACTCCGAGCCCGGCGACGCCGACGGTCGGCATCTCGACGGCTGAGATCGGCCCAATCGCCGGCCAGAGCGACTCGGTGACCGCCACGGTGACCGGCAACGCCGTCGTCGGGGCTCCGACGGGCGCCATCACGGTGCTCCAGGGCGCTACAGCGCTGACCAGTTGCGGCGGCCCGATCACGGCGGGTGACACCGAGTCGGTCACCTGCCCGGTGACGTATCCGGGAGCCGGCGACGTCCAGTTCACGGCTCAGGTGGCCGCCGATGCCAACTACGCGGCCGCGACCGCCAAGGCCACTCGCAGGGTGTCCCTCGCCGCTCCGACCATCAGCGTGGCCGCCAACGTGGCCCCGGTCGGGACCACGATCCAGGTGACGGCGCTGGTCTCGGGGCTGTCCGGCATCACTCCGGGCCCGAGCGGCTCGATCGAGGTGTTCGCGAACGGTAGTCACCTGCGGGTGTGCACGCTGACCCGGCCCTCGAGCATCTCCGAGCAGCTGTCGTGCTCGTACACGTACACGAGCACGGTCGCGGTCACCTTCTCCGCCACGGTCCTGCCTGACTCGAACTACGCCTCGGCGACGTCGACCCCGATCGTAGAGATCGCCGACCGGGCGGCGAGCAAGACGTCGCTCACCACGGTCACCGTGGGCCCGACGGTCGGCGCCGCCCTCAGGCTGACGGCCACGGCGAGTGGGCCGGAAGCCGGCGCACCATTGACCGGACGCATGGAATTCTTCGAGTCAGCCCGCCCGGGTGTGAAGTACACGGCGATCTCGACATGCGGTGACAACGGCTATGTCGGCCTCGGCTACGGTGGCCTGGCGGCGTGCGACTTGGTCGTGACCTCGGCGACCGAGACGTTCTGGGCGGTCTACACCGGCGACGTCAACTACCTCCTTTCGACGTCGGCGGTGCTGAGGCCGAAGATCTCGAGGGCCGGTGTCTCGGTCCGGGCCTCCAAGCTGGCGTCGGCAACCGCCCCAGTCCCGGGCTCGATCGTCCACATACTGGTAACCGTGACCGGCCTCAGCGCGGTCGGATCCCCGACCGGGACGGTGTCCGTCAGCGGTCCGGCCGGATCGAGGTGCGCCACCTCGTGCACGGGTAACACGCTCCATCACGAGTCGGGTGCGGAGGCAGAAGCGACGTTCGCCATGATCTTCAGCGCCAGTGGTCTGGTGACGGTGAAGGTGACCTACGGCGGGAGCGCGCTCTACCTGCCCGGGACCGGCTCGGTGCAGTTCGCGATCAGCCCGCCTCCGAAGCACTCGCCTCGGACCGGGTCGGCGCACGGGCCCGTGATCCGGGCCATCCAGGATTCCCCTAGACTTCTTCGGTCGTCCGGTGGAGGCCACGGTTTGCAAGCCAGCCGCAGGTCAGCCGCCGGTCAAGTCGATCGATCGATCGCAATCTCTCGTAGGAGCTCGTCTCATGCCTGACATCAAACTGGTCGCCGAGCCTGGCCGCCCGAGCGGCAGCAGCGACAGCCGCCGGCTGCGCGCCGCGGGCCGAATCCCCGCCGTCGTCTACGGCCACGGCATCGAGCCCATCCCGGTGTCCGTCGACAGCAAGGATCTTCGCCAGGCGCTCGGGTCGCCAGCCGGTTCCCGGGCCCTGCTACGTCTCGCCATCGGTGACGGTGAGCACCTCGCCATGGCGCGGCAGCTGCAGCGCGACCCGGTTCGCCACACGGTGGTCCACGTCGATTTCCAGGTCGTGCGCCGCGACGAGGTCATTGCCGCTGAGATCCCGATCGTCCTGATCGGCGAGGCGGCGGCTGTGTACCGCGACGATGGCACCGTCGACCTGGAGATGCAGTCGCTCGCCATCAAGGCGAAGCCTGGTGATCTGCCTCCCTACGTGGAGATCGACATCTCCAACCTCGAGATCGGTGACTCCATCCGGGCAGCGGACATCGCGCTCCCCGACGGTGTCGAGCTTGACGAAGATCCGGACAGCCCGGTCGTCGTGGCACACGTGGGCCGCGCCGCTCTCGTTGAGGCTGTGGCCGCCGAGGGCGAGGCCGAGGCCGAGGCCGAGGCGCCTGCCGAGGCTGCCGACGAGTCGGCGGACGCGGTCTGAAGTTTCCGAGGTCCACCGACACCACATCCGGTGCCGACCTGGTCGCGGTCGGCCTAGCGAACCCTGGCGTCGAGTACGACGGGTCACGCCACAACTTCGGAGGCCTCGCCGTACGGCGGGTGGCGGCACGCCACCAGGTCCGGTTGCGGAGCGAACGGGGTACTTCGGCTGAGACGGGAGCCACACGTATCGGCGGCAAGCTGCTGATCCTGGCTGTGCCGCAGACCTACGTGAACGACTCGGGCCTGGCGGTTCGCTCGCTTTCCAAGCGCTACCTGGGCGCCGACTTCGACTCTGAACGGCTGCTCATCGTTCACGACGAGCTCGACCTGCCCCCGGGGACCGTGAGGGTGAAGGCCGGCGGTGGGACGGCCGGCCACAACGGGCTCCGGTCGATCGAGGCCCACCTCCATCGACGGGACTTCATCCGGGTCCGCATCGGCATCGGCAAACCGCCCGGCCGCGCTGAAGGCGTCAACCATGTCCTGAAACGCCCGTCGAAAGCGGAGCGGGAGCTGCTCGAGGTGGCGGTCGAGGTGGCGGCGGACGCCGTAGAGGCCATCTTGGCTGACGGCGTAGCGGCAGCGATGAACGTGTACAACACACGGCAGTGACCCTCTCCGCTCTGCCAGGACTGCTCTCCGGCGAGGCCGCGATCGCCGAGCTGTTGTCGGCCGACGACGCCATCGTCGCCGTGCCGGAGCCGGCTCGGGCGATCGTGCTGGCGGCCATGGCCGAGCTCAGCAGCGCTCCGGTCATCCTCGTGGCGACGCCCACGGCCAGGGAGGCCGAGCAGCTCGAGCACGACCTGATCGCCTTCGTCGGGCGGGACCACGTCGACGTGCTGCCGGCGTGGGAGACCTTGCCGTTCGAGCGGGTGTCCCCAGCGACCGACACGATGGGCCGCCGCCTGCGAGCGATGTGGCGGCTCCACCACCCGCAGGGTGAGGCGGGATCCGGTGAAGCCGGTGCAGGGGCCGGACCGCGGGTCGTCATCGCCCCAATCCGGGCGCTGTTGCAACAGCTCGGCCCGCCGGTCGAGGACGTCCAACCGATCGTCGTCGAGCGCGGGATACAGGTTGACGCCGTCGCGCTCGTCGCCCGCTTGGTCCATGCCGGGTACCGGCGCGAGTACCAGGTGGAGCACCGGGGCGAGCTCGCCGTCCGGGGCGGCATCATCGACGTCTTCCCGTCGACCGACGATCACGGGGTGCGGATCGACCTGTGGGGTGACGAGGTCGAGCGGCTGACTCGTTTCGACGTCGGCGACCAGCGGTCGGTCGCCGAGCTCGACCACGTCGAGATCTTCGGCTGCCGCGAGCTCGTACTGACCGATGAGGTGCGCGACCGCGCCCGGCAGCTGGCGCACGACTCACCAATCGCGAGAGACGTCTTCGACCGGATCGCCGAAGGGTTGCTGTTCGACGGCATGGAGTCGTGGCTCCCGTGGCTCACCCACTCCGAGCGCCTCTTCACCGACCTGCTGCCCCCTGGCGCCCGAGTCGTGTTGATCGACCCGCGACGCCTACGGGACCGCGCCACCGAGCTGATCGAGGAAGAAACCGCACTCGCCGACACCCTCGCCTCCACCTGGACCGCCGACCCGGGAGTGCCGGTGGAGATGGCGCGCTTGCACCTGCCGTTCGACCGGCTGCTGGCCAAGACCGGTGCCCGGCTCGCCTCGCTCCTGCCGACAGCGGATCGGGCGGACACGACCGTCCTCGCCGCCCGGGGCTGGCCACCGGTGCTCGGCGACTCGGCCGGGCTCGCCAGGCGGCTCGGGGACCTCGCCAGATCGGGACATCGCGTCGTGATCTGCGCCGACGGCAGCGGCAGCGCCGAGCGACTCGCCTCCGTCCTCGACGGTGAGGGACTCGAGGCCAAGCTGCTCGGAGACCCTCGCGCCGGTGACGCGGTAGCGGGCGGCTCGGCCAACCGTGCTCGCTCCGGTGAGGCGGAAGCCGGCGGCGCCGGCCCCGGCTTCGACCGAGCACTGCGCCAGCCGGGCGTCCACATCGTCGTCGCGCCTCTCGATCGGGGTGCGCTGCTTCCCGATTCGAAGCTGGCGATCCTCGCTGAGCCCGACATCACGGGCCGGCGCCGGCCGCACCGGGTGGCGAGGCCGAGGGCGAGACCGGTGGAGGGTTTCTTCGACGATCTGGAGCCGGGGGCCTACGTCGTCCACCACATCCACGGCGTCGCCCGCTACGGCGGGCTCGTCAAGCGGGCCATCGGCGGGTCCGAGCGGGACTACCTGCTGCTCGAGTACCGGGGCGGCGACCGGCTTTACGTGCCGTCCGACCAGATCGACTCGATCACGCCGTACGCCGGCGGTGACCACCCGAGCCTGAATCGGCTCGGCGGCCACGAGTGGCAGAAGCAGAAGTCCCGAGTTCGCTCAGCCGTCAGGGAGATAGCCAAGGAGCTGGTCGCCCTGTACCGCCGGCGGGCGACCGAGCCAGGGCACCCGTTCACACCGGACACGCCGTGGCAGGCAGAGCTGGAACAGGCCTTTCCCTACCCGGAGACACCCGATCAGCTGACGGCTGTCGCCGACGTCAAGGCCGACATGGAGCTGCCCATCCCGATGGATCGCCTCGTGTGCGGGGACGTCGGCTTCGGCAAGACCGAAGTTGCGGTGAGGGCGGTGTTCAAGGCGATCCAGGACGGCTACCAGGCAGCCGTGCTCGTGCCGACGACGTTGCTGGCCCAGCAGCACTACCAGACGTTCGCAGAGCGTTATGCCCCCTATCCTGTGCGGGTCGAGATGCTGTCGCGATTCCTCACCTCGGGCGAGGCTCGCAAGGTTGTCGACGGGCTGGCCGATGGTTCGGTCGACCTGGTCGTCGGGACGCACCGGGTGCTGGCGGGCGACGTCCGGTTCTCCAAGCTCGGCTTGCTCGTCATCGACGAGGAGCAGCGCTTCGGCGTGAGCCACAAGGAAGCGATCAAACAGATCTCGTCAGGGGTCGACGTTCTCACGCTCACGGCGAGCCCGATCCCGCGGACGCTGGAGCTGAGCCTCACGGGTATCCGCGATCTCACGCTCATCAACACCCCCCCGGTCGAGCGCCAGCCGATCCTGACCTTCGTGGGGGAGTACGACGACCGGGCGGTCGCCGAAGCGATCCGCCGCGAGGTGCTCCGCGAGGGCCAGGTCTTCTACGTGCACAACCGGGTGATGGACATCGAGAAGGTCGCACGCGATCTGCGCTCTCTCGTGCCCGATGCCCGGATCGCCGTCGCCCACGGCCAGCTGGACGAGGGCAGCCTCGAGCAGGTCGTCCTCGATTTCTCCGAGGGGCGATACGACGTGCTCGTCTGCACGACCATCATCGAGTCCGGCATCGACATGCCTACGGTCAACACGCTCGTCGTCGACCGGGCGGACATGCTGGGTCTCGGGCAGCTGCACCAGCTTCGTGGTCGCGTCGGCCGGTCAGGCCGGCGGGCGTACGCCTACCTGCTGTTCCCCCCGGAGCGGGTCTTGACCGAGCAGGCCTACGAGCGGCTGAGGACGATCGGGGACCATACCGAGCTGGGGTCGGGTTTCAAGATCGCCATGCGGGATCTCGAGATCAGGGGCGCCGGCAACCTGCTCGGTCGCGACCAGTCGGGCCACATCAGTGCCGTCGGCTACGACCTGTACGTCCGCATGGTGTCGGAAGCCGTCGCCGAGCTCAAGGGCGAGCCGATCCGGGTCCCGACCGAGATCACCGTCGACCTGCCGATCAAGGCTTCGCTCCCGGCCTCGTACGTCGGCCGTGAGGACCTGCGGCTCGAGGCGTACCGACGTCTGGTCGAAGTGCGCGACCCAGCGACGGTCGAGGACATCCGGCGGGAATGGTCCGACCGCTACGGGCCGCTCCCGCCGCAGGCCGAGGCGCTCCTCGACGTCGGCCGGCTGCGGGCCGAATGCGCCCGGACCGGTGTCACGGAGGTCACGGCGGCGGCGGCCAAGCCTGGCGCCGGCGGTCCGGGTCGGCTGGGCGAGGTGGTCGTGCGTATCTCGCCGATTCACCTCCCCGTGTCGTCCGAGATCCGGCTGAAGCGTGTCCAGCCGCGGGCGATCCTCAAACAGGACGTCGGCCAGTTGATCGTGCCCATGCCAGTAGGTGACGACGTCGCCCAGCGAGTCGTGGTGCTCCTCGGCGAGCTCCTTCCCGCCGCGGCAGCGGGGCCCGTGACTGGCCCACCCGCCGGTGGTGCCCCTACGATCACCGCATCGTGAAGCGGTTCCTCGTCACCGTCGCCGCCCTTGCCGCCCTCTCGCTCGTGTCGTCGGCGTGCAACGTGACGTCGTCGTCGTCGGCCGTCGCCACCGTGCAGAGCAACGGGACGACCACAGCGGTCACCACCGGCCAGCTCAACTCGACGATGGCTGCGTTGGCGCGAGATTCTGGGTTTCTCTGCATCGGTGGCCTGACCACTGGTGCGACCAGCCGGACCGTTGGAGCGGGGGTCGGGACCTACGACCTGCACTATGCCGAGGCGGTGCTCACACAGCTCGTCAAGTTCGCCGTCACGCACCAGATCGTCACCTCGTTGCACCTCGCGACGCCCTCGAGCGACATGACCCTCGCCGGCCAACAGGTCGAGTCGGGGGCAGCAGCCCAGCTGGAGAGCACCTCTGAGAGCGGCAGCACGTGCAAAGGCACGGCGCAGTCGATCATCAATGGGCTCGGGACGTCGTTCCGCGACGCCTTCGACACCGAGCAGCTCGAAGAGGACGCAGTCGACGCGCACCTCGCCGGCACGTCGCTTCAGCCCGGAGCCCTCGCCAGCTACGAGCAGGCGCACGTTGTTTCGACGACCGAGTCGTGCACCTCGGTCATCGAGGTGACGACGCGCAAGCTTGCCCAGCAGCTCTACGGGCAAATCCGTGCCGGTGCCAAGTTCGCAACGGTAGCAAACGCTCACAAGGGCCAAGGGACCGGCGCGGGCGGCGCGATCGGGTGCCCCCTCAAAAGCCAGTGGGTCGCTGCGCTCGGCCCGAAGGTCGTGGCGCTCAAGGTGGGGCAGGTCAGTCAACCGGTGTCGTTCAATGGGCACTGGCTCCTGTTGCTCGTGACCAGTCGCAAGCTCGAGCCCGCTGCGGGCATGTTGGCGCAACTGGCGACGACAGAGCAGACGGCGTTCCAAAAGCTGTACGGGCAGGCGCTCCAGCATTCCAAGATCGCGGTCGCACCGATCTACGGCGCGTGGGCATCCACGGTGTCCAGCGCGGGCATCCAAGTGGCCATCACCCCGCCACCTGACCGGGCTTCGAAATTCGCACCGAACGAGAACGCCGTCCTGGGGGCGGCTGCATGACCGCCCCGGTGCCCCCCGGCTCCCGCCGCGCCGGTAGCTGCTGTCCCGGCTCCTAGCGCCAGCCGTGGCGGATCTCGGGTGACGGCCGTGGCGGATCTCGGGTGAGGGCGACCTGGGGCACCTCCGGGCGGATCACGGCAGTCGGCCTCGGTCCTGCCGGGCTCGATCTCGTGACCCCTGCGGCGCTCGCAGTCGTGCGCGACGCCCTGGCGGCGGGTCGGCCCGTCTTCTTCCGCACAGGGCGGCATCCGTCCGCCTCCGAGCTCATCGCCTCCGACGCCGGTGCCGGCGTGGCGACGTTCGACGATCGGTACGAATTGGCACCGACGTTCGAGGAGGTGTACGAGTCGATCGTGGCGACGTTGCTGGCCGAGGCGCCCGGTGGTGTGGTCTATGCAGTCCCGGGGTCGCCACTCGTCGCAGAGATCACCGTCGACCTGCTCCGCTCCCGTGCCGCCGATGCAGCTGTCGAGCTGGAAGTCGTGCCCGGGCTGTCATTCTGCGACCTGGCCTGGGCGCGGCTTGGCGTCGACCCGATCGCTGCGGGGGTCCGTCTCGTCGACGGCGGGGCGTTCTCCGGCCAAGCGGCCGGCGACCACGGACCGTTGCTCGTAGCCCAGTGCTGGTCGAACGCCGTGCTGTCGGACGTCAAGCTGTCGATCACCGAGCCGGCAGCGTCCCAAAGGGCGATCATCCTGCATCACCTGGGTCTTGCCGACGAGCAAGTCATCGAGGTCGCCTGGGAGGACCTCGACCGGACGCTGGAGGCCGACCATCTGACGAGCGTGTTCATCGAGGAGCTGGCGGCGCCTGTTGCCGCCGACCTCGTCCGGCTGGCGGAGACGGTTGCCCGGTTGCGGCGCGAGTGCCCGTGGGACCGGGAGCAGACGCACCAGTCGCTCGCCCGGCACCTGCTGGAGGAGACCTACGAGGCGATCGAGGCGATCGAGGGACTCGGGGCGGACGCGGCCGAGGCGTCGGCTGAGCAGGTCGCCCACTTGGAGGAGGAGCTCGGCGACCTGCTGTGCCAAGTCGTGTTCCACTCGACTCTCGCCCGCGAGGAGGGGTGGTTCGAGCTGTCCGACGTGGCCCAGGTCATCACGGAGAAACTCGTCACCCGCCACCCCCATGTCTTCGGCGACACCGTGGCAGCGACGGCCGCCGACGTGATGACGAACTGGGAGCGGATCAAGCGCCACGAGAAGGGCCGGGCCAGCCTGCTCGACGGTGTGCCCGCCGCCATGCCGGCGCTCGCTCGGGCCGGGACGATCGAGCGGAAGCTAGCCAGCGCAGGCCTTGGATGGGACAACACCGGAGGCGGGCCCGACGACGGGGCCGGAACCGGAGACGGGCCCGACGGTGCGGCGACTGGCAGGGAGCTGACCGAGGCCGGCGCTGAGGCCACCGGCGGGGACGTCACCGAAGCCGGCGACGCCCTGCTCATGCTGGCCCGGGCCGTGGCCCACTCCGGCGTCGATCCCGAAGCTGCCCTGCGCGTGGCCCTCGACCGCCTCGACGAGCGGGTGCGGGAGATGGAGCGCGCGGCGGCCGCTCAGGGCACCGACCTCACCGGTTTGCCGCCCGCTACCCGAGCGGCCTGGTTCGCCGGCGGGGTGAGCGTCCACGAATGACATCGTTTACTTTGGTAACTTCGTTCACACTTTCAACAGGAGCGACTCAGCCGTGACTTCCATCTCTGCGCTCACAGCACGAGAGGTACTCGACTCACGTGGCAACCCGACGATCGAGGTGACGTGCGTCCTCGAGTCAGGTGCCGCCGGCAGCACGATCGTGCCGTCCGGCGCGTCGACCGGGAGCCTCGAAGCGGTCGAGCTCCGCGACGGAGGCGCCCGATTCGGCGGGAAGGGCGTGCTCAAGGCGGTCGAGAACGTCCGCCACGAGATCGCCGCGGCCCTCCTCGGGCACGACGCCACGGCCCAGCGGCTCATCGACCAACGCCTGATCGACCTCGACGGCACGCCCGGCAAGAGCCGTCTCGGGGCCAACGCTGTGCTCGGCGCCTCGATCGCGGTCGCGAAGGCGGCGGCGGCCGACTTCGGCCTGCCGCTCTTCCGCTACATCGGTGGCGCCGATGCCCACGTCCTACCCGTGCCGATGATGAACGTCCTCAACGGTGGCGTGCACGCCGACAACAACGTCGACTTCCAGGAGTTCATGATCTCTCCGGTCGGCGCTGCCTCGTTCTCCGAGGCGCTCCGATGGGGCGCCGAGACATACCACAGCCTGAAGACGGTCCTGCACGAGCGTGGGCTCAAGACGGGCGTCGGTGACGAAGGGGGCTTCGCCCCGGACCTCGCTCACAACGAGGACGCCCTCCAGATCCTCCTCGAGGCCATCGAGCGGGCCGGCCGGGTCCCCGGCACCGAGGTCGCCATCGCCCTCGACCCGGCAACGACCGCATTATGGCGCGACGGCAACTATGTCCTCGAGGGCGAGGGCCGCACCCTGTCGCCCGAGGAGTTCGCCGGCTACTGGGTCGACATCGTGGACCGCTACCCCGTGGTGTTCCTCGAGGACCCGATGGCCGAAGAGGACTGGGATGGTTGGGCGGCGTTGACGGCGGCCGTCGGTGACCGGACCCAGATCGTGGGCGACGACATCTTCGTGACGAACGTCGACCGGCTCGAGCGCGGCATCCGCGAGGGCGTGGCGAACGCAGTGCTCATCAAGCTGAACCAGATCGGCACACTGACCGAGACCCTCCACACCATCCGCACCGCGACGATCGCCGGCTACCGCTCGGTGATCTCGCACCGCTCGGGCGAGACCGAGGACACGACGATCGCCGACCTCGCCGTGGCGACGAACTGCGGGCAGATCAAGACGGGCGCGCCGGCTCGCTCGGACCGGGTCGCCAAGTACAACCAATTGCTGCGCATCGAAGAAGCGCTCGGGGAAGCAGCCGAGTACCCGGGCCTCGCCGCGTTCGCGCACGGCGCGGTCGGAGCCGCCAGCGGAGCCGGTACCTGATGATCGCCCGCGCCAGGATCTTCCTGCTGGTGTCGTTCGTCGCCGGCATCGCCATCGTCGCCACCGAGTTCCCGCTCGGCCAGCTGCTGCGCCAGCACGCGGCGGTAGCCCAGGCCACGAGTCAGCTGACCGAGTTGCAAGCAGAGAACCGATCCCTCGCTTCGGAAGTCAGCTCATTGCACCAGCCGAGCACCGTCGCCCGGATCGCCCACCAGGACTACGGGCTGGTGGCGAAGGGGCAGCGCTCGGTCGTGGTGCTCCCCTCACCATCGAAGTCCGGCAGCTCCGCGGGCCCACTCGGCTCGATCTCGGTGCCGAAGTCCGATCTCGTGCCGACCGATTCGATCGTGAGCTCGACCCCGGCGGCGGCGAGCGCGCCGGCGAAAGGCGAGGGTTTCTGGGCGAGGCTGCTGCAGCGTTTCGAGTTCTGGAAAGCCACCCCCTGAGGCGAATGAGCTGAAGCAACTCGGGCGCGATCCGGCCGCTCGCGGTTAGGGTCGGCGCCTATGAGTATCCTCGGCAATCGCGTGCTCCGTCGCGAGGACCCCAAGCTCCTCACGACGGGTGGCACCTATGTCGGCGACCTCGATCTACCGGGTGCGCTGAGCCTCGGCTTCGTCCGGTCGACGGTGGCGCACGGCAGGATCGAGAACATCGACCTCGACGAGGCGAGGGCAGCACCTGGTGTGGTCGCCGTTTACTCCCACGACGATCTCGGTCTCGCTCCGATGCCACCCGGCATGGCGTTCTTGAACCAGGCCATGACCCGGCCCGTGCTTGCGAGCGGTGTGGTGCGCTACGTGGGCGAGCCGGTCGTGGCGATCGTGGCCGAATCGCCGTCCGCCGCCGCCGATGCCGCCGAATTCGTGATCGTCGACTACGAGGCGCTGCCGGTCGTCGTGGACCCCGAAGAGGCGCTGCAGGACGAGACGCTGCTGTTCCCCGAAGTGGGGACGAACAACTGCTTCTCGTTGCAGTTCGGGCGTGACGAGACGCTGTTCGACGGCTGCGACGTCGTCGTCTCCCAGCGAATCCTGAACCAGCGGGTCGCCCCGTGCCCGATGGAGGGTCGTGCCGCCGCCGCCATCATCGAGGAGGATGGGCGGTTGTTGTTCTACTCGTCGACCCAGGCCGCCCACGGCGTGCGGGACACGCTCGCCACGTCGCTCGGTGTCGACCCGGAGCAGATCCACGTCATCGCTCCCGACGTCGGGGGTGGTTTCGGCGCCAAGGCGAGCGTGTACGCCGAGGACCTCGTCGTCGCCTGGGCGGCTCGTGCGCTCGGCCGGCCGGTGCGCTGGGTCGAGACCCGGTCCGAGTCCATGGTCGGTCTCGGCCACGGCCGGGCGCAGGTCCAGGACGTCGAGATCGGCGGCACCCGCGACGGCCGCATCCTCGCGTACCGGATCGACGTCCTGCAGGACGCCGGCGCCTACCCGGCGATCGGCGCCGTGCTGCCGTTCATGACCCGCACGATGGCGACCGGCGTCTACACGATCCCCCGCGGCGAGTGCTCGAGCAACTCGGTCGTCACGAACACGGTTCCCACCGTCGCCTACCGGGGAGCCGGCCGCCCAGAGGCCACCGCCGCCCTCGAGCGGGCGATGGACTGCTACGCGGCGGAGATCGGCATGAGCCCGGCCGAGCTGCGCCGGAGGAACCTCATCGCCGCCGACGCCTTTCCCTACACGACGCCGACGGGCACGGAGTACGACTGCGGCGAGTACCTGACAGCGTTTGACCTGGCGCTCGAGATGGCCGGGTACGAGGAGCTGCGGTCGGAGCAACAGGCTCGGCGGGCAGCCGGCGATTCGCACCAGATCGGCATCGGGATCTCGTCGTACGTCGAGATCACCAACGGCGTGCCCGAAGGCGAGTACGGCGCCGTCGAGATCCTCCCGAGCGGGCGGGCGATCGTCCGCACGGGCACGTCGCCCCACGGCCAGGGCCACCACACCGCCTGGTCGATGATCGTCGCCGACCAGCTCGGCATCGGAATCGACGACATCGAGGTCATCCACGGCGACACCGACATCGTGCCCCGGGGCGTCGGCACGTTCGGGTCCCGCTCCCTGCAAGTCGGCGGCTCGGCCGTCAACCAGGCGGCGCTCGAAGTCGTCGACAAAGCCAAGTCGCTGGCGGCTGACCTGTTCGAGGCCGACGCAGCCGACATCGTGCTCGACCGCCCGAGCGGCGCCTTTCACGTCGCCGGCACGCCGGCCATCGCCCGGGGGTGGGGCGAGCTGGCGCAGGCGTCGCTCGACCGTGACGGCTCGCCGCTCATGGCCGAGGTGGACATGTCCTCGGGCGGGGCGACGTTCCCGTTCGGGACGCACGTCGCCGTCGTGGAGGTCGACACCGAGACCGGTTCGGTCAAACTGGTGCGGCACATCGCCGTCGACGACGCCGGTCGCATCCTCAACCCGCTCCTGGCCGAGGGGCAGGTCCACGGCGGGATCGCCCAGGGGGCGGCGCAGGCGTTGATGGAGGAGTTCACTTACGACGCCGCCGGCAACCCGCTCACCGCCAACCTCGCCGACTACTCGATGGTGTCGGCTGCCGAGCTGCCGGCGTTCGAGACGGCGTTCACCGAGACACCCACCCCGAGAAACCCTCTCGGTGCCAAAGGCATCGGCGAGTCCGGCACGATCGGCTCGACGCCAGCGGTGCACAACGCCGTCGTGGATGCGGTCGCCCACCTCGGTGTGCGGCACATCGACATGCCGACGACGCCCGAGCGCGTGTGGACGGCGATCCAGGCGGCGGGCGGCGCCGGTTCACCGGCTCACGAGGAGAAAGGAGCAGCTTGACCATGCGGGTCACGATCACACTCAACGGCACCGAGACGTCCCACGACGTCGAGGCGCGGACGCTGCTCGTCCACTACATACGGGACGCGGCCGGGCTGAAGGGGACGAACGTCGGCTGCGACACCACGTCCTGCGGCGCCTGCACCGTGCTGCTCGACGGCCGGTCCGTGAAGTCCTGCACCGTGCTGGCGGCCCAGGCCGACGGTGCCGAGGTGACGACCATCGAAGGGATGGCCGCGGCGGACGGGACGATGCACCCGGTGCAGCGAGCGTTCCGGGAGCACCACGGTCTCCAGTGCGGCTACTGCACGCCCGGCATGGTGATGGCCATCACGTCGCTCCTCGCAGAGCGCGGCGATGGCGAAGAGCTCACAGAGGCCGACGTGCGGTTGGGTCTCGAGGGCAACCTCTGCCGATGCACCGGGTACCACAACATCATCGAGGCGGCCATGGCTGCTGCCCGGGCGCCGGAGCTGCGGTCGTGATCCCATCCGCTTTCGAGTACGTGCGAGCCGAGTCCTTCGCTCACGCCCTCGAGTTATTGAACGAGCACGGCGATTCCGCCAAGCTGCTCGCCGGCGGGCACTCGCTGCTGCCGTTGATGAAGCTGCGCTTGGCCACTCCGGACGTGCTTGTCGACATCGGCCGGCTCTCGGAGCTGTCCTACGTCCGTGACGGCGGCGACCACCTCGCCATCGGGGCGCTCACCTCCCACGACGAGCTGTCGCGTTCGCCCCTGGTGGCTGCCGAGCTCCCGGTGCTCGCTCACGTCGCCGGGCAGATCGGCGATCCGCAGGTGCGCCACCGGGGCACGATCGGTGGATCGATTGCCCACGGCGACGCCGCCTCCGACCTTCCTGCCCTCGTCTTGGCGCTCGGCGGGACGCTCATGATGAGCGGCCCGGGCGAGACGCGAGCGGTCGAGGCGTCCAAGTTCCATCTCGGGTTCCTCGAGACGGCGCTCGCGCCGGACGAGATTCTGACCGAGATCCGGCTCCCGAAGATGGGTGCAAGCGGTTGGGGCTTCGAGAAGCTCACCAAGCGTGCCCAGGACTGGGCCATCGTTGGCGCCGTAGCGGTGAAGCTCAATGGGGGGCCCTCGGTCGGGGTGAGCCTGATCAACATCGGCTCAGTGCCGGTTCGGGCGTCGGCCGTGGAGGCAGCGGTGTCAGAGGGTGCTCCCGCTGCTGATGCTGCCTCGCTGGCTGACTCCGGGCTGGATGTGGTTGGCGATGCGAACGCCTCCGAGTCGTTCCGGCGGCACCTGTCGCGCGTGCTGGTCCGTCGGGCGCTCACCCAGGCGCTGGCCTAAGTGTTCGAGTAGGTAGGCCCACATGAAAGAAGTGCTCGACCAGGTCGACGGATGGTTGGCCGAGGGAAAGCGGGTGGCCATCGCCCGGGTCGTGGCCGTGGAGGGATCGAGCCCGCGGGACCCTGGAGCGACGATGGAGGTCAGCGATGCCGGTGAAGTGGCCGGGTCGATCTCCGGCGGGTGTGTGGAAGGGGCGGTCGTGACCGAGGCGCTGTCGGTGCTCGAGTCCGGCACGGCCCGTGTGTGCACGTTCGGCTATTCCGACGACGAGGCGTTCGCCGTCGGGCTGACCTGCGGTGGGACCTTGCGGGTGCTGGTGGAGCCGATCGACTGGTGACCACGGGACCGGCCACAGGGCCTGAGGCAGGGGCGGGACTGCCAGCAGGGCCAGCCACATCGGCGGGTTCGGGAAGCCAGCGGCCCGTCTTCGAGGCACTGCGGGCGGCGCTCCGTCAGACGCGGCCGGCAGCGCTGGCGACGGTCACCGGGCTCGAGCCCGAAGCGGGGGAGGCGGCAGAGGAGAGTCCTGCCGTCTCGCTCGGCGCCAAGCTGCTGGTCGTCCCGACGGACTCCGCTCCCGAGATCGTCGGCAGTCTCGGCAACCCGGATCTCGACCGTGTGGTGACCCGTGACGTGTTGGCTGCTGTCGAGAGCGGGCTGACCGTCAGCCGTCACTATGGCAAGCGCGGCGAGGCACGCCAGACGTCGGTCGAGGTGTTCATCGAGGTGTTCGCGCCGCCTCCCCGGCTGATCATCTTCGGAGCGGTGGACTTCACCGCCGCCCTCGCGTCGGTGGGCCGCCTGCTCGGCTACCACGTCGTCGTGTGCGACGCTAGGGCTGTCTTTGCGACGGTGGAGCGGTTTCCTATGGCGCACGAGGTGATCGTCGAGTGGCCTGACCGCTACTTGAACCGGGTCGGGGAGGATCTGGGGCCCAGAGACGCCGTCTGCGTGTTGACGCACGACGCCAAGTTCGACGTACCGGCGGTCCTCTCGGCAATGCAGACCCGCGTTGGGTACCTCGGCGCCATGGGGTCGCGCCGGACCCACGAGGAGCGGTGGCGGCGCTTGCTCGACGCGGGCGCCGACCCCGAGGCGTTGTCGACGCGCCTGATGAGCCCGATCGGACTCGCCATCGGCGCTCGTACGCCCGAGGAGACGGCGATCGCCATCTGCGCCGAGATCATCGCCTGCCGCACGGCCACACCAGTGCCTTCGCTGCGAGCGGGGGCCGGCCCGATTCATTCGCGTTGAGCGCTCAGTACGCTCGACGCGATGTCCATTGCTGGCGTGATACTGGCTGCCGGGGCGGGCTCACGGTTCCAGGGTGGCTCCAAGCTCCTGGCGCCCGCTCACGGCCGGCCACTCGTGGCTTGGGCGATCGGGCCGGCGCTCGAGGCGGGACTCGACGAGGTCGTCGTCGTCACCGGGGCCGCTGATCTCGGCGACGTGGTACCCGAAGGGGTCACGCTGCTGCACAACCATCAGTGGGAGCTGGGCCAGGCCACCTCGCTGGGCGTGGCCCTCGACTGGTGCCAGCGGCAGGGACACGCGTCCGCGGTCATCGGGCTGGCCGACATGCCGGGACTGACCGCCGAAGCCTGGCGCCGTGTGGCCGACGCGCCTGGCGGCCCGATCGTCGTGGCGACCTACCGTGGGCACCGTGGGCACCCCGTCCGGCTGGATGCCCAGGTGTGGACCCTGCTGCCGATCAGCGGCGATTCCGGCGCCCGCTCGCTCATGTCGAGACGACCGGAACTTGTGGTCGAAGTAGCCTGCGAGGGTATAGCAACCGACATCGACACCCGAGAGGACCTCCGCCGATGGAATTGACCGACGTCTTCGAAGTCGCCGTTCCTGTGGAGCAGGCCTGGGCGATCCTGACTGACGTGGAACGGATCGCCCCGTGCCTTCCGGGCGCTGAGTTGAAGGAGATCGAAGGGGACGAGTACCGCGGGATCGTCAAGGTGAAGGTGGGCCCGATCACGGCGTCCTACAAGGGTGCCGCGCGCTTCGAGGAACTGGACGAGGCTACCCACCGAGCCGTGTTGAAGGCCGAGGGCCGGGAGACTCGCGGGCAAGGCAACGCCTCGGCCACCATCATTGCGACGATGGAGCCATCTGGGGTGGGCACGAAAGTGATGGTCTCGACCGACCTCGCCATCACCGGCAAGGTGGCGCAGTTCGGGCGGGGTGTCCTCGCCGACGTGTCGGGGAAGCTGCTCGGCCAGTTCGTGCACAACCTGGAGATCATGGTGCTGGGTCCGAGCGAGGCTGAAGGTGAGGCGGTGCCCGCTGACGCCGCCACTGCCGAGCTCGAGGCGGCGGCTGCCGACGCTGCGGCTGCGACGCCTGGCGCTGAGCGCCTCGGCGTTGCGCCGACTGCCGTCGAGAGCGGTGCCGAGTCGACCGCCGCCGAGTCCGCACGGCCGGCTGTGCGGCAGATCCAGTCGGTGCCGGCTGAGCCGGTCAACCTCGTCGGCATCGCCGGGCCGTCGCTAGCGAAGCGGTTGTGGCCGTATGCGAGCGTCGCCGGTGTGCTGTTCCTGGCGAGGATCGTCGTCTACGCACTGCGCCGCAGGAAGAAGTGACCGTCAGCGACCGGGATGTGGTCGCGGCGTTGTTGGGGAGGGAGCCGAGGGGCTTCGAGGTGTCGGTACGGGACCGGGCCGGTGCGCCGGTCGTGATCCGCAACCCACCGATCCTCGACGACTCGACTCCGATGCCGACGCGTTTCTGGTTGGTCGGCAAGACCGAGACGGCGGCTGTCAGCCGACTCGAGGCCGACGGTGGGGTGAGGGAGGCCGAGGCGGCCATCGACGCCGGTCTGCTCGCGGCCGCCCATAGGAGGTACGCCGCCGAACGTGACCTGGAGGTAGCCGTGGGCTACGCCGGACCTCGGCCCTCTGGCGGGGTGGGCGGTACGCGCAAGGGCGTCAAGTGCCTGCACGCGCACTTCGCCTGGTACCTCGCCGGTGGGGACGACCCGGTCGGGGCATGGGTGGCCGAGCGCCTCGAACTGGATCGCGCCGACTTCACCGTCGAGTCACGCGACTGAACGTGCCACCGGTTGCACGCACCGCCGGCGTCGGCCTCACCGTGGCGGCGATCGACTGCGGTACGAACTCGACTCGGCTCCTCATCGCCCGAGGGGACGGGTCGACGGTGGACCGGCGGATGCGGATCACCCGCCTTGGCGAGGGTGTCGACCGCACTGGCCTGCTCTCGCCTCAGGCGATCGCCCGCACGCTCGCCGTCCTCGAGGAGTATCGCGAGGCGATGGAGCGTGAGGGTGTGTCCCGAGCCTTCGCGACGGCCACGTCGGCGGTGCGTGATGCGGGGAATGCCGAGGGGTTTCTTGGGCCGGCGGCGCGGGTCATCGGCTTCGAGCCCAGGGTCCTGTCGGGCGCGGAGGAAGGGCGCCTCTCGTACAGCGGCGCGACGGCGGAGCTCGACGCTGATGCTGGCCCATGGCTGGTTGTCGACGTGGGCGGTGGGTCGACCGAGCTCGTCACGTCCGTCGTTGGCGAGGTCGAGGCGGTCTCGCTGGATGTCGGGTGCGTGAGGGTGACCGAGCGGTGGTTGGCGAGCGACCCACCGGCGGCGTCGGAGGTCGCCGCTGCCCGTTCGTACGTGGCCGATCTCACCAGGCAGGCCGCCAGTCAGCACCCGGCGTTCGTCAGCTCGAGCGCCGGGACGAGCTACACCACCGCCGCTGCCGGCGCTAGAAGTCCCCGCGGCCTCGTCGGCCTTGCCGGCACGGTCTCAGCGCTCGCGGTGCTCGCGCTCGGCCTGGATTCCTACGACCGGGAGGCGGTTCATCATGCCCGGTTGCCCCGCGCCGAGGTGTCGAGGCTGTTCGGCGAGCTGGCTCAGGTGCCGGTTACCGAGCGCCGCCGCCGCCGGGGGATGGAGCACGATCGGGCGGACGTGCTCGTGGGTGGGGCGCTGGTGCTCGACACGGTGATGGACGTGCTCGGGTTCGAGGAGCTCACCGTCTCGGAGTCCGACATTCTCGACGGCATCGTCGCCGAGCTTCTCGAGCCATGTTGAACTGCGGCTAGCTGCTCGGCTAGCTGCTCGGCTAGCTGCTCGGCTAGCTGCTCGGCTAGCTGCTCGGCTAGCTGCTCGGCTAGCTGCTCGGCTAGCGATGGCCGGTCACCGCCAGTGACTCAGGCTCCGACGCCGAACCGATCACCAACCGGATCGTGTCCTCCACGAAGGTCTGGGTGTCTCCGTGGAACCGCTCGGCCCACTCCTGGCCGTTCGCACCGAGACGAGCCCGCAGGTCGTCGTCATCGAGCAACGTGCGTACGCAGTCGGCCATCTCGCCCTGGTTGCGGTACCAGAGCCCACCGTTGGAACGGGCCGCGTGCTCGGCGGCCACGGAGCCCTCCGGCACGACCACGGGCGTACCGAACCGCAGCGACTCGATGGCCTCTCGGCCGATCGGGCCCGGCGGCCGGAGGTCGATCGTCACCGCCGCCCGAGCCATCAGCCTCCACATGTTCATGCGGGTCGCTGTCCACGTCATGTCAAAACGCCGCCCACCTCCGGTCACGACCCACCGGTGCCGTCTCACCTCGGCGATGGAGATGTCGCCGAACACCTGGCGCAGGTAGTCGTGAGGCGGGCAGCGACCGATGGCCGGGTCCTCGTCGAACGCCGAGATGACGAGCACGTTGGGACCGAATGACCCCACCCCCGCCATGCTGGCGGTGGCGGCCAAGCGGTTGACCGGGAAGGCGATGTGCATCCGGCGCAGCTTGGCGGTCGAATCGGCCCCGAGGGTGCCCGCGATGCGCCGGAACTCGACATCTGAGAACGCGCCGATCGACTCGACCACGTCAGCCACGGGGCCGAACGCCGGCGATGAGAGCGCTGGGTCGTCACCGCTGAGCGGCAGCAGAACCACTCGCGGTCGGTCCTCGCTGATCGGCAGCGCGATCGCGAGCCAGAACGTCGCCTTGCCGGCGAGGACGATCACGTCAGGCTCCAGGCTGAGCGTCGTGATGATCGCGTCGCTCGACGGCCGGGCAGCTCGGTCGAGCAGGCCTCGCACCACGATCTCGGGCATCACACCACCGGTCTGTCGGGCGAGCGACGCCCGGACCAGGTCCGCCTGCAGCTCCGCCCCGTCCGGCACGGGCGGACCGGTGACCGAGTGAACCGGGAACAAGCCGTCGTACCGGAGCTTGGGCTGCCGGTCACGCTCGCGCAGCGCCGAGCGGTCGTCGATGCTGACGATGATCACCGTGGCACGCAGGGCCAGGGCGCCTGCGACCAGGCGCGTGGCAGCTGCCGCCTCACCCCAATTGGACCCCCAGGAGTCCGTCACGATGACGACCTTCGGGCGTGGCATCGTCGGTGACGCCATCGTGGCAGGAAGCGTCACGCCGACGACGTCGACGACACGATCGGCGGCGGATTGCTCAGCCATCCAGGCGCTCGTCGATGTGGTGGGCGAAGTCGATGAGGTCGGCGCGCACGGCACCCACCAGCCGCAGCTGAGCCGCCGAGTTGTCGTCCGCACGCCTGGCGACGTCGTCGAGCGCCCGTACATTGACCCCGAGGTAGTCCTGCAAGCGGTCGAGGTACGGGCCGAGCACCACCATCACCACGCGATGGATGACCCGGTGTGTCAGCCCGCGCACGCCGGGTCCGCGTGGCGGTGCCAGCATGGCCCTCAGGTCCCAGTTGTCGTGCATCCAGCCGAGGTGGTCGTTCAGGTGTACCGGCGGCCGTGCCAGGTGTTGGATCGTCGAGTCGAAGGACTCAGACGGCGCCCAACACTTGGGTGCCACAGTGCCGGCTTCCCGGCGCGACGTCCTCAGCTCGTCGACGACTCGTTGAGCATCGAGCGGAATATCTGCCACTGCGCCTCTTCTTCCTGACTCGGGAGCCGGCAATTGTTGTCGAAACGGCCCAGATTCTTGTTGTAGTACGGGTCCCCCGACAGCATCAGCGTCCGCCAGCGGCGGCGGAAGAACGGTGCCTCCTTCACGTCATCGCTGTGCCCCCGGCTCTTCGACTCGTAATGGACCAGCTCGGCCAAGGGCGTGTAGACGATGAGCAACCCCAGCTCGCGCAGGCGCAGGCAGTAGTCGATGTCGTTGAACGCGATCGGTAAATTCCCATCAAAACCCCCCACCTCCTCGAAGACCGACCGCCGCGTCATCATGCAGGCTCCGGTGACCGCAGAGAAGTTCCGTGTGACCGTGGTGAGCGAGAGGTAACCCGGGTGCTCGGCCGGGAGGCTGTGCTGCACATGAGTGGCGCCCCAGCCGACACCGACGACCACGCCGGCGTGTTGGATCGTCCCGTCCGGGTAGAGCAGGCGCGCCCCGACCGCGCCGACTTGAGGGCGCTCTGCCTGCGCCACCATCGCCGACAGCCAGCCCGCCGAGCGGGCTTCCACGTCGTTGTTGAGGAACAGGAGGAGATCGCCTCGCGCTTTGCGCGCTGCCTCGTTGTTGATGGCGACCCAGTCGAAGGGGCCCGGCGCCTCCAGCAGGCGCACGCGATGGTCTCGGGCCAAATCCTCCAGCAGCGCTCGGGTCTCGGGGAGGGCGCTGTCGTTGTCGACCAGCAGCAGCTCGAAGTTGTCGTAGCCGGCCTGCTCGATGAACGAGCGGTAGCAGGCGGCCGTGAGGGCTGGCTCGTCGCGGAACGGGATGATCGCGCTCACGAGGGCGTCGGTCTTCGGCCGCCGGATCACGTGGTAGCTGCCCGGGACCTTCGGGTGGTGGACGACTGTGGCGTCGATGTGGCGGCGCGCCACGGCGTCGGCGACGGCCAGGCGGCCGGCTTCGAAGGCCCAGGGCTTGGCTGATGCGTCACCGCTGGCGGATCCGGCCATGGTCCTCCAGTGATACAAGACCTCCGGGATGTGGACGATGGCGGTGGTTCGCTCGGTTGCCCGCAGCATCAGGTCGTAGTCCTGAGCACCGTCGAACTCGGAGCGGAGGCCGCCGAGCTCGGTGACCAGGCTGCGGCGAACGACGAGCACGTGGCACATGTAGGCGTTCGACAGCAGCAGATCCGGTGACCAGTCCGGCTTGAAGCTCGGCATGTGGCGATTGCCGTCGTTGTCGATCTTGTCCTCGTCGGAGTAGACGAGATCGGTGTCCGGTCGCTCCGCGATCGCCGCTGCGATCTGGCTGAGCGCGGTCGGGGCCAGCTCGTCGTCGTGGTCGAGGAACACGACGTAACCTCCAGTGGCGAGCTCCAGTGCCGAATTGGTGGCAGCCGAGATGCCACCGTTGCGCAGCCTTGTCGCGACCCGGATCCGGGGGTCGACGGTGGTGAGCTCGCTGAGTCGCTCCGACAGTGCCAGATCGTCCGACCCGTCGTCGCACAGGCACAGCTCCCAGTCCGCGTAGTCCTGCGCCAGCACGGACGCCACGGCACGGTCGATCGCCCACAACGGGGATCGGTAACAGGGCACGACGACGCTGAACAGCGAGGCCGTGGCCTGTGGAGCGGCGAGCGCCGGCTCACCGGCGGTGGTCGGGGTCGTCGCGACTGTGGGTGGGTGGAACGCCCGCTTGGCTGCCGAGGAGGGAACCGCCGCAACCGTGCCAAGGACGCGCCGCACCGAGCTCGCCGGCCCCGTCTGTGACTGCCCCGAGGAGCCTTCGGGTCCTGCCGCAGCCACCAGGTCGGAGACCGACATCCTCGGCAGCTGGGTGGGTTCGCCCCGCGCGGTCAACCAGGCGCGGTATCCGTCGAGATCCTCGGTGGCGTTCAGCGGGTATGGGTCCACCTGCGGAGAGGCTGCCACGGGAGCGGCGAGCAGGTGACCCGCCAGCTCCTGGCTGAGCCAGTCGAGGGCGCGCCACATGCGGAGCGAGTCCCGGCGCTGCTCGAGCACATGGTCGGTCCACGGTGACTCGACAATCGTCGGCACGTAGCCGAACGAGTCGTGCGCACCGACGAGACCAAGCAGGTCGCGGTAGAGCACCGCCTGCGACTCGAGTACGCCCGACTCCCGGTCCCCGCCGCCGTCGGCCTGTCCGCCCGCCCCGGCCGCGCCGGCGTCAGAGCGAGCGCTGCCGGAGCGACCACCGCGATCGCCGCGATCGCCGCCCAGGTGAGTCTCACGGGCGCCCGCCGGTTCCGTCCGGTAGTGCTGGAGGCTCGGATCGAACGGCATCTCGCCGGCCCCGTTTGCGCCCACCTCGATCCCGAGCGACTTGATCCAAGCCTGCATCTGCAACCGCCAGGCGGCCGGATCGCGGACCGCGTCATCGAAGGTCGTGACGAAGACCGGGAGCCCGGCGAGGCCTGCGACAGCACGGCGGTAGTAGCGCTCCCAGAGCGCCAAGGCGATCGGGATTGCGAGCCTGTCCCGGCGCTGCAGCGAACGGGCCACGTCGAGCGGGTGGCGTATACACAGCACGGCGGCAACCGGCCGCTCGATCACCTGGCGCCAGAACGGCAACAGGACCGCTGTCCGCGGGTCCTTCCAGCACACAGCCCGCTCGGGCGTGCCGAACGACGCCTCGAACGTGGCCGTTGCCCGGCGTGCGATCGGCGCCAGCTCCTCGGATCCGGCAGGGTCAGCCGGAAGGTGGGGAGGATCGTCCCATCCTCCCCCGAGCCGCTGCAGGATCTCGTCGGAGACGACCATAAGCGAAAGGCTCTCGTAGTGCCCCCGGTCGTTGCCGTGCCGGGCGCCGAGTAGGTCGCCGACACGAGGCAGGGCGAGACCCAGGGCGCCGAGTGCTGAGGTGACGGCGGATGTGCCGCTGCGATGCATCCCCACGACGAGCACCGCGTAGGGCACGCCGCTGGGCGGTGTGCCGGTCGGCATGTGCCGTTGCGTGGGGGTGTTCGCTGCGCGCACCTTCATGAGGAGTGGGGACAGAGGGATCGCATCAGTACTACCCGCACACTGCACCGGACAAGCGGATCCACGTGGCAATCGTAGGCGGCGGGGGTCTGGATCTGCCACGATAAGGGTGTGACGAGTCCTGACCCGTCGCGCGGGATGGCATGGCAGAGTTGACCGCCCCGGGCGTATCCACCGAGCTCGCCGGCCGGCGAGTCAAGCTCCGGCCGTTGCGGGAGGAGGACTTCGAAGCCTGGCACGAAGTTCGTACACGGTGTCGTGACTGGCTTCTGCCCTGGGAGCCGCGTCCGAGCAACGCCGCCTACCCACCTGAAGACCGCGCCAGCTTCGCCGCTCGGTGTTCCATGCGCGAGCGTGAGCGGCAGCTCGGGACGGGTTACGCGTTCGGGATCTTCGCCGCCTCGCGTTTCGTTGGGGAGGTCAACCTGTCGTCGGTGCAGCGCGGACCGTTTCAGAACGCCTACGTCGGCTACTGGATGGACCAACTGCACGCGGGACGTGGGTATGTGCCGGAAGCATGCGTGTTGTTGTTCCGTTTTGCGTTCGAGGACTTGGCCTTGCACCGTGTCCAGGTGTCGATCATCCCGAGGAACCGCCCGAGCCGTCGAGTGGCACAGAAACTCTGGCTTCGCGGCGAAGGCATCGCCCTGCGCTACCTCGAGATCGACGGCAAATGGGAAGACCACGTCCGGTATGCGATCACCGGCGAGGAGTGGGCCGAGAGGCGCGACCGGTACATACGGCAGTGGTTGAATACCCCGGGCACGTTCTGACCGGCATCTTCCCGACACCCACGTGCCGACCCCCCAGCGCGCTACCGAGCCGCCTCGGTCTGGCGCACGATCGCCGGCGAGTGCTTGAAGAACGCTTCGACATCCGCTTCGTACTTGTAGCCGGGCGTGTGGTCGCCGATGGCCCGGCGCAGCCGCATCACCTCGGCGTACCGCTCGATGGCACCGGCTGAGCTCGTCGAGAACTCGAAACCAGCGGCCTTCAGCCTCGTCGTGTCGATCCCCCGCCCATAGCGGAGCAAGTGCTCGAGCTCGACCGGCAGGTCGAGCAGCCCCAGCCGGATCAGTGGGGCCACAGCTTGACGAGTGAACACCGGCGAGATTGGCAACCTCCAGGCGCCGGCGATCTTGGCGACCTCGCTGATCGGGATCCGCCCGTCGCCGGACACGTTGTACGTGCCGGCGATCGACTGCAACACCATCGTCTGCAGACATCGCACGACATCTTCCTCGGCGACGAACTGCATCAGTGGGTCGAACCCGGCGATGCAGGGCATCACCCCACGGGCCAGATTGCGGCTGATCGGCGTATTGATGTTCGGGCCCAGCACGTTGGCGAAACGCAGCACGGTCACGGTCACGCCCGGGTTCTCGTCGGCGAAGTCGCGCACGTAGGACTCGACCTCGGCGAGCGATCGCTCCAGGCGGAAGCGCGGCGGCAGCGATCGGGGCGTGTCCTCGGTGAACCAGACCGGATCAGCCGGGTGCGAACCGTAGACGAGGGACGACGACTTGACGATCACCTGGCGAACCGACGAGCCGGCTGCGCCGGCGGCTGCCAACAGGTTCATCGTCCCGATGACGTTCGTCTCGTGCAACGCCCTGCCCGACATCGCCGACGAGTCCACCACGAGGAACGTGTGCACGATCGTGTCGACCTGCGTGGCCTTCACGATCCGGGCGAGGAGCGAGTAGCTGCTGTCGGCCCGGACGTACTCGGTGCGCTCGAGCGCCACCGATGGCGTTCCCGTGCCCATACCGAGCAACATCTCGATCTCCAGGTCACGCTCGAGAGCAGCGGCGACCCGCCCTCCCCAGAACGTGTCGAGCCCGGTGAGCAGTATGCGCCGGCCCATCACCCGAACCAGACGCTGCGCCGGTGGGCCAGCATGTCGTACAGGGCTTCTTGCAGCTGCTGGCGGATGGCTTCGGCCTCGTCCATCACCCGGCCCCGCGGGTACTTCGGGAGCCTCGGGGCGACGTCGAACTGAACCGGAGGGAGCACCCGGAATCGAAACTTCGCCGGCAGGTACAGGACCGTGCCGAGCACCGGGCCGAACACGAGATGGTTCGCCGTGAGCGGCAGGTACGGGAGCCGCAGCACCTTGGCGATCCCGGGCAGCCGGTACAGGATCGGCATCGACTCCTCGGCTCCCACGACGGCGATCGGGATCACGGGCACGCCGGCTCGCATCGCCGTCTCGACGAACCCGCCACGCCCGAACCGCCGCAACTGGTATCGCTCGGATGCAAGCTTGCTCGGGCCCTTGATCCCCTCGGGGAACACGAGCGCCAACTGCTGATGGTCGTGCAGTATGCGGTGGGCATTGTCGGGGTGCGCCGCCACGCCGCCCATGCGACTCCATTCGGTGCCCACCAGGGGGACCGTGCGGAAGAAGTTGTCGGCAAGGCCGTAGACAGGGCGCCCGAGCTCCTCTTCGACCCCGTGCATGATCATGGGCGCGTCCGAGGGGATGGCCCCGGCGTGGTTGCCCACGAGGAGGGCGCCACCGGACGTGGGGATGTTCTCGAGTCCTTCCCACTCCACCCGGAACCACCTCCGGTAGTAGAAACCCCCGAGCCTTCTGGCCAACCGCCTCGCGCTCTCGGAACGTCCCCACTCGTCGACGTCCGAGCGGCGAGCGGGGTCGGCCAGCGGGTTGGCCGGCTGGGGCTCCAGCCCGGGGAAATGAAGCATCTGCGCGACCGTGCCGGACGCGACAGCGACCGATGCCGGGGGTCGGCCGCGGCGTGCCGGCTTGCCAGAGGCGCCGGATGGCTCAGTGGCACCGGTCGGCCCAGCGATCGTCTCGGGCTCTGTGGGCGCTGGGCGCCGTGCAGGCTGTGTGGGTTGTGCGGGCTGTGGAGCCATGGTCGGATGGTACCGGGGATGGCGTCCCCGGGGGCCGGGAACGTGACGGAATTACGGGCGGCCGACCCCGACGAAGCCGTCCCAGTACATCGGGTAGTAGGCGACGTTGGTGCCGGTCTCGGCCGCCTGGATGATGGTCTGCGTGCCGTACGGCCCGGACCCGGCGTACATCGCCACATGAGTGATCGGCCAAGGACCGTCATTGGCGAAGTGGTAGAAGATCAAGTCACCGGGTTCGATCTGCGACGGGGAGATATGGGTCGACTCGGCGTACTGCGCCGTGGCCCCGTGCGCCAAGGCCACTCCGGCGGCGGCCCAGGCGAGCATCGTGAGACCCGAGCAGTCGACGCCCCGGCGGCTGGCGCCACCCCAGACATAGGGGACCCCGAGGTAGCTCTCGGCCGCCGCGAGGGCGGTATTGCCTGCGACGTTGGTCCCCGCCGGCACGAGCGGCTGGTAGGCGCCGGTGTCGCCTGCGGAGCCCTGAGCTGCTCCGGCACCGGCATTGTTCTTCGGCGACGGGTCCGACCCGTCGACCGAGCCCGCCGTGGAGGCTGCTTGGGCGGCGGCAGCTGCAGCGGCTGCCGCCGCAGCTGCATGCCGCTCCTGCTCCAGCTTGCGGGCGCGTGCGGCCGCTGCTGCGGCCACAGCCTGCTCGTGCTCGATGATCATTGTCGCCAGCCGGCCCCTCACTGCGTGAAGGATCGTCGTGACCTGCTGCGTCGCCTTCTCGGCCTCTGTGCGGGCGGCGGCGGCGTTGCGCACCTGGACCTCGGCCTGGTGCTCCTGCGCCGTCTGGACGGTGACCTCGGCGGCGACACGGTCTTTGGCGGCTGCGAGGGCTTGCTCGGCATTCTGCAACTGGTCCGTGACACTGCCGGCGTAGGCGGCGATGCTCCCGGCGTCCTCGGCGGTGCCATCGAGCACCGCCAGCGATGCCGCAGCTCCGTTGTCGGTCACGTACGCCGCCACCGCCGTGTTGCGCAGGTTGGCCAGCGCTGCCTCGAGGGCCTTGTGGAGTGCCGCCAACCGTTCCTTGGTCCACTGCAGCTTGGCTCGGTCCTTACCGAGGACGATCAGCGCCTCGTCGTAGCCCTCGGCGGCGATCTGGATCTTGTTCTGATCGGCGGTGAGCAGAGCAGCGAGGGTGTCCGCCTTCTGCTGCAGGCTGGCGATCTGTCCCGGCGTGGGTGGACTCGAGGCGGCTGCCGTGCCCGCCGGCCCGAACAAGCCGACGGCGCCAAAGGTGATGATGACGGCCGACGCAACGGCCGCAAGACGTCCTTTGCGGGGCCAAGACCTCGTCATGAACTATTAACTTTGGCCACAATAGACACAAATGTCAACATGACACCCGTTGGCAACAGGGGAAGACCTGTTGGGCGACTACCTTGCGACGTGCCAGTCATCGTCCCACCGGCTTTGAGGTGCCATGCCAGAGTTACTCGTCGAGACCCGGTACGGACGGTTAAGGGGCACGTTGGAGGACGGTCTGGCCGTTTTCCGTGGCGTTCCGTATGCAGAGGCACCCGTCGGCGACCGTCGTTTTAGGGCTCCGCAGCCGCCCGAGCCGTGGGTGACAGTTCGCGACGCCACGCGCTTCGGTCCACGGTCCCCCCAGCCGCCAGCTTCCGTTCTCGAGTCCATCCCGGGCGACCCGATGGAGCAGTCCGAGGACTGCCTCACGCTGAACATCTGGACGTCCGCTATGGAGGGCGAGCCGAGGCCGGTGATGGTGTTTGTGCATGGGGGTGGGTTTCTCGGGGGGTCGTCTTCCGTGGCCGTCTATCACGGCGCCGCCCTCGCCCGCCGCGGAGTTGTCGTCGTGACCTTGAATTACCGGCTCGGAGTGCTGGGCTGGCTCGCACACCCGGACCTTCATGACGCTGGCGCCGGCGGTGCCGCCGGCAACTGGGGCCTGCTGGACCAGATCGCCGCCCTGCGGTTCGTCCGGGATCACGCCGCTGCGTTCGGCGGCGACCCGGGCAATGTCACGATCTTCGGTGAGTCGGCCGGCGCGATGTGCGTGGCCGCCTTGCTCGCGGTCCCCGAGGCGCGGCGCTTGTTCCGCCGGGCGATCATGCAGAGCGGCTCGGCCGTGGCATTGGGCATGGATGCAGCCAGCTCGACGGCCGAGGCACTGGCGGTCGAGCTCGGCCTCGGCGGTGTGTCCCGCCAATCGTTGGCCGGCCAGGCCGTCGAGTCGCTCCTGGCTGCTCAGTCCGCCGTGGTGAATCGCAACGGGCCGTCGGGCTTGGTGTTCCAGCCTGTCGTCGACGGAGCGCTGCTCCGGCGGCACCCGGCCGCTGCGATCGCCGGGGGAAGCGCTGCCGGAATCGATCTAGTCGTAGGTACGAATCGGGACGAGTGGGCGTTCTTCACCTTCAGTGCCGCTGCGAGCCACGAGATCGACGACGATCAACTGCGTCGCTTCGTCGCCGCTCAGATTCGCCTGTCGGGACTGTCCGACGCGGTGCCGGCGGCGGAGCTGATCGACGTCTATCGCACGGCTCGCTCGGAGCGTGGCGATCCCGTAGGACCTCGTGACCTCCACACTGCGATCGGGACGGACTGGGTATTCCGGCTGCCGTCGATGCGGCTGCTCGAGTTGCATGCCCGGCGGGGCGGGCCGGCGTACGCCTACCTGTTCGACTGGGAGACGCCGTTCGGCGGGGGAGGGCTCGGCGCCTGTCATGCCCTCGAGCTGCCGTTCGTGTTCGGCACGGCCGACAACCCGTTCGTCGCGCTGTTCGCCGGCACCGGGCCGGAGGCTGAGGCACTCTCGGAAGCCATGCAGGCGGCGTGGGTGTCCTTCGCCCGGACGGGGGATCCCGGCGGTGGGCTGGGGGGACGTGGTGCTTGGAAGGCTTACGACACGCCGAGGCGGGCCACTATGCGGTTCGGTCGCGTGATCGAGCTGGTGGATGCGCCGATGGAGCCTGAGCGGGCGTACCTTGGTGGTCGTCTCGGGATCTATGGAGAGCGCGAGGCGATCAGCTTTGACCGCGTCCGGGACAGCGCAACGGGGACGTAGCCCAACGGCAGAGGCAGGGCGCTTAAAACGCCTCCAGTGAGGGTTCGAGTCCCTCCGTCCCCACCCCGTTGTCGGAATCACAACATCTTCCCTGGTAGATGCCGCTTTCTCGCCTCCGATCGCCGAGAGAGCCGAGTGTCGATGTTCGAACCCCTCGTCGACGCCTCAGGTCAGCGCGCCGGGCTGCTCGCCTCGCGATACCGGAGGAGTTCTGTGACCAGAGCATGACCCGCTGGTGAAGCCAATGGTTCTCCATTCTTGGCTGCCGGTCCCTACGAGCTATGACAGGGCGCGGTGGAGGACGGCGGCGAAGTCCTCGGAGTCGCTGGCGAAACCGGCGTGGCCTCCGGGGAAGTCGATCAGCGGCGTGCCGAGCCGTTCGGCAAGCGCGACAGCCGTGCGCTGCGCGAACTCGCCCTTGGAGGTGGTTCCCCCAGCGATCACGACCCGGACCGGCATGCCCTGAAGAGCTGAGAAGTCCGGCTGGTAGAGAGCGATGGGCAGAAGGCCGTGACGAAAAAAGCGCTCGCTCGTCGCAACGGCCTCGGCCGACGGCGACTGCGGCGTGCCGTCCTCACCCTGGGGGCGCATCTCGATGCCACTGAAGGTTGAGAACCTCCGCCACGCGGCGCCGATGCCGGCGTCGCGGTAAGTGTCGTAGACGTCCTCGATTCCGGCGCGCGCCTCCTCGGCGTCGGGCAGGAGCAGCGCGAGCGGGGGCTCGTGGGCGACGAGGGTCTTCACGTGGCCCGGGTGGCGGGCGACCAAGGCGAGCGCCGTGACCGCGCCACCGCTGCTGCCGAACACGTGCGCGGGACCGTCGCCAACCGCCTCGAGCACGCGGCGTACGTCGTCGGCCAGCAGGTCCGGCTCGGCATCCTGGTCGGGGTCGTCAATCGTGCTGCGGGCGAAGCCTCGGGGGTCGTAGGTCACGACGGTGTAGTCCTCGCTGAGCAGTGGCGCGATCGCGGCAAATCCCAAAGCGCCCATGGGATGCCCGACCAGCATGAGCACAGGGCCTGAGCCTTGTACCTCGTAGTGCAGGCGCGCTCCCGGAACGCTCAGCGAGTGACTCCCAGGCGACGACATTCTCACGCCACTCCTCGGTCGGGTTCGGGACGGGCAACGAACGCGGCGTCAGTTTGCCAACTCTGGGCGCGACGTGCCGCCCAATGGGTAATCGGCGTTCCCCGGCCGCCGAAGCCAACCAGGAGGTGAGGGACGGTCGAGGACCGGTCGCTATCTGCCGGTGCGCTCGCGGTGCTTGCACCCCGGCCAGCAGCAGGGTCGACGCTGGCCCTCCTCCAGTTCCTCCTGGGTCCGGCGAACGCGGCGTTCTCGAGTCGTCGCCTGCTTGGCATCTTCGACCCAGCAGATGAACTCGTTGCGGGCCAAAGGCGTGATGTCCTTCCAGGCTCCGAGCGCCATCGGGTTGGCGATCAGCGCCTTGCGTAGGTCGGCGGGAAGGTTGTGCACCACCCCACCGGGCACTCGCTGGCTGCTCACAGGGCGAGGGTAGCGGCGCCCCTCGGGTCGCCGCAGGCGATGGTCGATGCCGGCGACACTCCGGCGGGTTCGACCATGGTCCCATCACTTCCGTAGCCGACCTTGCGGGTGGTCACTAGGCACCCGAGCTCAGTCGCAGTTCATGCGATGACGCCACATCTCCCCAGGTCAGCGCACCAGGTGGGGTTCGAACATAGTCCCATCACCTCCACGAGAAGTTGTAATAACTACAACGTTTCTCCTGGTGGCGGGCTACTTCTCGTGTCCGATCGCTCGGACAGGTTCGTTTCCTTGTTCAAACCCAGCGGCGATCGTGACGCGGGCCGCAGTGACGAGGAGCGCTTCCCCTGAGCTGCGCCGCAAAATGCTCGAATTGGCGAGCGCCCGCCGCCCGCGGCCGGCACTTTGAGGAGCGCCATCGGCGCTGTTCCGGGCGCACGTTAGGGACGACCCGTTGAGGCGCATATGCCGATTCGGTGCGTACGCCGAGTTGGAGAACTCGGTGGTCACAAGCTCACGCAGAATTCCCGGATCTGTCCGACCCGAACCTGGATCCGTCTTGCCAGGGCGTGGATACCGGATGGGTTGCCGCCGAGGTCCCCATCAGACCCTGGGGCGATGTAACGGCACTTCCAGGATGGGCTACACGCGCAACCAGGTCCTTTCCGGCGCAGAATTAGAGGCCATCTGCCCTAGTCACTGCCGGAGATGGCGAGTTAACTGCTGGAAGAGAGATCGGGAACGTGAGGCGACGAAATGCTCTTCTACGATCAGGTGAATGCCGCCATTCCGGACGACATCGAACGAAAGACCGCACACATCATCGGCGGAGGGATCGGTGGCCTGGCTGCGGCAGCGTTCCTGGCAACCGATGCCCATATGCCAGCGGGCAACATCACGGTCTACGAGGACCTATCGGTCCTGGGCGGGTCGATGGACGGGACCGGCGATGCATCGGCAGGCTACGTCTGCCGCGGCGAGCGGGAACTCGAGGCGCACATGGAGTGCCTCTGGTACCTCTGTAGCAAGGTGCCCTCCCTGAAGCGACTCGGGCGCACCGTCCTGGACGAGACGCGAGAGGTCAATTGCCGCGAGCCGATCTCGTCACATTGGCGGATCATCGAGAACCAGGGACACAAGGCGGACTACGAGTCCCAACCGATGCTTCCGAAGGACTGCGCGGCACAGTTCCTTCGCCTGCTCGTCACACCCGAAGCCGATCTGCAGGACATGTCCATCCGTGACTGGTTCTCACCGAGCTTCTTCGACTCGTATCTCTGGTTGATGTTCTCCCGGATCCTGTCGTTCGACGACTACCACAGCGTCATGGAGATGCGACGCTACGAGCTGCGGTTCATGCACCTCGGCGAGGTGTTGCCGCGCTTGGAAGGCATCTTGCACACCGAGTACAACGAGTTCGACTCCATCATCCGCCCGCTCATCGTCTGGCTCCAAGGGCTGGGGGTCCGCTTTGCCCTGGGGACCCTGGTCGTCGACATGGCCCTCGAATCAGAGGGTGGGAAGACCACCGTCACGGGCCTCACCATCCAGTCGGCGGAAGGTCGTTCCGAGATCAACCTCACGGCCGATGACCTCGTGTTCTTCACCAACGGGTCGCTGACCCAGAACACCACCTATGGCGACAATGGCACCGCCGTGCCTTGGAACCTCGACCGCCACGACCGCGGCGTGTTTACCCTGTGGGAGAAGCTGGCGGCGCTCGACCCGAAGTTCGGGCATCCGGAGAAGTTCATCAGCTGGCCGGAGAAGACTCGGTGGATCTCGTTCTTCGTCACCCTGGTCGATTACCCGGACTTCGTCGACTACATCGAGAAGGTCAGTGGCGACAAGCGAGGCACGGGGGGCGGCGTCACGGTGAAGGATTCCGGCTGGGATCTGGGGTTCATCATCCACTCCAAGCCCTTCTTCCCGAGCCAGCCCGACAACGCGGACGTCTTCTGGGCCTACGGACTGCGAGGGAACAACGTCGGCGACTACGTCAAGAAGCCCATGGTGGAGTGCACCGGGAACGAGATCCTCACCGAGTTCCTCTATCACGTCGGGTACGGGGACCGCGGCGAGGAGTTCCTGGCCCACGCCAAGGTGTCACTTGCTGGCATGCCCTACATCACGAGCCAGTTCATGCCCCGGGCCATCGGCGACCGGCCGAGGGTCATCCCCGACGGTTGCGTCAACCTCGGCTTCCTCGGCCAGTTCGTCGAGGTGGACGATGACTGCGTCTTCACCGTGGAGACCTCCGTCCGCACCGCAATGGAGGCCGTCTACGGGCTCCTGCGACTCGACAAGCCGGTCATCCCGGTCTCACCCACGAGGTTCGACATCCGCCACATCACCTCGAGTGCCAAAGCCACCCTGGAGGTGGAGACCTTCCACCTAATGGACCTGCTGAAGTTGCTCCTGCCCGCAGTCGTCCACCCCCATGAGGTGGTGGAGCTCGTCAACCGGATACCCAAGCCGACCGACGTACGACCTGGTACGTAGCGGCAATAGCCCACGGCACGCGACCGTCGTGTATTGCCGGAACCAGGATGCCCACGACTGACGTGACACAGCGAGGCGACCGACCGGGATTGATCCCTACGGCTCCAGATCTTTCCATCTGGGCGGTGCTAACCAGGCACCGCTTGAGTCGCCAATCGCGCCGGAACGACGGGTAGGCGTGCGCTTGGTCGAGGAAGCAGTGGCACCAAACGCGCCGCCACAATGCTCATCGTGTGGCTGGCGGGCGGGATCCCCAACCGCGAGCTCGCTGCGCCACGTCCGTCGGCGGCCTGGACACGAGAGGCCGTCCTCCAGCTCGCTGCCGCAAGCTAATTCCCGCTCAGGCGCTCGCCCAACCGCGTCTTGGGCGAATCTGCACGTCCGCTCGTCGAAGTGCCTTGCCGACCGTGAAGCGTTGACGCCGAACCGGTGGCCGATGGCGGCGAGCGAGAGCCCGTCGCGATAGAGATCTGCCGCCTGTGCGACAACAGTTCACCGACACCGAGTCGCAGCGGTCGAGCTGCGCAGCGGCCTGGCAGGCCAACAGGTTCATCGCTCCAGGCAAAGCCCGATCGATGGCAGACAGGCCAGTCCTGCAGCTTCGAACTCATCCGTCCAGCCCAACAACGTCAGGACGGCGGTCGCAGAAGCCCCGATGTCCACATACTGGCAGCCGGCGGCCAATGCGCCACGTGCTCCGGAGATCGGGGTCGCATGGTCCAAACCCGCGAGGTTCAGCACGAGATCGCAGTTGAGCGCCGCGTCGGCAACCTGTGCCTCATCCGTGGCGTCAACCTGGACGGTGATGGCATCAACACCGAGCTCTGCTCGCCGAGCATCGACCGCGGCCAGATCGCGCCCGGCCATCATGATCCTTCCGATTTCCTCCTGCCGGGCGAGCAGGGGAACGGCAGATTGGGCCGCACGGCCAGTCGCCCCCAACACGAGCATGTCCACGGCAGCTGTCTACCATTGCGGTGACTTCGTGTGCCGCGAGCTGTCCCCAAGTTCTCCGGACAGGTTGATGCCCTCCGGTTCTTCGCGGCGTCGACGCGGGCACCGGATCATCAGCGCGGTCGATACACGTCTGAGCGATGGTCGATGCGCAGCACGCTGACTTCGTCGGCACCGTCGTCGATCTCGTACACGACGCGGTAGGAGCCACGCCTGGCAGACCACAGGCCGGCGAGCTCGCGCTGCAGGGGATGGCCGACTCGGCGGGGAGCATCGACGAGCGGCCCCAGCAGGAATTCGACGATGGCGGCAGCGACTGCCTCGGGGAGTCGCGCAAGCGCGCGTTCGGCGGTGGCGGCCACCACAAGCCGGTAGCCACCGCCCGTCACTTGTTGAGGTACTTGGCGCGCAGCGCTTCCGCACTCACTGTCTGTCCCTTCTCTACCTCATCCCGACCCGCCCGGATCTCCTGGAGCGCCGCAGGGTCCGAGAGCAGCTCCAACGTGTCTTCCATGGCGGCCAGGTCGGCAGGGCTCATGAGCACCGCAGCCGGCCGACCGTGCCGGGTCAGCACGATCCGCTCGTGCTCGCGCTCTATCCGATCGACGATCTCAGAGAGGTGAGCTTTGATCTCCGCCAAGGGCAGTGTCTCTGACATGACCAGAATACTAGTCACACATTGCTCGACTGTCCACGCAGGCCCGGGGTCGCCGGTGGGTTAAGTCAGAATATAACGAAATGCACTCTAATAGCATCTATACCAAGTCGGCCATCGTGGCAAGATCAAGAAACCCCTGCACACCGGGGGTAAGACGGCGGTTCGCGAACTGTCCGCTCACCTCCACTCGTTGTCGAATTCACAACGTTCTCGCTGTTCAGCACCCTGATTCCTTGTCCGGTCGCTCGATGACCTTGAGGGGCTTACTCCAACCCGTGAAGAGCGCGGATCCGGGCGATCTGTCGCTCGTTGCGCTGCTGGATCAGGGGTCGCCCTGCGCTTACATTCAGGTGATGCTTCAGACTCGAGATGTGGAGTACAGGGCCGACGGCAAGGTCATGATTGGACGACTAGTCCTGCCCGAAGGTGACAGAAAGCGACCAGGGGTACCAGTCGCTCACGAGGCCGGTGGACTTGATGACCATGAACTAGACCGGGCGCGCCGACTGGCCGAGCTCGGATACGTCGCCTTCGCTATGGACTATCACGGCGGTAGGCGCATTTACACAGACCCCGACGAGATGATGGCCCGGCTCACCTACCTGGGCACGAATCCGAACCTTATGAGATCCATCAGCCGGGCCGGGCTCAACGTCCTTTCGGCTGAGCCGCGTGTGGACACCGCGAAGATCGCTGCAATCGGCTACTGCTTTGGGGCCGTGATGATGCTCGAGCTAGCCAGAGATCATGCTGACCTGAAGGCCGTGACCGGTTTTCACCCCGGTTCGGCCGATCACAACCCGGAGGACTCCCGCAACATCACAGGAAAAGTACTCGTCTGCATCGGCAGCGAGGATCCTTGGATGCCTGCAGAACAGCGTGGGGCCTTCGAGGAGGAGATGCACGCCGCTGGGGTCGACTGGCAGATGAACCTCTACGGCGGCGCCAAACACAGCTTCACCAACCCCAAAGCATCTCAGTTAGGGCCACCTGAGGTGGGGTATCACGAGCTGTCGGACAGGAGGTCGTGGCGTGCGATGGTCGACCTCCTGGACGAGGTATATGCGTGCGACAGTTTGCGCGGTCTGGTGGCGCGAGTGACACCACCTCGATCGAGATGAGCGTAGACCGTGGTGCGGTTGACGCCGTAGGCGACAATCAGATCCTCGACGCTGGCACCGTTGACGTAGTCCTCCACGAGATGCCCGACCTCCTCCCTCCGGAGCCGCCGCTGACGTCGATGAGAGGGCTGGTTTCTGTTTCGGTTGTGTTACGCTGCAAGGCAGCTGGGACGAGTTCTCCCAGTTCAGAGGCCCTGCCAGGGGGGTTGGAGTAACGTCTCATTAGCTCCACTCCGTTGTCGAAATCACAACGTCTTCCCTGTTCATCGGCCCGATCTGGAACCGCGGCGCTCTGCGACCTTGAGGGCCTTACTCCAACCCCCTCAAGACACGCAACAGCGGTTTGATAACCACCTCCAAACCGCGTTCAGGGACGGTGCCCATCCCTCTCGCACCCGGGATTCAGGGATATCCTCGCTCCTGATTTGTGGTCCGCCAACCCTTCCTATGGCTCCCACACAGAGTTGTCATGGGCGAAGACGACCCGCGCTGGATCGAACTGCTGCAATCGTGAGATCCATGCCGGGGCGACAGCGAGCTCGTTGACGTGTCCGTCGCAAGTGGCCCGCCAGCCAAGTACGTCGCTTGAATAGGAGGTCGCGGTGTCGTGACTTTGGCCGGCGACGATCACCGTCCCATCTCGCCGCCGTACGACCACGGAGTGGTGACCGGCTGTGTGGCCGGGGGTTGGGACCACCACGACACCGGGCAGGATCTCAGCTTCACCGTCGAGCACCTCGTAGGTGACGCCTGGCGGGTCGACGAGCTCGGGAAGGGTGTAGTCCTGGGTGGTTCGGGCCGTTTCCAGCTCGACGCGCTGGGCGAATATCGGCCGGCCGGCGAACGCCGGGTTTCCTCCGCAATGGTCGAAGTGCAGGTGGCAGTTGGTAACCCAGCGGATGTCTTTGACCGTGGCCCCAACCTCGAACAGCGCGGCGTCCAGCGCCCGTCTGCGGGGCCGGTAGTGGCCGTCCACGTCGGGATGCGAACCCATGCCGGTGTCCACGAGGAGCGCTCCGTCGGGAAGGTCGACGAGGTACCCGAGGCACGGCTCGACGCGAGCTTGACCGCTGCCTGTCTCGGTTCCCGGCCGCACGAAGTAGCCGAAGTCCACTCGCCTCACCGTCACGTGCACCATGCGTCCTATCCTGTCAGGTCGGAGGCCAACACGACCCGATGGTGACTGTCACTCAGCCGGCGTTCGGAGACACTCCGGCACCCACAGGGTGGCGACGCCCTGGTCTGTCATGAACATATGACGCTGCCGCCGCGACAAGACGGCCGACACTCGACACGACACGCTGTTGAGCGGTGGGCGCTTGCTACCCTCCGCCATGGCCACTTCTGAGCGGGATGTCATCGTCGAGGACAGGACCGTGCGGATCCGTGAGGCCGGAGACCCAAACGGTTCCCCAGTGTACTTCCATGGCACGCCGGGCTCCCGCTTGGATCTGGCGTTCGGGGACGAGATCGCGGCCGCAGAACGCTTCAGGCTGTTGTCGTTCGACCGTCCCGGCCGCGGAGGCTCGTCGCCCTGCCTCTTCGGCCTCTTGAGCGTTGGGCGCGATGCGTTGAACATCGCAGGGCAGCTGGGCGTCGAGCGGTTCGCAACGCTCGGTCTCTCCGGGGGCGGCCCGTTTGCGCTCGCTACTGCAGCCGCCGACTCCGGACGGTGACGAGAGTTGGGGTGGCGTCCGGGGCCGGCCCGTTTAGGGAGTACCGGGAGCGATTGAAGGGCTTTCGGAGATCGACTCCCGCGCGGTCGAACTGCTCCCCGGCAACCCAGCCGAGGCGGCAGCGACGTTTGCGTCGGGGTTCATATCATCCGAAGCGATCAGCCAAGGAGACGATGCCTTGCGCGCCGCGTTTGAGCCCCTCCTCAGTGACCGTGACCGGATCCTATTCGCCGATCCGGTGATCGGGAACAAAGTGATCGCCTCGATACGCGAAGGGTTGCGGCAAGGAACCGGCGGCGCTGGTTGGGACAACGTGTCGAATACGCCAGAATCCGTATCGGACAACGTAGGAGCATCGTTCGGTCTCTCAATCGGTCACCCGCAACGCGTGCCCGAGATAGCGTCCGCCGGCCCGCGTCCGGTGCCGTGAGTGTGCATGAAGGTCAGGCGTGTGCGTCACGGGCCAGGCCATGGGGTGAGGCTATGTGCCAGGTATAGCAACACGCCGCCACTTGCTGCCCCCGTCGGTGGTACGCCACAGGGTCGTCGTGACGGGAGTTTCAAGCACGATCCAACCCACCTCTCTCGTCACGAAATCGACGACCGGGGCCGTCGGGGAGTCGTAGGCGTAGAAGAGCTGAAAGCTGACATTGGTGGTAATCGTGTGCCAAGTCTTCCCGCCGTCGTCAGTGGCGAGGATGCGATCGCCGTTGACCAGCCGCCAGCGCAGCGGCGTGATCGTGTCCACCAACCACCCTTCGGGCGGACCTGGTGGCGTAACCGGGCGCCAGTCGGCGCCTCCATCGTTGGTCACGTAGACGACCGACTTCTTCGTCGGCCCACCGATCGTGTACCCGACCGCCCCGTCTTCACCTTCGAGAAGTGGTTGGCTGCTGAAGCCCGAGCCCTGGTCGAGATCGCCCGAGGCTTTCGTCACATGCCGTTTGACCCAAGTCTTCCCGCCGTTCGTTGTCTCGTAGAGGGGAGGGACGGCTGTGGGGTACGCGAAGAGCGTCCAGCCGACTTTCGGCCTCACGAACTGGATGTTCTTGTCACCGAGGAACGGGAGCGATCCGGGAGGGTTGGTGCCCGTTCCGGTCTCAGAGACGATTCGCCAGTGTTTGGCGTCGTCGGTGGTCCGGTAGAGCGTGACGGTTTCGTAGCCCCTGTAGGCGGTGATCACCGCGCACCAGCCGTCTGAAGGCGTGACGAAGTCGAGGTCGCACGTGTCGAAGTTCGGCTGACGACCGACGATCTTCCAGTGACGTCCGCCGTCGGAGGTAGCGGTGATGGTCTGCGTGTCGGCCTCGGACACACCTCCGTAGGCGACCCAGGCGTGATCGGCGCCGAGAGCGAAGAAGCCGTTGATGTAGTGGTCGCCGACCTGATCGTCCAGACCGGGCGGGGTGACGTCCGTCCAGTGACTGCCGCCGTCAGTGGTCCGCTCGATTCCTTGGGCGCCGCGACCGGACATGTTGGCGGTCCATGCCCACGTCGTCGAGGCGCCTGCCGGCAACACTTGACGCAGGCTCTGGCCGCCGGCCACCGCGCGTGACGTCGCAACGAACTCTGTTGCGACGGCTTGGCCCGGTGCTATGCGGGAAGAGACCGAGGCCGACTGATCACACCCCGCCATGGTGACGACCGACGAGGTGGTGATTGCCACGCTGAGCACGACCACCCGCAGATGACGGCTCAGCATTATCGATAGATGTGTCACGGCGACCATCCTCCGTTTGTGCTCGTCTAGTGATTACGACGCCGAGAACAACGCTCCCCTTGCACGGTCCTGCTTACGCCGCTCGGCTGCACGAAGCCAGAGCCGAAGGACTCCTTCGCGCCCTTACTCCGAGGCCCGCGCTCACACGCTCCATCTACCCGTTCCAGGTCCCGCCGGCGTCGGAAACAGGACTTGAACGCGACTCGAAGGGGACTGCTGAAGAATCAGCTTCCAGTTCGGGTCTGGTGTGATCAAGCGGCGATTGCCGCCGTGTGAAGCATCTCAAATTCGACTGCGCGGCCGTGCTCGGCGTGCCAGTGCCGAGAACGGTGACGAACAACGCGCCGACAAGGTTCGTGAGGAGCCCTGCCGTCACGACTTGGCGGCTCTTGGCACCGGCGAGCGGAGGTGAGCTGCCCGATCCGGAGTAGCGTCGCTCGGCTGCAACCATAGCCACCGCCGGGGCGCAAAACAGCAGGATCCATGCGAGCACCACAGGTGGATCTATATCGGCTCCTGGTAGCCACGGATTGGTAGGAGGCCCGTTCGAGTCAAGAGGCGCCACCGCGTACATGACGCCGAGAACAATGCCCGCACCGGTACCGATGGCGAGCGTGGCCGGGGCAACCCGAGACCGCTGCGAGGTCATCCAGAGGATGGCAGCCCCGTACAGCGCCATGAAGACCAGAAACAGGATCTCGCCTAACCAACTGTCCGGGCCACTGATAAGACGATACAGGCGCAGATCAATACCCCCACGTGGCGGCTGGAAGGCGAACTGCTCGACAATGGCCTTGGCCGGTATCAGGGCCAGGATCGCGACGTACCCACCAACGCGAAGGAACCTGGCTATCCGGCTGTCGCCAGCCGGTCGGAAGAATCGGTGTGCCAGTAGCGCCAGTCCGGCCAGCAGGCGCGGGGACCTCGGGCACCACACAGTGTTGCTTCGAGCACGAACTTCAGATTCCTTACGATGAGGTCCCTCCAGGCGGCCCTCCATCGATTGAGGAGAGGAGGACGTGATGGACGTCATCGTGGAGCACTGCAGTGGCCTCGACGTCCACAAGGACATCGTCGTCGCCTGTGTTCGCACGCCTGGCCCGACTCGACCGACGCGACGTCGAGGTGTCGGCTCTCGCAGGTATGCCGCTGGCGTCCGCGACAGAAGTAGTAGAAGTACTCGCCCCCTCGCTGCCCGATTGCTCGGTTGACGATCATCCGTGATTCGTCGCCTCGGTCGTGGCACTCGCCGCACCACAGCTGTCTTGCCCGTGCCGGGGTGGACCTCGCGCTGCCGCCCGACGACGGTGGGTCTCGAAGCGGACCGCATCTCGCTCCTCGGCGTCGACGGCGAGTTGCGCTTCGGCGGGAATCAGGCGACCGGACAACGTGCCTGCGCCGGAATGGCCTTGGGGGTGTCGAGCCGGCGGCGGGCAACCTCTGGCCCGCCCGATCAGTCGGGGAGGTGGTGTGATTGCAGGTGATGAGCCCGCAGCAGGTCCTCTCCGAAGTCGTCGTCGGGATCGCGCCACACGGTGTGGACGTGGTTCGCTCCGCGCTGGGTGTTGTCGTACTCGATCAACAGCCGAGGGCCTTGGACTCGGTAGTAGTGGCCCTCGCCAGGCTCGACGCCACCGGCCCACGCGAACGCCAGTTCGTCGAGGCGCTCGCCCTGGTACTTCGTGGCCTCCTCGTCAGCCACCGCGTCGGGGATGCGCCCGACGTAGACGTCGAGGAGGGTCCGGAGAATCTGCTGTTGCTCCGGTGACAGCGACGAGGCTCGGATGCCCTTCGGGTCGAGGGAGAGCCGGACGGCGTCGAGGTGCGCGGCGGTGAGGCCAGCCACCCGCTCGGCGTGTTCCTGGTAGGCGTCCACTGCCTTCCCGAGCTCCCCATCGAAGCGGCCCCGCCACACATCCGCCAGGGGCAGCGGCAGATCTCCCTCGCCGATGCGCGCCCGGTTGGCTCCGACGATGTCGACGGGCGCGACCTCGGACACCATCGCCTGGGTGCGCTGGGCGTCGTCGAGCGATCGCACCAGCTCACGGCCGAGATCTTCTGCCCCAGCCAGCGGCCGAAGCGGGTGCGGCCCGAGCAGCGGCGAACTGGCTGGATCAGCGCCGAGGAAGCACGGCGTCGTCGCGCCGACCCGGCCGTCGACCACGGTGTGGTTGATCGACACGTGGTGCCCGCCGAAGCGCCATGCCCACGAGCGGTCGCTCAACGGATCGCCGAAGATCCTCAGGTAGTAGCGGCCCGGGTCGCGTCCCCGCTCGCGACCCCACATCGCCGTCCACGCCTCGAGCTGGTCGAGCACGTTGTCGAGGCCCATGATCGTGGAGACCGTGACGTAGCCGGCGCGCGACAGGCCGCTGGCGACGAGTTCGAGGACAAGCCGTTGCTGCCCGGGGCGCAGGTCACCCAGCGCGACCCCGCCGTGGTCGGTGGGCGTGTAGAACCACCGCTGCCTCTCACCATCGGATGGGAAGGGCCACGCGGCCACCTCGCGTTCGGCCAGGTCGAGCGACTCCAACACCGCGGTGGCCGCCGCTGCCATGGACGCAGCGAGCTCCTGGCGAGGCGAGCTCATTCGCCGGGCCGGAATAGGCCGAAGAGGAGCTCGGGGTCGCCCGGGGTCCAGGTGCCGTCGACCTGTGAGCGCCGGCCGATCCGGCGGGTGCGCTCGACGAGCTGGCGGCCGAGCTCCATCTGTCCAGGCTCCCACGCCGTCAGCGCCTCGGCGACGTCGTCGTGCTGCCTTAGCGCGTCGCCGAGCGCCCACGCGTCGGCGGCCGCCTTGGCCGTCCCCGCCGCGGCGTGGGGGCGGGCCACCCAAGCGGCGTCACCGAGCAGGCAGACGTGCCCGAACGCCATCTGCTCCAACTCGACGTCGAAGATCACCTGGAGGAAGGGGCTCTCGGTGGTACACACCACCCGCGCGATGCACGCCGGGAGCCGCGCCACGGCCGTCGCCTTTAGCTCGGCGATGTGATCGGCGCGGGCCGCACCGGGAGGCAGCGACGTCTCCCGCTTGTCGCCGTTGATGTCGGTGAGCACACCGTCAAGGTCCCCGCCCGGCAGATAGTTGCGGTACCAGACGAAGTTGATGAGCCGCTCGCCGTTCTCGACGGAGCCGTCCATCCCGGGGATCGGGTATACGAGGATGTGGCTGTTCGCATACACGAAGTACGTGATGGCGTCACCGAGCGCCCACGCGACCTCAGCCGTCAGGTCCTTCTCGGGCACCATGCCGCGCCAGGCGACGTAGCCGGAGTAGGCCGGTGCCACCCTGGGCTGCAGCGTGCGCCGCGACCGCGAGGTGATCCCGTCGGCGCAGACGAGGAGGTCGACGCTGTCGGTACGGCCGCCGGCGAGCTTGAGATCGACGACGTCGTAGTGGGGCGCGAAGTCCTCGACCTCGGAGCCGAGGACGTAGCGGTCGCGGCCGAAGCACCCCAGCAGCCTGCGGTACACGGTGTTCCACGAGCTGAACCGGTAGGTGTGGGCCTCTTCGTGGGTGACCGCCCCACTGAGGTCGAGGTAGCGGATACGGTCGGTCACGACGCTGATGTCGTCGAGCGCGCAACCGCCGCGCTCGACGAGGTAGCGGTAGCTGGCCGGCAGGAAGCCGATGCCGGCGCCGCGCTGTTCAAGCTCGGTCGTCGATCGCTCGTATATCGTCACGTCGAGACCGAGGTCTCGCAGCACCAGCGCCGCCGTGAGGCCCCCGAGGGAGCCTCCGGCGACGGCGACGCGCAGGGGCGGGGGCATCGACGACTAGGGCTTGCCGAAGGTGGCCACCCGATCGATGCGGCACTCGAACAGCACGCGCCGCTCGTTGATCGCCGGGTCACGCAGGCCGTAGGGCGGCGGATTCTGCGTGTACTTCGTCCAGATCTTGTCGAGCTGGGCGGTGACCCGCGGCCCTTCGACCGGGTCGTCTTCGAGGAGCTCGCGCTCCACCGTGGCCTTGATGCTCACCCAGTGGTAGGCGTTGTCCGGGTTGACGAGCAGCATCGACAACTGCGGGCGGGCCCGGATCCACTCCACCTTCTTGCGGTGGGTAGCCACGTTGACGAGCACCTTGTCGCCCTCGTAGTCGAACCACATCGGCGTCATGTTCACTCGCCCGTCGTTGCCGATGAGCCCGAGGATCACCGGGATCGGGCGGGTGAGCAACGGCTTGTAGATCTCGGGCAGGTCGTCGAGTGACGTGACCTGGTCATGCCCGCCGACCGAGAATTGCCCCGGCTGCAGGCCTTCCGCCACGTCGAGGAACTGCGCCACCTTGATGCTCATCGTTGGGATCCTCCTGGCTGTCTGTTGATTGCAATCGTGGAGATGGAACGGCTCACCGTACGGCCAGCTCGAGATCGTCGAGCGGTCCGCTCGCTCCGGCCATTATGTCCGGCCCTTTACAGCGGCACTCTGCCGTCCAGAACCGACCGGTGTCAAGGAGATCTTTGCACAAAGCTGACTTGACTATCGTTCTTGTACGGCCATTTACTGGAGGCATGGCTCAGAACCTCGACGACCGGCTGGACACCGCGAGTAGCCCACCGGTGGCGTACCGAGTGCTGGCCGACCGGCTCCGGCGCGACGTGCGCAACCAGCGCTACACCGGAGGCAAGCGGCTTCCGACCGAGGCGGAGCTGAGCGCCGCACTGGGGCTCAGCCGCCAGACCGTTCGCCGAGCCTTTCAGGAGCTCGTCGCCGAGGGGGTCGTGTACCGGGTGCCGGGGCGAGGCACGTTCGCCCTGGAGCACGGGCCGAAGTACCTGCGGCCGAGCGGGTCGATCGAAGACCTGATGACGATCGCGGTCGACACCGAGCTCGAAGTGGTCGAGCCGCCGGCGGTCCGGGTGGAGCTCGAGGCTGCTGGCCGCCTCGGCCTCGAAACGGACTACGTCGTGACCGTCACGTTCCGCCGGTTCCACGAGGGCCAGCCGTTCTGCGTCACGAAGGCGTACCTGCCGGTCCCGCTCGGACGCGGCCTCTTCGACGTCGCGGAGCTGAGCGAGGCGCGCGCCCGCCAGCAGATGACCGTGCTGAGCGTCGTGCAGTCGCTGGCCGGCACGCCCATCGCCGGTGCCGACCAGAGCATCACCGCCGTGCCCGCCCCGGCCGGCCTTTGCGAAGAGATCGACGTCGTGCCGGGTGAGCCGGTGCTGCGCATCGACCGCGTCTACTTCGACGCCGACCACCGTGTCCTCGAGCTCGCGGTGAACTACTTCAACCCCGCCAGGTACTCCTACCGATTCCGCATGGGGGCGAGCCAGCAGTGAGCGGCACCAGCGAGCAGACGCCCGATTCCGTCAGCGCCCGCGGGTCCGGCGACACCGCGCCACCGCTCACCTTGGTCGAGATGGCAGAGGAGCTGGCGGCTGCGATGCGTGAGGCGGGAGTCGATCTGCTCTACGGCGTGCCGGGCGGCGGCGCCAACCTCGACGTCGTGGGCGCCGCCGAGGCGGCCGGCAGCCGGTTCGTCCTGGCTCACGGCGAGACCGCCGCGACCATCATGGCCGCGGTCACGGGCGAGCTGACCGGCCGGCCGAGCGCGTCAATAGTCACCCGGGGCCCGGGGGCGGCGAGCGCGGTGAACGGCGCGGCCCAGGCGCTGCTCGACCGCCAGCCCATGCTGCTCATCACCGACTGCGTCACCACCGCTGACAAGAGCCGGGTCTCGCACCAACGCCTCGACCAGCAAGCCATGCTCGGCCCCGCAACCAAGGCTTCGGTCCGCCTCGGCCCGCACGACACCCGGTCGCAGGCGGCAGAGGCAGTCGCCCTCGCCACCCGTGGCCGACCGGGCCCGGTCCACATCGACCTCGACCCCGCCGCGCCACCGGCGCCGATCTCGACCAGCGCCGTCCTGGCGGCGACGCCCGATGCGGGCGTCATCAGCGCGAGCGCGCTTGGCGTGGCACGTCGAGCGTTGCGCGACGCGTGGCACCCCGTGGTGATCGCCGGGGTCGGCGCCGTCGCGACAGCCGCGCATCGCAGGGGCGCGACCGTCGCCGCCTTGCGACGCTTCGTCGGCGCGGGGAACGTACCGGTGCTCACCACGTACAAGGGACGAGGGCTGGTGGCGGACAGCTCCGGCACCGCTGCCGGGGTGGCGACCGGCGGCACCATCGAGGCTGGCCTGTTGGAAGCCGCCGACCTGATCGTCGGTGTCGGTCTCGATCCGGTGGAACTGATCCCAGGGCCGTGGTGTTACGACGCGCCCGTCGTCCTCCTCGGTACGTGGGCGGTCGACGACAGCGCCTTTTTCGGCGAGCGGCTTGTCGCAGAAGTGGTCGGCGACCTCGGCGAGATCCTCACTGAGCTGACCGCCGATCTGCGCACCGGCTGGGCGGCGGGCGCGGGCGCCGAGGAAGGGCGAGCGGCTCGCCAGCGCCTGCTCGACGCGGTGCTGGCCATGCCGGTGGGACTCACGCCGCAGCAGGTGGTCCTGGAAGCTCGCTCGGCCGCCCCGGCGGGCACGATCGCCACGGTCGATGCGGGGGCGCACATGCTCGTGTCCGTGCCGCTGTGGGGAGTGGAGGAGCCTGGCGAGCTGCTCGTCTCCAGTGGTCTGGCGACGATGGGCTTCGCGCTCCCGGCCGCGGCCGCCGCCGCCCTCGTCCATCCTGACCGCCACGTGGTGTGCTTCACCGGCGATGGCGGCCTCGGCATGGCGCTCGCCGAGCTGGAGACGCTGGCCCGTCTCGGCTTGCGGGTGATCATCGTCGTGTTCAACGACGCCACGCTTAGCCTCATCGCCATCAAGCAACGACCGGAGGGCCATGGCGGCGAGGGAGCCGTGCGCTACTCCCCGACCGACTTTGCAGCCATCGGTGCGGCGTTCGGCCTCGCCTCCCACCGGGTCGGCGACCTGGCCGAGTACCGGCGGGCGCTGGACGAGGCGCTCGTCACGGACGGGCCCACCCTCATAGACGTCAACTTCGATCCGTCCGCCTACCCGGCTGTGATCGACGCGATCCGTGGCGCCCGACGCCCCCCGATCTCGGAGTGACGGTACTGACGCGGCGATGGCCTCCGGTCTCGTACCTGTTCGTGCCGGCCACCCGGAGCGACCGCGTCGCCGAGGCGGGCCGACCCCGACGTCGACGGGTCCCAAGCTCAGCAACGAGGACGTCCAGACGCGGCCGACCTGTATCGCGACGGGCTCCCTTGCCCGTCGAAGTGTTCATTGGACCGTTACCGCGTTGTTGAAATTCGAGGGCGAGGTGTCATCTCGTGTCCAGCCGAGCAGAGGGATGCGTGGGCTTGGCAAGCGTCGTCGTCGCCCGCGAACATCACAGGACCAGGGTCTCTGTCTGCAGCTACCTGGTCGACACGCACTGCCTGGGGGTGAAAGAGACGATCGGGCCTCGGATCATGGGCCGCGAGGAGCTGTGCATGTTCAACCGCGCCGTCTTCAGCGCTTACGACTCGGATCCGCTCGCCGCCCCGATCGAGCTGGCCCAGCACCTCGTCTTCGGCGCTGTCGAGTACGCGCGCGGGCTCGGTTTCGAGGCGGCCGGCGGCTTCCCCGAGTGCGCCGGCCACCTCGGGACCTGGAGCGGTCCGAGCACAATCCGCTTCGGGCGCCACGGCAGGCCGATGTACGTGGCCGGCCCTTATGACGACCCCGACCGGATCATCCGGACCCTCGAACTCTCGGTCGGGAAGGGGAACTTCGAGTTCCTCATCGGCCCACCGATCCTGATCTGACAGGCAGGACAGCATCGAGGCTGCGCTTACCGGTCCGACGGGTCGCCACTTTCGCAGGCTGCCCGCCGGTTCGTCACCCCGGACTCATCCGCGCCCAGCCGGCGGCGGAGCGCACGTTCGCGTTCGCACCATTCTCTCTGCCGCGTGCCCTTGTTGTTCCGCGAGCGCGGTGCGATGCCTCCCCTGGATTCGCCTGCACGGTCCCTACTGATACTGGACGCGAAAGGTCCGCGCCAAGACCGTGAGCCGCTCGCTCAGCGCCGAGCAGGTGGAGGAGTACCGGTCGTGGTTCGAGAACGAGAAGCGACTCCGCGCCCTTGTGCGCCAACTCGAGGAGCTCAGCCTGACCACCACCGATGCCGACCCTCGCTTGCCGAAGCGACGCTGACGAGGCTCGCGGCCACTTCGTGTTCGTGTGGGCTGCCGTGCCCTATCCCGTGGGTGGCCAGCTCTCGTGGCCCGGCTGTCCTGCTCAGACCCTTACGTGAAGGCCTCACTTCGTTGTCAGAGGGAAACCCGAACTGGGGTGGGGGAGAGCTGGACCGGCTTCAACAGCTTCCTCACGGGGGTGTCGTGCCCTTCAGCCATGGTTCGCATCGCCGTCGGGAGTTCCTTCCGCCCCGCTAGTACCAGACGCTCGCCGAGCGCTGGACCGGCACCAGCTGGACCATCCAGGCCACCCCGAACCCCGCCGCCGCCACGTCCAGCGCTCTCACGGGGGCGTCGTGTCCTTCGGACACGGCTTGCACTGCCGTCGGGAACTACGCCAACAGTGGCGGACCTGGGTTGCCGCTGGCAGAGCGATATTCGTAGTCTCGGGCGGTTCCCCAACGGATGCGATCCTGCCAGAACCACGGCAATGCGTTCGGTGTGATGTCACTCATCATGATGAACCCAATTCCGTCCCGTCAGTGCCGCCGGAACCGCCTGCCTGTAGCCGTCACGGTTCTCCAACCCGACGATGATGTGATCGAGCTGGACGGGGGCTGGCCCGAGGCGCTTCGAAAGTAGAGGTCGGATCGGGCTCGTCAAGCAGGGTCGGCCTCTCGCCTCTCGCCTCTCGCCTCTCGCCTCTCGCCTCTCGCCGCAGGCCTCTCGTCTCCGGCCTCTCGCCTCTCGCCTCCGGCCTCTCTTCCCGCCTCCCCTCCGCCGTCTGTCGCCGGTCGTGGGCCCTCCGTCCCCTCGCCCCGGGGCCGTCCCCCGCGGGGCGGGCCGGGGTTTCTTGCGCCGGGTACAGAAGACGCATCTCACGGCGTCCTGGTCACGCGTCGGCGGCTGTGGCTGCTCAGCTTTTTAGCGTGCCGACTCGCGCCGCGAAGATGTCGGAGAACACTTTCGCGGCACGAGTTGCCCGAGAAGGATGGCGCTGGGGCTGGGGCTGGGGCTGGGGCTGGGGCTGGGGCTGGGGCTGGGGTACCGTGTCGCCTGCCTGCGTGCAGAGCGATGAGCACCGGCGACCTGTCACTTGTGCACGCCGAGCTCGATCGCCTTGACGAGGAGCAGGAGCACGGCGACGACGAGGTAGCAGCGAAGTAGGTACATACCTGTCAGCCTTCCGCGGGACCACTTGGGTCGACCAAGGAGGCTCAACGGCGGCATCCGCCACGTGTCCCGACGCTGGCGGGATACGGGCTCGGCTTGCGGGCGCCTTCGCCTTCCCCGCACGAAGAACACGCCGGCGACGGCGTAGCCGACGAGGAGCGCCGCAGCGAGCATGAGGGTGAGCGCCTTGACGTTGATGCTCGAGAACATGGTCGTCGCCATCAGGACCAGGGACAGCGCCAAGAGGACCGACACGATGACGGTGGCCACCACGTTGAGCCATGACTTGTTCACCCATGGCCCCAGCACTTCCTTGTCGTTGCAGAGCAGTAGGAGAAACACCGTGGCGCTCGGCAGTAGCACGCCGGCGAGGGCCTGCACTCCCGTGGTGATCAGCCCGAGCGGAGCGCCGGGAATGAGGATCAGCCCGGCGGCCAGCACCACCATCCCGGAGAACGTGCCGTAGAAGAGCTTGGCGTCGCGCCACCCGCGGTGCAGCGAATGCCTGGCGCCGAACACGTCACCGAAGGCGTACGACGTGGACAACGTCACGGCGGCTGCGCCGATGATCGACGAATTGAGGAGGATGATCGAGAAGATCGCCCCGGTCGCGTGGCCGATGTAGTGCGCCAACCCGTGGGCGACACCGGCAGCGTCCGTGAAATTTCCAAAGGCCTTCGTCCCGGCGAAGGCGGCTGCGGGCACGGCCACCAGGATCGACGCGGCGAAGACAACGACAACCGAGCCGATGAACGTGTCGGCCCGCTCGTAGTTGATCCACCGCGGGGTGATCCGCTTGTCGATGATGTTGGACTGCTGGAAGAACAACTGCCAGGGCGCCACGGTGGTTCCCACGATGGCGATGATGAGCAGCACCGATGTGGAGGTGAATCCGCCCCTCACCCCCGGAACGGTCAGACCGTGAAGGAAGGATCCTTGGTGGGGGTGACTGAAGATGGCCAGCGGGATGACCAGGAAGTTGGCCAACACGAAGACGTACATGAAGCGTTCCCAGCGGCGAAAGCTGCCGGAAACCGTTATGAGGATCAGCCCGACGGCGGCGATCGGCACGGAGAGGTACTCGCTGATGCCGAAGTACCCCAGCGCCAGGCTCACACCGATGAATTCGGTGGCGATGGTCAGGAAGTTCAAGATGAACAGGTCGCCGACCGAGAACGCCCCCCAGAA